>DATLFI010000097.1:0-54106 GCA_035524895.1 Thermoanaerobaculia bacterium | reverse complement strand
CGACCCGCGCCGCCGGCGGCGCTTCTCCGGGCTCCGTGGTCGTGACCGCGCGCAGGCGCTCGACCGCGACCGTCGTCTCCGGCGCCTGCGCGACCAGCCACACGTCTTGCGACGGCCCGAGCAACCTCGCGCGGCCGCGCGCGTCGGTGACTGCGCGACGATCCTCGTCCGGAATCGCGTCGTTCCACTGCGACTGGGCTGTTGCGGCGCGAGCCCCCGGCACGGGACGATCGCCCGCGCCGATTACATCGACCTCGATCGTCCTGGTCCGCGGCGGCATCCACGTGCCCAGCTCGACGCTCGACTCCGCGATTACCCGTCGGCTCGCCGCTACGCCTTCGCCGCGAGCCACCAGCTCCCAGAACCCGGGCGCAGGCGCCTCCAGGAGGAAGAAACCATCGGGATCCGTCCTCGCGGTCGCCAGAGTCGCCGCGGGCGCACGACCTTCCCAGGCCGCGAGGGTCCGCTCCCAGGCCGGCGCGTCGGCGCGCAGCGACACCTCGACGCCTGCGAGCGGCCGGTCGTCCCACGTCGCGAGGCGCCCGCTCAGACGTACGCTCTCCGCGGCGGCGGGCGAGGCGGCGGTGAGCCAGAGCATCGCGACCGCGAGCGCGGCCGCGACGCCGCGCTCGACGCGACGCCCGGTGGGCCGCGGGTCGATAGGCCGGAGATGCACGGTCTTCGATGGTACGTGACTCGAAGAGTTTGCGCCCAAGCGCGCGGCTCGCGGGGCTCTCCCTGGGCCCCAGGCTCCGAGACTGCTTTGATAGCGTGCGCGCGCTCCCGCGAGGCTGCTGCTGCGTGCCGCGGCACTCGCCGTGGGGGCCCAGCACTGAGACCCCGGAGCGCGCATGACCACCACCGAGTCTCCCACGTTGACGCTCGAAGCCAAGGTCGCAGCGGCGCGCGAGCGCCTCGACGCCCACGTGCGCGAGCTCGTCGCCTGGCACTTCGACCCCGCCACGGGCACCCCGTTCTGGCTCGAGCAGGCGAAGAGCCTCGGCTTCGAGCCCGCCAGGGAGGTGCAGGGGTTCGACGACCTCCGCAAGTTCTCGCTGTTCCAGGACGAGTGGCTGCGCGGCGGGCCGCTCCGGCGATGGGTGCCCAAGGCGTTCGCCGACAAGCCGGTGTTCGTGTTCGAGACCGGCGGCACCACGGGAGTTCCCAAGAGCCGGATCTCGATCGACGACTTCCGCATCGACTACGAGCAGTTCAGCGACACGCTGCCCGAGCAGTTCTTCCCGCGCGGCTGCAACTGGCTGATGCTCGGTCCGTCGGGGCCGCGGCGGCTGCGCCTCGCGGTCGAGCATCTTTGCCAGCATCGCGGTGGCATCTCCGTCTGTATCGACCTCGATCCCCGCTGGGTGATCAAGCTGATCCAGAAGGGCTGGACCGAACACCTCGAGGCGTACAAGACGCACGTCATCGACCAGGCCGTGACGATCCTCGAGGCTGGCCACGACGTCAAGGCGATGTTCGCTACGCCGAAGCTGCTCGAGGGCTTGTGTATCGCTCTGGAGAAGAGGGGCAAGACGCTGCGCGACTGCGGCGTGCTCGGCATCTTCTCGGGCGGCACCGAGTTCACACCGCAGTGGACGCGCTTCGCGGTCGAGGAGCTGCTCGACGGCGTCTACATCACGCCGACCTACGGCAACACGCTGATGGGTCTCGCGGCGTCGCAGCCGGTCGGCCCGGCCAACGGCTACAAGATCATCTACCACGCGCCGCAGCCGCGCGCGGTGATCGAGGTGGTCGATCCCGACCAGCCCGAGCGCGTCGTGGGCTACGGCGAGACCGGCCGCGTGCGCCTGACCACGCTCACCCGCGAGTTCTTCGTGCCCGGCTTCCTCGAGCGCGACGAGGGCGAGCGCGAGCCGCCGTACAATGCGTACCCGTGGGACGGCGTGAGCGGTGTCCGGCCGTTCAGCCGCATCGCGGCTACCACCACCGTCGGCGTGTACTGAGCCGGCGCCGGCGCGCCGCCGAGCTCGAAGGCCGCTGGGGAGGAGCCGCGCTCCGAGCGCCGGCGCCGCTAGCCCGGGGCACGAACGGAGGGCGAATCATGAAGAACCGCGCTGCGCACGTCGGTCTGGTCCGCGGTCTGGTCCTCGTGGCCGTCGCGCTCGTCGGCGGCGCCGGAATGGCACCACGGCCAGCAGGGGCGCAGCCCCACGACCAGCATGCACTGGGCACGGTCGCGTTTCCGGTCTCCTGCTCCGAGACGGCTCGGGTCGAGTTCGATCGAGCCATCGCGTTGCTCCACCACATGACCTACCCGCGTGCGCGCGAGACGTTCGAGCGGGTCGCGTCGATCGATCCAGGGTGCGCAATGGCGCATTGGGGGATCTCGATGACCCTGTTCCAGCCACTGTGGCCGACCCGGCCGGGACCCGAGGAGCTGCGGCGCGGGTGGGAGGCGGTAGAGCGAGCGCGCTCGCTCGCGCCCCGCACCGAGCGCGAGCGCCTCTTCGTGGAGGCCGGGGCGGCTTTCTTCCTCGACCCGGCGTCGACCGAGTACTGGCAACGCATTGGCCGGTGGGAGCGGGCGATGGAGAAGGTGTACGACGCCTTTCCCGAGGATCCCGAAGCGGCTGCCTTCTACGCGCTCGCGCACCTGGCCGCCGCGCCGTCCGACACGGTTTCGCAGAGGGCGCATGCGGAGCGCGCAGCCGGTCTGCTGCTCGCGGTCTACCAGCGCAACCCCGACCACCCCGGCGCCATGCACTACCTCGTGCACGCCAACGACGTGCCGGGACGAGAGCGCGAGTCGCTCGCGATCATCGAGAAGTACGAGACGGTCGCTCCGCGTAATCCCCACGCGCTCCACATGCCGACCCACATCTACATCCGGCTCGGTGACTGGGACGCGGTGATTCGCGGCAACCTGCTGGCGGCGGAGGCCGCGCTCGAGCACCCCGCCGGGGACCGCGGCCAGTTCGTGTGGGACGAGTTCCCCCACGCGATCGAGTACCTGGTCTACGCGTATCTCCAGAAGGGCGCGGACGGCGATGCCGAGAGCCAACTGGGCCGCCTGCTCGGCACGGCACGCCTGCAGCCGACGTTGAAGACGGCATTTCACCTGGCGTCCACGCGGGCTCGCTACGCGCTCGAGCGCCGCGCCTGGAGCGAGGCGGCGGCGCTCGCGCCTCGCCGCCCCCCGGAGCTCGACTGGGACCGCTTCTGGTGGCCCGAAGCGGTGACCTGGTTCGCGCGCGGGCTCGGGGCGGCCCGCCTCGGGCGGACGGACGAGGCGCGCGACGCGCGCAACCGGCTCGGCGCGCTGGAAGACGCGGCGGACGGCGCGGGCGAGGAGCTGTTCGCGCGCAGCATCCGCGTGCAGCGTCTCGCGGTCGGCGCCTGGCTGGCCCACGCCGAGCGCGATGCGGCGTCGAGCCTGGCGCTGATGCGCGAGGCGGCGGAGCTGGAGCGGGCGACGCCGAAGCACGCGGTCACGCCCGCGCCGACGATCCCGTCGCCGGAGTTGCTGGGAGATCTCCTGCTCGAGCAGTTGCGCCCGGTCGAGGCGCTGGTGGCCTACCGGCAGTCCCTGGAGCTCTACCCGCGCCGCTTCCAGGGCCTCCTGGGCGCCGCCCGATCTGCCGTCGCGGCCGGCGAGGATGGGGCGGCCGCCACGTACTATCGCGAGCTCCTCGAGGTCGCCGGGGGAAGCTCGTGAACGGCGGTCCTCGACGAGGCGCGCGCCTTCGTCGCGGGCCAGGGCGAGGACCGTCTCCAGCCGCGCGCCGATCGCGACCGGAGCCGGAGCCGAGGACGTGCCGGGCAGCAGGGCTGAGGCGGAAGGCGCCAGACCCGGCACGCGTCGGCTGCGGACCTTCGCGGCGGCCGTGCTCTTGGCCGGCGGGCTCTCGGGGTTGTCGTCGTGCCGGCGCCCCGCCGGCGACACCTTCGTGCTGCCGGAGCCTGGGCCCGCCCGCGGGCTCGCGGCGTGGGAGGCCGCCGGGTTCGAGCTGCCCGGCGAGGTGGAGCTCGGCGAAGCCGCCTCCGGAGGCGAGCGCCGGCCGGTGCTGCGCACGTCGTTCTCCGGCTTGTCGTGGACCGGCTGGCTGTCGCAGGAGGCACGCTTGCACCTCGGCGTCGCGATCGACGGCGACGAAGTGGACCGCGCCGGCAAGGTCGCGTTGGTGGTGGAGCGTCGCGAGGACGATGGACAGCGCCGGGAGCTGCTGCGCGAGCCGCTGGCCGCCGGAGCCGACGGGGGCTGGCGCGACCTGAGCCTGGATCTCTCGGGCGATCGCGCCGGGCGCGTGACACTGGCAGCGCGACTCGAGGCGGACACCGCGGCGCTCGCCGAGGCGCGGCGAGTCGCCTGGGGGCCGGTCGCGCTGCGCGCGGGTAGGGCAGAGCGTCGCGGTGGGCCGCGCCCAGCGCGCCCCGACGTCGTGCTGGTGGTGATCGACACCCTGCGCGCCGACCACGTCGGCGCCTACGGCTACGCGCGCGACACCACGCCGCGGCTCGACGCGCTGTTCGCGGCGCGCGGCACGCTGTTCGAGCGCGCGTACGCGCAGGCCCCGTGGACGCTGCCCTCGGCCGCGTCTTATCTGACCGGGCGCCACCCCGGCGAGCTGCAGCGCTCGCGCGCGGCTGGGGTCGTGATACCGGACGACGTGCCGACGCTCGCCGAGCGCCTGCGCGCCGGCGGCTACCGCACCGCGGCGTTCGTCGCCAACCCGACGCTGTTCCCGGCGGCCGGCTTCGACCGCGGCTTCGACACCTGGTGGCTGCCGCCGGCGCGCGTCGAGTCGCTGGCGCGGCCGGCCGGCGACGTGGTCGAACGGGCGGCGCCCTGGCTCGAGGCGCACGCCGGCGCCGAGGAGCCGTTCTTCCTGTACCTGCACTTCATCGATCCCCACGACCCGTACAGCAGCCCCGACACCAGCGGCGAGCGCTCGCCGTTCCTGCCCGACTACGGCGGCCGACTCACCGGTCACGACGTGCACGCGCTCTATCTCGGGCACCAAGCCCTCGCCGAGGGCGAGGCGGAGGCCGCGGCCGACCGCGCGCAGATCACCGCGCTCTACGACAGCGAGATCGCGTGGGTCGACCGCGCGCTGGGCGAGCTGGTCGACCAGCTACCGCCCGAGGTGGTCCGCGAGACGCTGTGGATCGTCACCTCGGACCACGGCGAGGAGCTCCACGAGCGCGGCGGCTGGAAGCACGGCCACACGCTCTACGACGAGCAGGTGCGCGTGCCGCTGCTGGTGCGCTGGGGATGGCGAGGTCGCGGCGGCGCGGCGCGTTGGGGGCGAGGTGCGGCTGCTCGACCTGGTGCCGACCGTACTAGCGGCCGCCGGTGTGGAAGCGCCGGGCGAGCTGCCCGGTCTCGACCTGCTGCCCGTGCTGCGCGGCGGCGCGCTGCCCTTACGACCGGCGCCGGCGCAGCGGCTGAGCTTCGGGCCGGTGCTCGCCGGCGTGGTGTCGGAAGGTTGGAAGCTGGTTCTCTACAACGCGCACGAGCCGTACGAGCCCGCCGACGCGCTCCAGCGCGCCACCTTCGCGCTCGACCACCGGCGCCTCGAGCGGGTGGCGCTGCTCGATCTCGTGCGCGATCCCGCGGAGGCCCGCAACCTCGCAGCGGAGCGGCCCGGCAAACTCGCAGAGCTGGCGCCGCTGGTGCTCGGTCAGCTCGGCCGCGAGCTGCCGGGGCTGCGGGTGAGCGCCGGCGCCGGCCTCGCGGGCCGCGCGCTGCGCGCCGAGCTCACGCTCGCCGGCGCGCCCGAAGGCTGGTGGCCGGAGCTGCTCGCTGCCGGCGACCGCGTCGAGCTACGCGGCGGGCGCCTGCATCTCGAGTGGCAAGGCTAGCCGCTCGCCAAGGGAGTGCGGCTGCTCGGCCCAAGCGAAGGGATCTCGAGCGTCGCGGTGTGGCTCGACGGGGAGCCGATCGGACCCCCGAAGGTGGTGGTGGGTGAGAGGCAGGTTTGGGACGGTCAGCCGCTCGCCGAGCAAACGCTCCTCGCGGATCACCCGCCTGATGCCTGCGGCGCCGGCGAGGCCGTGCTCTGCCTGTGGCGGCTGCGCGCCTCAGCTCGCGCGGAGGACGAGATCACGCCCGAGCTCGATCGGGAGACCCGCGAGCGCTTGGAGGCGTTGGGGTACTTGGGGGAAGGTGCGAGCCGGTAGGGAATGGAGCAAGAACCGCAGTGGAAGGCCCGTACCGACCACGACACGGTGCAAGTCGTAGTATGATGAAATATCATACCGGAGCGACACCGTGCCCAAGACCAAGATCGCCGTCACCCTCGATGCCGCGACGGTCAGCCGAGTGGACCGGCTGGTGCGGTCACGCCGCTTTCCGAGCCGGAGCCGCGCGGTCGAGGTCGCGTTGAGAGAGCAGTTGGCACGCCTGGAGCGGCGTCGCTTGGCGGAGGAGTGCGCCAAGCTCGATCCGGACGAAGAACGGGCGCTCGCCGAAGAGGGACTCGGCTCGGATTCGCTGGAATGGCCCGCATACTGAGGGGCGAGATCCGCTGGGCGGACCTCGACCCGACACGCGGCAGCGAGCAGGCCGGCCGGCGGCCGGCGCTGATCTTGAGTCACGACGTCTTCAACGAACGGTCGGGCACCGTGATCGCCGTCGCACTGACCAGTCAGGAGCCGCGAGCGGGGTTCCCCTTGACTCTCGAGCTCGAGTCTTCGCGGTTGCCGAAGAGCTCGTGGGTCAAGATCAGCCAGATCCGGACACTCGCGGCCGAACGAATCGGCGAGCGCTTGGCGCGGGCCTCGGAGGAGGAGCTGGCCCACGTGCTCGAAGGCCTGAACGAGATCCTGGGTGAGTGAGCGCCTGCGGCGGCTCGCCCGTCGCGGCCCGCTACAATGCACGGTCGGCGCCGTCCCGCGTCGTACTTCCCCCGGAATCCCAACATGATCCGTATCCCCGTGCTCCGCTGGGGGCAGCCCTACACCTCTCTCGAGACCGACAAGATCTTCCACTTCGAGACCGGCGAGGAGCTCGCGGAGGTCGACCAGGCCAACGCCGGAATCATCCGCCGCGACGCGCGCAAGATGCAGCGTGCGCGCGACGTGCTGCGCGAGATCCCGAGCGGCGAGCTGCTCGCGATGGTCGAGCGCGCCGCCTCGCTCTACCTCGAGGCGGCCCTGCCGATGGGCGACGGGTCGCAGACTCCGGAGGAGTTCGCGCGAACGCAATCGGCGACCACCGGGCTGCCCGAGCACATGTGTAGCGCCAACATGCAGAAGAACCACTTCGTGCTGACGCACATGCGCGAGGTGCTCGAAGCACTCACGCGCGGCCTCGACCTCGACATTCTCGGCCGCGGCTGGGGCGTGGAGGAACGGGGCGTGCCCCTGAGCTACCAGGCTCAGACTGCTGCACTCGGTCTGGTGTTGCCGTCGAACTCTCCCGGCGTGCACACGTTGTGGCTGCCGGTGATCCCACTGCAGATCGGCCTCCTGTTCAAGCCGGGGCCGCAGGAACCTTGGACGCCCTACCGCATGACGGAAGCCTTCTTCGCTGCCGGCGTGCCGCGCGAGGCGATCGCGGTCTATCCGGGACTCGCCGAGGCGGGTGCGGCGGTGCTGGAGTCGTGCCCTCGGAGCCTCATCTTTGGCGGGGCCCAGACCGTAGACCGCTACAAGGGTGACCCTCGAGTGCAGGCCCACGGCCCCGGCTTCAGCAAGATCCTGCTCGGCGACGACGTGGTCGACCACTGGGAGAGCTACCTCGACGTGATGGTCACCAGCGTGCTCATCAACAGCGGGCGCGGCTGCATCAACTGCTCGGGGATCTGGGCCTCGCGACACACGCGCGAGATCGCCGTGGCGATCGCCGAGCGGCTTGCGCCGATCGGTCCCCGGCCCGCGACCGACTCGGAGGCCCAGCTCGCTGCGTTCACCGTGCCGGGGGTGGCGCGCGCGATCTCCGAGAGCATCGACCGACAGCTCGAGGCGCCGGGGGTGGAGGAGGTCACGGCTCGGTTGCGCGGCGGCGAGAGTCGGCTGGTCGAGCGGGAGCGTTGCGGCTATCTGCGACCGACGGTGCTGCACTGCACATCGCCTGAGCCCCAGGCGGCGAACACCGAGTACATGTTCCCCTTCGTGTCGGTGGTGGAGTGTCCCCAGGCGCAGATGCTCGAGCGGATCGGCGGCACGCTGGTGTGCTCTGCCATCACGGAGGACGAGGCGTTTCGGCGCGCGCTGCTCGATGCCACCCACATCGACCGGCTCAACCTGGGTCCGGTGCCGACGACCCAGCTCAACTGGCTGCAGCCACACGAGGGCAGCATCATCGACTTCTTGTTTCGAGCACGTGCCTTCCAGCAGGCGTCGCTCTGACCGTGGCGCGGCGCGCCGGCGGACGAGCGCGTAGTGGGTCACTGACCCAGTACCGACGAGCGGTTGCGATGCTACAGTCACATATCGTGAGTAGCTGCTCGGCTGTCCGCACCGCCGCCGTCTTGGCGTCCTTGCTGGTCTCGTCCGCAGGTTCCCTGCGTGCCCAGGGAGAGTCGCCGTTCGCCGGTCAGATCGGCTGGCGCTCGGTCGACTTGTCAGAGCTCGGCTCGAGATTCGATCGGTACCTGCCGCAGGGAGTCGACACCCAGACCGGCGCGCCTCTGGTGATCTTCCTGCACAACAGCGGGACGGATCTTTCGCTCTACCGGGACTCGTTGCAGGCCGCGGCCGATCAGCTCCGCCTCGTCGTCGCGTTGCCGGTGGCCTCGTCCCCTCGAGGTTGGGGCTTCGGCAGCGATCTCGACATCGTGGAGCGGACGATCGTGACCGTCGCGGCCGAGATCGCCATTCGGCCGGGAAAGGTGGCGATCGCCGGTCACGGCAGTGGCGCCAGCTACGCCTACCTGCTCGCCTACCTCACGGAGTTGCGCCTCAGCGCGGTCTTCACCATGTCGGCTCCCTACCTCCCGGTGAGCGCCGTGTTGAACCCGCGCTATGCCCCGGCTATCCGCATGTACTACGGCGCTACCGATCCGACTCTGGGCCGGGATGGTCCGAAGCTGCGCCAGCAGTGGGACTTCCTCGGCCTCGAATGGGAGGAGGACGTCCGGAGCGGGTTCGGCCGATCGACGTGGCCGCTCGAAAGCGTTCTCGATGGCTTTCGTTTTCTGGTCGACCGCGCGGCACCTACGGATTCCAGCCCGCCTTGCACGTCGGGCACGACCTCCCTGTGCCTGCACCAGGGCCGCTTCCTGGCCGAGGTGAGCTTCAAGGAGTCGGCGAACCAGGTGGGACGCGGCACCGTCGCGGCGCCGCGCACCAAGGACTCGGGGCTGTTCTGGTTCTACGAGCCGAGCAACTGGGAGCTGCTGGTCAAGGTGCTCGACGGCTGCGCCGTGAACGGACGGTACTGGGTCTTCGCCTCGGCCTCGACCAGCCTGGACTATCGGATCACGGTCACCGACCTCGCGGCGAACGAGACGGTGCAGTATCGCCACTGGTTCGGCGATCCCGTCGAGAGCGTGGCCGACATCGGTGCCTTCGCGACCTGCGGCGAGCCGTTTCCCTGAGCCACGGGTATAGCGGCTGGGAATCACCGCCGGCGCGTGACGCACGAACGGCCCTGCGCGTCGTGGTCTCTCGCCGTCCCGGCGTCTCGGCGGCCATGAGTACAATGCGCGACCGTGCTACGGCAGGAAGACATCGTGTACCGCGTGCTCTCGAGCGACGCGGACTTCGAGCAGTGCCTCGAGCTCCAGCGGGCCACCTGGGGCAACGACTTCCGGGAGCTGGTTCCGCCGACCATCCTGCGCATCGCGCTCAAGGTGGGAGGCATCGCGGAGGGAGCGTTTGCTCCGGGGGAGCGCCTCGTCGGCTTCGTGTTCGGCCTTTCGGGCTTGCGCCGCAGCCGCATCGCCCACTGGTCCCACATGCTGGCGGTGTACGAGGAGGCGCGCGGGCTCGGCGTCGGACTGAGGCTCAAGGAGCGCCAGCGCGACCTGCTGCTGCGGCTGGGCTGCGAGGTCGTCTACTGGACCTACGACCCGCTCGTTGCGCGTAACGCCAACCTCAACCTCTGCCGGCTCGGTGCGCTGCCCGAGGAGTACGCGCGAGACATGTACGGCTCCGACACCGGCAGCTCGCTGCACAGCGGGCTCGGCACCGACCGCTTCGTCGTCGCCTGGGAGATCGCCTCGCCGAGGGTGGCTGCGGCGCTGGAGGGTCGTGGCGTGCCACCGCAGCCCCTTCCAGAGGCCTCGAGTGCGCTCGCGGTCACCCACTTCGGGACCGGTGGGCTGCTCGAGGAACCGCACAGCGAGGGTGAGCTCGCCGCGGCCCGCGAGTACTTCGTCGAGATCCCGGACGACATCGAACTGGTGAAGGCTGCCGCGTTCGAAGAGGCGCGTCGGTGGCGTGCCGCCACCCGCTACGCTCTCGAGACCGGTTTCGCCCTTGGCTTCCGCGTCGCCGGTCTGTCGAGGGGCGCCGTGGGCGACGCCGGGGCGACTCGTTCTTTTTACCGCCTGATACGCGAGGAGGGCACCACGGATTGAGCGCCCCCGAAGAACTGGACTCGCCGCTCGTACTGCGAGGCCTGCGGCTGGTCGAGATCCACCTGCCATTGCGCGAGCCGTTCGCAATCTCGTCGGGAGTCTCGACCGTGCGGCGCATCTTCCTACTCGAGCTCGAGCACGAGGGTGGCGTCCGTTGCTGGTCGGAGTGCGTAGCGGGCGAGCTGCCGAACTACTCACCAGAAACCATCGACACGGCCTGGATGGCGATCCGCGAGTGGCTCGCTCCGCGCGTGTTGGGTCGCCCATTCGGCTCCCTGGCCGAAGCTGCGGCTGCTCTCCGGCACGACGTTCGCGGCCACCTCATGGCCCAGGCCGCGATCGAGATGGGCCTGTGGGGGCTGCTCGCTACCCGCGAGGGTCTGCCGCTTTCGCGCCTGCTGGGCGGCGTGCGCTGGAGTGTGCCGGTCGGGATCTCTCTCGGCATCCAGCGTGACCCGGCGGCGCTGGTCGAGCGTGCCACGGCAGCCCTGCGTGACGGCTACCGCAAGATCAAGCTCAAGATCAAACCGGGTCAGGACATCGAGTACGTGGCGGCGGTGCGCGCCGCGCTCGGGCCTGGCGCGCCGCTGATGGCCGACGCGAACAACGCCTACACGCTCGCCGACGTCGAGCACCTGGCGCGGCTGGACGAGTACCAGCTCGTGATGATCGAGCAGCCGCTCGCCTGGGACGACGTGGTACGGCACGCCGAGCTGCAGCGCCGGCTGCGGACTCCGATCTGCCTCGACGAGTCGATCACCTCGGTCGAGAAGGCGGAGGACATGATCCGGCTCGGCGCCGGTCGCATCGTCAACATCAAGCCGGGCCGCGTCGGGGGTTTCTGCCCGTCGCGCGCGATCCACGACGTGTGCGCGGCGGCCGACGTCCCGGTGTGGTGCGGCGGCATGCTCGAGAGCGGCGTCGGGCGCGCCTACAACGTCGCTCTGGCCACCCTCCCGAACTTCACCATTGCCGGCGACATCAGCCCGAGCGCGCGCTACTGGCAACGCGACGTGGTGTCGCCGGAGTGGACGATGGACGAGCGCGGCGAGATGACGGTGCCCACCACCCCCGGGCTCGGCGTTACCGTCGACCTCGACCGCATCGACGACCTCACCGTCCGCAGCGAGACCCTCGACGCCCGGTAGGGTCGTCCCGCCCACCGGCGGTCACATGTTCAACTTCAACCGCACGCCGAACACGTCGGCCTGGTAGTCGCCGTCGTTGGCGACCAGCAGGATGGTCGCCGGCAGGTACGGCCGCAGGCCGTTGAGGTTGAAGCTGTCGAGCGTGTAGTCCTCGTAGCGGTAGCTCACACCGACGCTCGCGCGGGGGTTGATCTGGTAGTCGATCTTCGCCACCACCGCGGTCAGCTCGATGTCTTCGTAATTGTCGAAGTCGACCACGGCGCGACCACCCGGAGGGGTGAAGAAGTCGGCCTCACCGTCGGAACGGGACCAGTTCGCCGACAGGTCCCAGGACCACTTGCCGTCGGGGTTGCCGGTGATTCCGAGGCCCCAGGTGTCGGTGGTCTCGTCTAGGGTGAGGTTCCAGTCGTCCAGCGGGTTGATCGAGGGCGTAGCACCCGACTGGCGCGCCTGCTGGAAGCTCTCGCGCTCCGCCAGGTGGCCGAACAGGTAGACGTTCCAGGTCGCGCTCGGCGCGTAGTTGACCTCGCCGTTGAGCTGCAGGATCTCGTCGGCGACGAGACCGAACCGGCTCTCGTCGTAGTCCTCCTCGCGCCCGCTCACGCCCAGCATCAGGTGCCACGCGTCCGAGAGCTGGAGGCTGGCCGAGACCTCCCAGTCGTCGAACTCGCGCGCCGCCTCGTCGTACTTGCGCAAGCCGGGCAGGTTGTTGGGACCCTCCGGGTCGAGGAAGCTGAATTCCTGCGCCTCGAGCAGGTACTCGGAGATCGAGCGGTCTCCGGTCTCCCAGCTAGCACGCAGGGTCAGACGGCTCATCGGACGCGAGTCGACGCTCAGCTCGAAGACGTCCTCGTCGGCGTCCTCCACCTCGCGGAACTCCCGATCCATGTTCCTCTTTCGGTAGGAGAATCCGAGGCTGGTGTGCTCGGCGACGTCCCAGTCGAGGCTCGCGGCAAGCTCGTCGCGGGTGAAGGCGTACGGCACCGTGATCCGCGGGATCTCCTCCCAGACTCCGTGGAAGCGCACGTAGCCCGGGAACTCGATTCGGGGGCTCTGGTTGTCGTAGTCGTCGTAGCGATAGCGCAGGGTCAGCTCCAGGTCGGGTGTCAGGTCCTTCGTCAGGTTCGCGTTGACGTTGACCACCTTGGCCTCGGCATTGGCGCTGGTCGCCGGCAGGTTGGACACCAGGGTGGGATCGAAGGTGGCGCCGGTCGCGTGGTCGACCCCGACGATCGCAGTGTTGAGCGTATAAGGCAGGAGCGGGTCGTCCTGGCTCATCTGGCTGTAGTGGACGTTGCCCGAGAGCTTCCAGCCGCTGCCGAACTTCAGGCGGCCGTCGACGAACAGCATGTCCGCGTCGTTGTCGGGCGCGAGGTCCGCGAAGCCTCGGCTGGAGCCACCCACCGAGGAAGCGCCGGGACCGAGGTACGCGGTGGGATCGGTGCTGTTGGTGGCCCGCCAGATGTTGTCCCAGGTGAGGGTCGACACTTCGTTCTGGAACCTGGAATGGCGGTAGCCGGCCCGCAGGCCGCCGCGCTCGGCGGTCCACTCGGCCTGCGCTGTCGCGTCCGTGGTGTCGTACTCGGTGGGCTCGAACAGCTCGATCGCGTTGCCGAAGCCGAACGCGGCGCCGTACGGGCGCATGCCGCTGCGGTTCTCGTGGCGCACCTCGAACGAGTACGAGAGGGGCTGCAGCTTCTTGACCTCGACGCGGGCCCGGGTACGGTCGCGCTGCACGGCGAGGTCGATCGAGTCGGCGGCGGCGATGTGGGGCGCCAGGAGCCCCGCCAGGAAGGGGAAGTTGACGCCCCCGCGGTTGGCCACGAACTGGGCTTCGAGCGCCCCCTGGAGTTGCGCTTGCACCGGGTCGGGGAGCTCCAACAACCCGCGGCCGGTGCGGTTCCACAGCAGGGTGCCGCCGTTGCCGAAGCGATGCGGGATCTTGTTGTAGTCGAGCTGGAAGCTGTAGCGCCCGGCCACGCCGTAATCGAGGGTGTAACGGGCATCGTCGCGCCGCACGTTGTCGGCGCGCAGGGCGAAGGTGCGGTCTCCGTCGCCGGACTCGCCGAAGATGCGGAGTCGGGGCAGGTTGAAGCCGCTGCGGATGTCGCGGTACTCGTTGAACTTC
The DNA here is from genome assembly GCA_035524895.1 of Thermoanaerobaculia bacterium. Classification (GTDB taxonomy): domain Bacteria; phylum Acidobacteriota; class Thermoanaerobaculia; order Multivoradales; family Multivoraceae; genus DATLFI01. The sequence goes on along the minus strand of DATLFI010000097.1, from coordinate 40,343 downwards.
GACGAGTTGGTGTCGACGTCGACGTCGAGCACTTCGAGCACGATCGGCTCGAGGTGGAAGTGAAAGTCGTCGGTCTGGTGCGCCCGGGCGGCGGGAGCCGCCGCGAGGAGCGCGGCGGCAAAGGGCGACAGGAACTGAGCTCGCGTCAGCATGGCACCCTCCTCAGTGAGCCAGGTATGGCGCCGACGGGTGGTTGCTGCCATGGACCGCCGAGTGGCAGTTGACGCAGGCGCGGGAGAAGTCCCGGTTGGAAGGGCGAGTGCCGTCGGCCAGGGTCGTGCGGTCGTACAGCGTGCTCGGATGGCGCGGATTGAGATGGCACTGCTGGCAGATGAACGGCACGGAGGTCTTCTGCAGCTTCAGGTGGTTCGATCCGTGCGGGGTATGACAGTTGAGGCAGCTCTCGCGCACCGGCGGGTGCTCCCACAGGAACGGGCCGCGCTTCTCGGTATGGCAGTCGTAGCACTGCTCGTTGACCGACGAGGCCTTGATCATCTTGTCGGTGCTCGATCCGTGGGGGTTGTGGCAGTCGGTGCAAGAGATCTTCCCCTCCCGGATCGGGTGGTGCGACCGCTTCCAGGTCTCGGCTCGAACGTCCTTGTGGCAGGAGAAGCACTGCTCGTCGGCCCGGACGGCCTGCAGTTGTGCGGTCTCGGAGATCGGGCTGTGGACGCTGTGGCAGGTGGTGCAGGAGAGGCCACGCTTGGCGTGCTCCCCCTCGTCCCAGAAGAACTGGGAGGCGCCGGAGTGGCACTGCTGGCAGCTCTCGGCCTGCCGGGCCGCCGACCAGGTGGAGAAGCGGGGGAACAGCGAAGGATCGCCCGGGTCGTCGGCGTGCGCCATCGCCGGGCCATGACAGCTCTCGCAGCCGCGGTCCGAGAGCTTGCCGAAGCCACTCTGCCCGTGAGGCGTCCCGGCGAGCGTGTCGCCCATGTCGGAGTGGCACTCGAGGCAGGTGGCAGCACCTGCATAGAGTCCCTGCTCCTGGGCCTGCGCGGATGCGGTTCCAGGAACTGTCGAAGCGACGAGTCCGAGGGCGACCGCCATGCCGAAACAGAGCGCAATGCCGAACGTCAGACGCTTCCCCATGGTCGACCTCCCGCTCGCCGGTCTCGGTGCCGAAGTGGCTTTGCCGATGTCCGCCTTCATGCAACTTCTGCATGCGCTTGCCGGAGCGAAGGTTAACCCGAGTCGAGAGTTCGAGTCACACCCCTTGGGGTGGGCGGCGGGTGTGCTGAAATCGGCGAGAATGCCTTACGTGCCCCGTGGGCGCACCATCGACACGGGAGCAAAGGAGAAGAACGTGAACAAGAAAGCGCTGCATATGCCGGCTGCTGGTGTGGTCCTGGGCGTGCTCGCCTACCTCGTGTTGGCTAGCTCGGCACAGGCCAGCCACGATGCCGGGCAGAAGGCATTCGAGGCCAATAAGTGCATCAACTGTCACTCCATCGAGAAGCTCGCGATGGAGCGGAAGGTCAAGTCCGAGAAGATGGCGGGTCCGGATCTGTCCAAGGTCGGCGACGATCACGATGCGGCCTGGATCGTCAAGTTCGCTTTGCGCGAAACGGAGAAGGACGGCAAACAGCACAAGAGCGAGTACAAGGGAACGAAGAAGGACATCGAGGTCATAGCCGATTGGCTGGCGGCCATGAAGTCCGATTCGTGAAGCGGCTCCGCCAAGGGTCGGAGAGCCGCCCGCTCACCCCAGCTGGCGGATCTTGATCGTCAGGGCGACCAGCGCGGCGAGCACCAGCAGGAGCGAAGCTCCGAGGCCGCGGCGGCGCGTCCTCAGCTCACCCAGCGCTTCCTCGCCCAGCTGCGCGGCGCTGGCGGCGTGCGCGATGGCAGCGTCGAAGCGCTGGCGCAGCTCCCCATCCTCGGCCAGCGAGTAGCTGTGGATCAGCGCCTGAGTGGCGATCTGCGCGTCGATCGCGCGAGAGATCTCGTCCTGGGCAGCGCGTACCGAGACCCCGCCCCGCCGAGCACGAAGAACCAGCCGTTCCGCGCGCGCCGTTTCGAAGGCCGCCGTGCGCATCAGATCGAGATACTCGGCGGCGAAGGGCAGGCCCTCCGCGGAGCCCAGGAGCGGCTCCTCGGCATGGCAGGTCGAGCAGCGGACGACGCTCCGGGAGCTTGCGGCGCCGTCCGCGGCGACCGGCAGCTCGAAGTGAACCTTGCCGATGCGGAGCTTCCGGAACAGGGTGGCGAACTCGAGGGGTGACGCGCCTCCGGGTGAATGCCCCGCCTTCGAGGAGCCCGCGTGGTGGGCGTCGAGCTCCAGCGCGCGGTCCACGAGCCAGTCGAAGAGCTCGTCGCCCGCGAGTCCGAGCTCTGCGCCGTCGGCCAGGAGGGCGTCCCGGCGCGCGGCGTAGGTCGCCGCGTCCGCGGTACGAGCCTCGACCTCGACCGGACTCGGCCCCTCGTGACAGAAGGCGCACGGTGTGGCGGGCAACGGCGCCAGCATGGCCACCGTCGGTCGCACGACCGCGTGGTGGTCGTGGCAGGCCGAGCACTGGAGGAACTCGTGGACGCCGGTGATCGCCGCGGCTGGCTCGGAAGCGTCGTGGCAGTCGGCGCAGCCCGCGATTCCCTCCTCGGCGAGCAGCTCGTTGTGCTCGGTGAGCGCGGTGAGCTTCGAGCTCTGCAGGAACAGCTGGGATTCACGGACGTGGCATTGCCCGCAGACGAAGGCCAAGGAATCGACACCGGGAGGAGTCGCCCCGTGGTTGCCGTGGCAGTCGTTGCAGGTCGGTGCCGACAGGTCACCGCCTTCCAGCAGGGCCTGTGCGTGCACGCTGACCTGCCACTCCGTGTGCTGGTCGATGGGCAGCTCGGCTCCCGTCCTGGTGATCGAACCGGCCATGGTCTCGGCGCTCGAGTGGCAGCCGCCACAGGTCTCGGCGACCTTCGTGGGATAGGTGTGCGAGGCGGGATCACGACTGCTCTTGATGTCGTGCACGCCGTGACAGCTGACGCAGGTCGCGACCCGCTCGTCGCCAGCGGCCAGCGCTCGGCCGTGGTGGCTCGTGCGGTACTCGGCCTCTTGATCCACTCGCAGGTCCGGCCGGAACCGGCGCATGGTCTCCGGGTCGGAGTGGCAGCGGCCGCAGGCAGCCGGGACCTCGCGCGGCGAGGGCGTTCCGAGATACGGGTTGGGAGCGAAGTCCTCGCTCATCGCCGCGTCCAGGTCTTCGGCGAGGGCGGGGTCCGGGTTGCCCCCGTGGCAGTCGTGGCAGGAAAGGCCTACCGACGCGTGCACGTCGTCGGCATAACCCGCGACCATGGCGACGGCGGAGTCGTCGAAGAGATCCGAGCTCGAGTGGCAGAGGGTGCAGGAGGTCGGTGGGACCTCGATGGCGGCGGCTTTCGCGGCCGGAAGCGCCGCGAGAGTCGCCAGTGCGATCCCGAGGAAGGCTCGCGCTTTCGGCCATGGCCCGATCATTCTGTCCCTCGCTCGTTGGACGAGCGGTCGCGGCGCGCCAGTCGCCCGAGGCTCCGCGCCAGCTCGCGGTCCACGTCGACCGCGATTCCCAGGACCAGGATCAACGCGGCGGTTGCGGCCACTACGGCCACCGGCACCCACGACCGATAGCCCCAGGCCGTCATGCCGGTGATGTACACAACTGCCAACGCTCCGGCGGCGGTGAAGCCCGGGCTCCTGCCGTGGCGGGCCACTCCACGATCGAGGAAGGGCACCAGCACGAGAGCCAGGCCCGCGACGCCGAAGAGCAGGATCGGAATCGCCCCGTAGCCGATGCCGAAGATTTCGCCGCCCGGCACCAGCTTGAGCGTCTCGAACATGAACATGAAGTACCACTCGGGACGGATCCCAGGGTACGCCGGGGCGAAGGGGTCCGCCTTCTCGCCCAGCTCCCAGGGGAAGAGGGCAGCCAGCGCCCCGAGCACACCGAGCGCGACCGTCCAGCCGAAGAGGTCGCGCAGCGCGAAGTGCGGGAAGAAGGGCATGCCGCGGACCTGCCGCCGTTCGTACCTTGGCGGAACGCTCATCCCACGGACCTGCACCAGCACGAGGTGGAGCACCAGCAGCACGGTGGTCAGCGCGGGAAGGATCGCGACGTGCCAGCCGTAGAACCGCGAGAGGGTGGCGCCGGTGACGCGGCTGCCGCCGCGCAGGAAACGAAGCAACCAGTCCCCGATCAGGGGCACCTCGCCGGCGATCTCGGTCCCCACCTTGGTGGCGAAGTAGGCGAGCTGGTTCCAGGGCAGGAGGTAGCCCGAGAACCCGAAGGCGAGCACCAGGAAGAGCAGCAGGCTGCCGCTCACCCAGGTGATCTCGCGCGGCGGCCGGTAGGCCTTCATGAAGAAGGCGGTGAAGAGATGGACGAACGCGAAGTAGACCATCAGGTTCGCCGACCACGAGTGCAGCGAGCGGATCAGCCAGCCGAAGCGGACCTCGGTCATGATGAACTCGACCGATTCGAAGGCCTCGCTGGCGGATGGCCGGTAATACAGCATCAGCAGGATGCCGGTGGCCACCTGGACCGCGAAGAAGAACAGCGTCATCCCGCCGAGGTAGTAGAACGGGGCGTAAGGGTGGATCGGCACCTGCTTCTTGCGCGCAAGGGCCAGCACCTCGGCGAGGTGGAGCCGATCGATCCACCACGAGCTCCAGCCCGCCTGCGCGCCCGGAGCCGAGCTCGCGCTGGTCGCGGTGGTGCCGTTCGCCGGCTCCTCGGCGAGGGAGCTGGATCGGCTGGGGGCCTCGCTCAAGTCAGACCTTCTCGACGACCAGAGTGTCGGCTCCGCCCGGGACTCCCTCGACCAGATGTACCCGGTAAGGCCGCAGCGGCCGCGGCGGCGGGCCGCCGACCACCTGGCCGGAGAGGTCGAACTGTCCGTTGTGGCAGTTGCACCAGATCAGGCCGCGATCGGGACGGTACTCGACGATGCAGTCGAGGTGCGTACAGGTGGCGGACAGTGCGCGATAGTCGCCTTCGCCCGCTCGGACCACGATCACCGGATCGTTGCCGAAGGGCACGATCTTGAAGCCCTTCGCGAGCAGCTCGGGATCGTTGGTGAGGCCGGCCTCGATCTGGCTCGTGGCGGCCTCCGCGACCTCGACCGGCTCGAGGAACCGCAGCACGGGGTACAAGATCCAGGCGACGAGCGCCCCGAAGGATCCGCCCATCAGGCGATTCACGAGTCGGCGTCGAGAAAGCGAGCTACGACTCTCGGTCTCTGGCACCATGGAGCCCTCCGACCGATCCTGGAAGGTGCGAGCGGTGCACTAGAATGTGCTGAGTTTGAGAAGGGTATCGTAGAAGCAAAGCTCGATCCCCACCTGGACGGGTAGGCGCTTCAGGCGGGTCGAGGGGCGAAGGCCGAGGACCGCGGGCCCGAGGGACAGCAGGGGTGGAACGAGACGCCGCGGCGACGCAGCGTTGACGCGACTAGAGAGTGGACCAATGACGCTGACCACGATGGCCTTGATCGCGTTCGCACTGGTGACGGTGCTCGTCATCTCGATGGTAATGGTGCGTCCGTCGCTGGCCGGAGGCACCGCGGGCAAGACGCTAGCCCTCGTGGCGCTGGCCGTGCTGCCCGCGGTGGCGACCACGTTCGGAACCAATGCGCACCTCGAGGCCTCGAAGACCACGGATTTCTGTCTGTCCTGCCACGCGATGAAGCCCTATGGCGAGTCGCTGGAGCTGGACGACTCCGCGCACCTGCCGGCCGCGCACTTCCAGAACAGCCGGGTGCCGCGCGACCACGCCTGCTTCTCTTGCCACACCACGTACACCATGTACGGGGACCTGGACGCGAAGATGAAGGGGCTGAAGCATCTCTGGGTGAACTACTTCGGCACCATCCCCGAGAAAATCGAGCTCTACGAGCCGTTCCACAATCGCGAGTGCCTGCACTGCCACGACGGCGCGCGCACGTTCGAGGAGAACGAGTTCCACGCCGACTTCCGCCAGGAGCTGGCGACCAACGAGACGTCGTGCCTGGAGTGCCACGACGTAGCGCACGAGGTCGAGAAGCTCCACGAGCTGGAGAGGTGGAGCCGCGATGGCGAATGAGATGGACCCGCGCTTCGTCTCGCGCCTGCGGCTCGCAGGCGTGCTGGTCATCCTGGGCCTGCTGGTCCAACTCGCGACCCTGCTCGAGGCCCACCCCTACTCGTTCCTCTCGTTCCTCATCGGCGGCACGGGGTTGGTGCTGGCCGGCGTGGTCACGTTCGTCTGGGCGTGGGCGAGACAGTAGCGCGCGTCACGCCGTCCGAGCTCGTCAAGCCGTCCGGCGGTCGCTCGCGCTCATTCGGCCGTGAAGTGGGTCGCGTAGAGCTCGAGCTCCTCGGAGTCGCCGGCCAGCCGGATCGTCCCTTCGAGCCGGAACCCGATCCGTTCCAGCAGCCGCTTCGAACCCTGGTTGCCTGGCAGCGTGATCGCTACCAGGCGACGCAGGCCCAGCGTGGCTCGAGCGTGCTCGAGCACGGCCTGCGCCGCCTCGAGCGCGAAACCGCGGCCCCAGTGTCGCGGTAGGAGCGCGAAGCCGAGATCGGGGTCGGCGAGACCGTCGCGCCGGAGTACGCCGCAGATGCCGATCGGCTCGCGCGGCTCGGCGAGCTCGACGAGGTAGAGACCGAAGCCGTGCCTCACGTAGCTCGCGACCGGGCCGCCGTCGATGTACGCGCGAGCGTCATCGAGGCTGCGCACGCCGCGATCGCCGATGTTGGCGAGGAACGACGGATCGTTGAGCAGCTCCAGCAGGAACGCAGCGTCGTCGGGAACGATGCGACGCAGGCGCAGCCGATCGGTTTGCGCGATCGCGACCTCCTCGTCGCTCGACCGCTTGTCGGCGTCGTTCACGTCGTGGGGGAGCTCACGAGCGGTCGCATCAGCGTCCCCTCCAGATCGGCTTTCGCTTCTCGGCGAAGGCTCGCGGCCCCTCCACGAAGTCCTCGGATGCGATCATCGCGGTCTGACCCGGCAGCACGGCAGAAAGCGCGTCCGCCAGCGGCATGCCGAGGCCGCGATTGGCGGCCTCCTTGGTGGCTCGGATCGAGAGCGGCGAGCACTCCAGGATCTCGCCGGCCCACCGTCTGGCCGTTGCCAAGAGGTCGGTGCGCGGCACCACCTCGTTGACCAGCCCGTGCTGGAGAGCTTCGGCGGCGGTCATGCGACGTCCCGTCAGCAGCATGCCCATCGCCAAGTGGTATGGCAGGTGACGTGGCAGGCGGTGCACACCTCCGGCCGCTGCCATGAGCCCGACGCGCGGCTCCGGGAGGCCGAACACGGCGTCTTCCGCGGCGATCAGGAGGTCGCAGGCGAGCGCCAGCTCGAAGCCGCCCCCCAGGGCGAAGCCGTTGACCGCGGCGATCACCGGCTTGGTCAGCCCGACTCGACGCGTGAGCCCGCCGAAGCCCCCCGTGACGTCGCGCATCTCCTCGCGTATGCGCTCGCCGCCGTGCTCCGCCTGGTACTTCAGATCGTTTCCGGCGCTGAACGCCTTGTCGCCGGCGCCGGTGAGGATCGCGACCCAGAGCTCGGCATTCGCGGTGAAGTCGTCGAACACCTGCTGTAGCTCCTGATGCGCCGGCGGGTGGAGCGCGTTCATGACCTCCGGGCGGTCGAGTGTCACCAGCAGCAGGTGGCCTTCGCGTTCGACCTTCACGTAGCGGTAGGGGGAGCTCATGGGGTCTCCTTCGAGTGCTGCAGGGGACGTCTGGCGGGCTCCCTCAAACCATGCCCGGCCAATCGATCATCGATGTCGTCGACCGAACGATGTTCACACCAAGAGCCGCCCAACTCTCGAGGGCTTCTTGGAACTGTGGGCTGAAGTCGAAGAGCGGAGTGCCGCCGGCCGGGTTGGCGATGACCACGGGCGACATGCAATCTTCGAGCACGTAGACCCGGCCCGCCAGGTCAGGATCGCGGCCCACGGCATCGCGCAGCAGGTCGTCGAGCGAGAAGCGCACGCAGTGGCTGGCGGCCTGGCCGGCGACCACCAGCGCGTCGGACCGCAGCAGGCGATCGACCAGCGCGACGTTGCGTTCTGCCGGCAAGGCGACCTCGCGCGCCGCGCTCTCCGGGGGTGGTGCGTGCCGGCGAAGCACCTCGGGCGCGAACACCGAGTAGTGCTCGGTGAGCGGGTGGGAGCCCTTGAGCTCGAGCGCGGCGCTGGCGCCGCGCGCATACGCGTGAAAGAGCCGCGCCTCCTGGATCACTCCCACCAGCGCGTGACCGTCGCCGGCCTGGAGACAGTGAGGCGGCCAGAGATAGAGACGGTACTGGCCGGTCGCTTCGAGCCGCTCGCAGTAGTGCAGGACCTCGCGGCGCAGCCACTCGTGGTCGCCTCCGGCGAGCAGGTCCGCGACGCGTGGATCGGGCCGTACTTCCCCGTCGCGCACCTCGGCGGCGGTGATCTCTCGGTGAGCTTCGAGCGGCCTTCCGGCGGCGTCCTCCCAAAACGCGGGGAAGAAGATCTGGTGCGGGACGTGTGAGTCGAGCGTGCAGGTCGTCTCGGTCACGTTCTCGAGATTGCGATAGAGAAACCGCGCGAGCCGATCTGTGTCCTCCAGCGCGGCGCGACCGCTCCGTCCGGCGACGAAGAGGGATCCCTCCGGCAGGCAGAAATCGCGCTGCACGTCGACGAGCAGCAGGTGGATGCGACGGCGGTCAGCGCTCGCCGGGCGCAGCGCGTGACGGTCGCGCCAGGTCTGCGCCTCGCGCAGGAGCGCCGTCGGGTCGGGCTGGTGATCCCAGCGCGAGGCGTTCTGGGGCCGGTAGGAGGCGGGCAGTGGCAGGTCGCGCTGCCCCGAAGCGCCCGACATCGGCGGCTCAGCGCTCGCCGCTCGACTCTGAGGCTGCGGCGTTGCGCTGGAACGCTGGTGCCTGGGGCATGGACTGCAGCAGGAAGGGATGCTCCGACTCGACCGCGTCGGGGAAGCGGCCCACGACGCGACCGTTCTCGACCCGCAGCCCTAGCTTCTCGTTGGCCACCACCACGTGCGCCCAGGAGTTCACCATCTCGTCGTTCGTCCACGGGCCGTAGCGCACGGTGGCGCTGGGGTCGGGGTTGTGGGGGTTCTCTTCCGAGTTGTCCCACACCGAGGTGACGCGGAACTTCGTGCCCTTGGGCATGAAGACGGGTTCCTGCAGCACGTAGTTGCTCTGCCAGTTGAAGTCGTAGCGCGGTACCTCGGTGATCAGCTTCACGGTGCCATCGGGCAGCACGGCTTCCATGGTGTAGGCGCTACCGCGCAGGTGCATGTGGATGCCGCTCGAGAGGGCGTGGAGGTCGTGGAGCAGCGTGACTTCGTCGACGATTTCGTAGTGCGGCTCGCCCGGCGGGATCTCGATCGCGCGGTAGTCGGTGCCGACCACACGCACGATCTGGTCGACTCGGCCGTCGACCAGGTGGACGCCGAATGCGATCTCGTCCTCGACCTCCTGACCGACCGGGACGTAGTGCACCTGGATGCCGAGCTGGGTGCCCTTGGGCAGCCGCAGCGCCATGCCATCGGGATAGGTGATGGTGCTGTGGCCGGGCAGGTAGCTGCCGATGTAGTCGCCGCCCTGCATCACCGCCTGCGCGATGCCGACGCTCTTGCCGTCCATGCTCTGGGGCGACTGCACCAGGTTGGCGTGGTGCACGGCGTCGAGGTGGGTGGGGCGAATCTCCCAGGCGCGGACGTAGAGGTCCTCGGGGATGTCGATGTGGAAGGTCATCGACTGGTACGGAATCTCGCCTCCTTCGGCGGGGATCTGGAACTTCTGCTTGGTGCGAAACACCAGATCCGGCTCGCCCAGGCGCCAGCCCTCGGGGAAGACGGGCGGCGGCGGCGTCGCCGCCGCATCGCCCTGAGGAGCGCCGGCCGCCGCCCAGCGTGCGATGGTGTCGATCTCGACGTCGGTGAGGCTGCGATCGTTGGCGTAGGCGACCTTGGAGGAGTCGGCGTGCCAGGGCGGCATGGTGCGCTCGACGACCGTCTTGCGGATCGACTTCGCCCAGGGTCGCGTCTCCTCGTAGCTCACCAGCGACATCGGCGCGATCTCGCCCGGGCGATGGCAGCTCACGCAGGCGCGGTGGAGGATCGACGCGACGTCCCCGGCATAAGTGGGGACGGCGTCGGCGGGCGTGCTCGCAAGCACTGCGCCGGGCAGGGCAGCGAGGGCGGCTGTGAGGAGGGCGAGCTGGGCTCTGCGCATGGTCGGTGTCTCCCTGTTGGCGCTGTCGAATTCTACCTGCGCGCGGGGTACCCCCGGCTGCACCGGAGTGCTGCATGCTGCCGCAAGTGCGCCTGGCCCGCTCCGGTGTTACCTCTCACGGCACGTTGCGGCGCAGCTCCTCGAGCCAGGGCTCTGCTGAAGCGTCGCTCGGCGCGCGCCAGTCGCCGCGCGGAGAGAGCGAGCCGCCCGAGCCGACCTTGGGCGCATTGGGCATCGCGGAACGCTTGAACTGGCTCTCGGCGAAGAAGCGCCGCAGGAACACCTCGAGCCAACGTTTGATCTCGGCAAGCGAGTACTCGCGCCGCTCGTCGGCGCGCAGGCCGGGTGGCCAGCGGCCCCGGTCGAGCTCGGCCCACGCGCGGTGTGCGAGATACGCCACCTTGCTGGGACGAAAGCCGAAGCGACTGATGTAGTAGAGGTGGAAGTCCTGGAGGTCGAAGGGACCGATCGCTTGCTCGGTGCTCTGCACGGGAGGCGCGGCTGCGGTCGACTTCTTGCCCTTGCGGGCGCGCTTCTTAGCGGAGGCAGGCACCAGCTCCGGAGAGATCTCGGTCTCGAGGATGCGCCGCAGCACCTCGCTCGCCCCCGCTCCGAACAGCTCGCGGTCGGCGACCCATCGGATCAGGTGTTGGACCAGCGTCTTGGGCACCGAGGCGTTGACGTTGTAGTGCGACATCTGGTCGCCGACGCCATAGGTACACCAACCGAGCGCGAGCTCGGACAGGTCGCCGGTGCCGACCACCAGCCCCCGATGCAGGTTCGCCAGCCGGAACAGGTGCGAGGTGCGATCGCCCGCTTGCACGTTCTCGAACGTGACGTCGTGGACGGGCTCGCCAGCCGCGAAGGGATGCCCAATGTCCTCGAGCATCTGCCGGCAAGAGGGCCGAATGTCGATCTCGCTCGCGCTCACCGAGAGCGCCGCCATCAGTGCACGCGCGCTCTCCAGCGTGTGCTCGCTGGTCCCAAAGCCGGGCATGGTGTACGCCAGGACGTTGGCGCGCGGCAGGCCGAGCTTCTCCAGCGCCTGCACCGCCACGATGAGCGCCTGCGTGGAGTCGAGGCCCCCGGAGACGCCGATCACCACGCGCTCGATGCCGGTCGCCTGGAGCCTCTGCACCAAACCGTGGACCTGTATGGCGTAGGCCTCGGCGCAGCGTTCGTCGCGCTCGCGCGTGCTCGCCGGGACGAACGGGAAGCGCTGGATCTCGCGTTCCAGGCTCAGCTTGCCGCCGGGCACGTCGATCTCGAACCCGACGCGCCCGAACGCCTCGACCTCGCCGCGGTGTCGCCGCGCGGCGTCGTGTAACGTAGTGAGCCGCACGCGCTCCTGCACCAGCCGGCCGAGATCGACGTCTGCGACCAGGAGCTGGCCTTCGCCCTTGCCGTCGTCAGCGAAGCGCTGGGTCTCGGCCAGGATCTCCGCGTTCTCACAGATCAGGCCGTGGCCGTCCCAGGCCAGGTCCGTCGTCGATTCGCCGTAGCCGGCTCCCGCATACACGTAAGCGGCCACGCACTTCCCCGACTGGCTCTGGCAGAGCAAGCGGCGGTACGCGGCCTTGTCGATCGTGACGTTGCTCGCCGAAGGATTGACCAGCACGGTGGCCCCGGCCAACGACGCGAAGCTCGACGGGGAGACCGGCGCCCAGAGGTCTTCGCAGATCTCGACGTGGAAGGTGAACCCGGGCACGTTCTCCACCTCGAACAGCAGGCGCGCGCCGAACGGCGCGTGGCAGCCCGCGACATCGATCCAATCGCTCTGCCGCGCTTCGTCGCCGACGAACTGGCGCTTCTCGTAGTACTCGCGATAGTTCGGTAGGTAGGTCTTGGGCACCACGCCCAGCACCGCGCCGTCGTGGATCACCACCGCGCAGTTGAAGAGCTTGCCCTCACGCCGGAGCGGCGCGTCGACGACCAGCACGGGCCGGAGCTTCGCGCTGGCGGCGACCAACACCGCGAGCGATTCCTCCGTAGCTTCGAGCAGCGCCTCCTGATGGAACAGGTCGTCGCAGGTGTAGCCGGTCAACACCAGCTCGGGGAAGACGACCAGCGCGGCGCGGCGCTGGTGTGCCGCCGACACGAGCTCCAGCACGCGGCGGGCGCTGTGGTCGGGGTCGGCGACCCGGGGTGACGGGATCGCCACCGCAACCCGGACGAATCCGTGGCGGTACGGATTCTCGAAGGGGAGATCGGCCATCGGCACGGAGCATAACGGGAGCTGGTCGCCGCTCCGCGGATCTCTTCCACGCGCCCAGCGTCGGATGCGTGCTGGCGACCAGCCAGTGGCCCTCGGGCAACAACGCGGTTGGCAAGCTCCGGGTAGTGGCTCAGTTTACTGAGCCACTACCAAGCTCCGTCGGATAGGCTCTCGCCCACCATCGTCGAGTAGTGCCCGGGCTCCGCCCGGTCGTGTGTTGTCGTGCGGGAGATCGCCACCGCCGTGGGCTCGCGGTGGGTAGATGAAGACCCGGCCGATTTCAGAACTCCGTGCTCTGGCGGCGAACAAAAACCGAAGGCGGTGGGGTCCCCGCCTGTCCGGGGGTGATCCATGGCATTCGCACCGTTCGATCTCACCGGCAAGGTGGCGCTCGTTACCGGGGGCAACTCCGGGATCGGTCTCGGTTACGCCAGCGGGCTGGCGCAGGCCGGCGCCGACGTCTGCATCTGGGGCACCAACGAGGCGAAGAACCGCCAGGCCGTCGAGCAGCTCCTGGCCCACGGCACCCACGTCGACGCGCTGGTGTGCGACGTGGGCAACAACGAGCTGGTGCCGAAGGCGTTCGCAGAGACCATCGAGCGCTTCGGTCGAGTCGACTCGGTGTTCGCGAACGCGGGAGTCGGCTCGAGGGGAACGCCGTTTCACGAGATGACTCTCGACGAGTGGCGAGCGATCTTCCGCGTCAACATGGAGGGCGTGTTCTTCACCTTCCAGGAGGCGATTCGCCACACGCTGGAGAGGGGAGGCGGTGCGTCGCTGGTCGCCACCAGCAGCCTCGCTTCGGTCTTCGGTGCGCCGCGGAGCGAGCACTACGCCGCGACCAAGGCCGGGCTGAACGCCGTGGTGCGGGGCCTCGCCGTCGAGTATGCCCGCCACGGCATCCGCGCCAACGCCGTCCTCCCGGGCTGGATCGCCACCGCCATGACCGAGCGGGCGACCACCAGCGAGGCGTTCCAGAGCAAAGTCCTGCCGCGGATCCCGGTTCGTCGCTGGGGCGCCGGCGACGACTTCAGCGGCATCGCCGTGTATCTGGCAAGCGACGCCAGCGCCTACCACACCGGCGATTGCTTCACGATCGACGGCGGGTATGGGCGTTTCTGAGGGCGACTAGCTTCGGCTGGGTTGCTGGGTAACCGCTCTTCCCCTTCGCCATGTCGTTCCGTACCTTCCAACGCTGGCGACCTCATCCCTGGCATGGCCTGGCCGTGGGCCCCGAGCCGCCTCGCGTGGTGAACGCCTACGTCGAGATCACGCCGTTCGACTCCATCAAGTACGAGGTCGACAAGGACACGGGCTACCTGGTCGTCGACCGGCCCCAGCGTTCGTCGTCGTCGCCGCCGGCGCTCTACGGATTCGTGCCACGCACCTATTGTGGCGAGCGGGTTGGCGCGCTCATGGCCGGCGCGAGTGTCGGCGACGACGACCCGCTCGACATCTGCGTGATCGGCGATCGCGTGGTGTCGCGCAGCGAGGTGATCGTGCGCGCTCGGGTGGTCGGCGGGCTGCCGATGCTCGACGCCGGACAGGCGGACGACAAGATCGTCGCGGTGATGGCGGGCGACCACGTCTACGATCAGGTGGAGGACGTGTCCCAGCTCCCGCCGGTGCTCGTCGAGCGGCTCCGCCACTACTTCCTCACCTACAAGCTCGTGCCGGGAGCCGAGTCTCCGGTGACCATCGCTCCCAGCTACGGGCGCGAGCACGCCGAACGTGTGGTCGAGGCAGCGATCCTCGACTACGACGAGACCTACGGCGCGGCGGACTGAGCTCGGGGCTCGCGGCGACTCCCCTCGCGCGAAGCCTGGAGGATGGCTGATGTCTCCCGGTAGTCAGGCCGATGACCTGCCCGCGAGGCGCTCGAAGGGCTCTCGCAGCTCCTCGGGGATGCGTCGCGGCCGCCGCGATGCGGCGTCGACCCAGACGTGCTCGGTGGTGCCGGTGGCGAGGAGCGAGCCCTCGGCCCGGACCTCGTAGGCGAACTCGAGTGTGCGGCTCTTGAGCACGGCGAGCCAACAGGCCACGCGCACGGTGTCGCCGTAGCGCGCGCCGCCGCGGTACGACAGCCTCGCGCCGGTCACCATGAGCCACGAGCCGCGTTGCTCGATCTCGTGGTACGGGACACCGGTGAGTCGGCACAACGCGGTGCGCGCGAGCTCGAACCACACCAGATAGTTGGAGTGGTGCACCACGCCCATCTGGTCCGTCTCGGCGTAGCGCACCTCGACCTCGATCTCGTGCCGCGTCGGCTGCGCGGAGGTGAGAAAGCTCATCGACCGATGCTGTAGCGCAGGATCGTGGTGATGATCTTGTAGCCGGCGCGCACGGTACCGGTCACGGTGCCGGTGATCTTGGAGACGCCGACGCGGCGACGGTAGCTTACCGGCACCTCGACCACGCGCAGTCCGCGCCGCAGCGCCTTCACCTGCATCTCGGCGGTCCACCCGAAGTCGGGGTCGCTCATCTCGAGGGACTCCAGCGCCGGCCACGACGCCGCGCGGAATGGGCCGAGGTCGGTGTAGCGATGCCGGTAGAGCCGCCTGATCATCCAGCAGGCGAGCAGGTTGCCGAAGCGCGCCTGCGGCAGCAGGGCTCCCGGCTCGCGACGGCCGAGCGCGCGGGAGCCGATCACCATGTCCGCTTCGCCCGCGAGGATCGGCGCAACCAGGGATGGCAGCTCCTCGGGATGGTCCGAATAGTCGGCGTCGAGGAACACCACGATCGCCGGAGGCCCGGTGCGTCGCAGATGATCGAGTCCCGCGAGGCACGCGCTGCCATACCCTTGACGCCGTGCGGCGACCACCTCTGCACCGCAGTCCCGAGCGACCTCGGCAGTGCGGTCGCGCGAGTTGTTGTCCGCGACCACCACCCGCCGGACGACCGAAGCCGGCAGGTCGCCGAGTACCAAGGGCAGCGAGGCCTCTTCGTTGTAGGCCGGGATGACGACGTCGATGGTGGGGACGCTGGTGCCAGCTCGTGGCGCCGGAGTTTGCGGTGTGGTTGCCACAGCGGGGGAGAGGTGAATGCAGGTCGATGCCTGTAGATCTCGGCAGAGGCCCTGAAGGCGCGGAGGATAGCGAGCCTGGCCCCTACTGCTATGCTCCGCCGCCCGCTCCGCGGCGCGCCCGGCAGGGCGCCATGCCGAGCCGATCCCTAAGCCCTGCCGATGATTCCCGGCCTGACTCACGCCGTCGCTCGGTCGCTGCTCTCGGGCGCATCGAGGCACACAGCGACCTCTCCGGAGGCGCGGGCGTGAGCGCGCGCGCCGCGGAGGCGCCACGCTCGGTCAAGGGGACGCGTGACCTGCTCCCGCCGGAGACCGCGGTCTGGTCGGCGGTCGAGCAGATCGCACGCGATGTGTTCTCGCTCTACGGCTTTGGCGAGATCCGCACTCCGATCCTCGAGGAGACGGAGCTGTTCGTGCGAGGGGTCGGGGCGGGAACCGACATCGTCGGCAAGGAGATGTACACGTTCCTCGACAAGGGCGGCCGCAGCGTCAGCCTGCGTCCCGAGAGCACCGCCGCGGTGGCGCGTGCGTACGTGCAGCATCGCCTGTCGGAGTGGCCGGAGCCGGTCAAGCTGTTCTACGTCGGCCCGCATTTCCGCTACGAGCGTCCGCAGCGCGGCCGGTACCGGCAGTTCCACCAGATCGGCGCCGAGATCCTCGGTGACCCGGGACCGTGGAGCGATGCCGAGCTGTTGCTGATGCTGGTGCGATTCCTGCGCCGGCTGGGCTTCAGCGACCTGGTCGTGCGTCTCAACACCGTAGGGGATGTCGCGTCTCGCTCGGCGTTCGCTACGGCCTTGCGCGGTCATCTCGAGCCTCATCGTGACGAGCTGGGCGAGGACTCGAAGCGACGCCTCGAGACGAACCCGCTGCGCATCCTCGACACCAAGCTGGAGCACGAGCGCGCGCTCCTGGAGCGGGCGCCGAAGCTCGCCGAGCACCTGAGCGGCGAGAGCCGCGAGCACTTCGATGCCGTGCGCGGCGTCCTCGATCGTCATGGCGTGCCCTACGAGGTCGACGAGCGGCTCGTGCGCGGGCTCGACTACTACACACGCACCGTGTTCGAGATCGCCGCCGAGGGTTTGGGCGCTCAGGATGCGATCCTCGGCGGCGGCCGCTACGACGGGCTGATCGCCGAGCTGGGTGGGCCCAGCGTTCCGGGGATCGGCTTCGCGATCGGCCAGGATCGTTTGATCGAGGTCTTGCCGGCGCAGTGGGCCACGGCGTTTCGCGCGCCGCCGCCGCACACGATGGTGACCCTGGGGGCGGCCGGACCCGCGGAGGCGCTGGCGTTGGCCGAGGAGCTGCACGACGCCGGAGTGTCGGTGGTCGCGGAGCTCTCCGGGTCGATGCGCGCCGGACTCAAGCGCGCGGGCCGACGGGGCAGCGCGGCCGTGCTGATCGTCGGCGACGACGAGCTGGCCGCGGGTGAGGTGACGGTGAAGGACTACTCGAGCGGCACGCAGGAGCGGATCCCACGCGAGCGGGTCGCCGCCTTTCTCGAGGACATCGCGAGACGGTCGGATCGCACGGGCCCTGAGGGAGCGCAAGGATGAGACGTACCGGTTGTGGGACGCTGCGCGCCGATCACGCCGGCCAGCGCGTGAAGCTGCAGGCTTGGGTCCACCGGCGCCGCGATCACGGCGGCGTGACGTTCCTCGACCTGCGCGACCGCTCCGGTATCGTGCAGGTGGTGGTTCGCCGGGAGGACCATCCGGAGGCGGCCGCGGCGCTGGAGTCGGCGCGTATCGAGTGGGTGGTCGAGGTCGAGGGCGAGATCGTGCCGCGCGCCGAGCAGGCGCGCAACCCGAACCTGCCGACCGGCGACGTCGAGGTGCTCGCCTCGGCGGGCCAGGTGCTCGCGCGGTCGCTGCCGGCGCCGTTCAGCGTCGAGTCCGCGCTCGAGAGCTCGAGCGAGGAAACGCGCCTGAGGTACCGCTTCCTCGACCTGCGGCGCGCCGAGCTGCAGCGCAACCTCCTCCTTCGACACCGCGTGACTCTCGAGATCCTGAAGTACTTCGACGAGCAAGGCTTCCTCTCGGTGGAGACGCCGATTCTCACGCGGTCGACACCGGAAGGGGCGCGCGACTTCCTGGTGCCGAGCCGCGTGCACAAGGGACAGTTCTTCGCGTTGCCGCAATCGCCGCAGCTCTTCAAGCAGATCCTGATGGTCAGCGGCTTCGAGCGTTACGTGCAGATCGCCCGCTGCTTCCGCGACGAGGACCAGCGCGCCGACCGGCAGCTCGAGTTCACCCAGGTCGACGTCGAGATGTCTTTCGTCGACGAAGAGGACGTCTACGCGCTGATCGAGGGGCTGCTGCGGAGGGTGTTCCCGCTGGCCGGCGTCGAGCCGCCCGATCCGCTACCGCGGCTGACCTACCGCGAGGCCATGCTGCGCTACGGCTCCGACAAGCCGGACCTCCGCGTCGACCTCGAGATCCGCGACCTCGGTGCCGCGCTCTCCGGCAGCTCGTTCCGCGCCTTCGAGGCGGCGCTCGCCACCGGAGGTGTGATCCGGGGCCTTGCGGTGCCGGCCGCGGCCGGCGCCTCGCGCAAGCAGCTCGACAGCTGGTCGGAGGCGGCGCGCCGCGCGGGCGCGCCGGGAGTTCTGTGGTTGCGGCGTCGGGAGGGCGAGCTGCAGTTCCAGGTCAAGGACGCGCTGTCGCCGGAGCAGCTCCAGGCGACGGCGGGCGCGCTCGACCTGCCCGAGGGCGGGCTCGCGCTGATCGCCGCCGGCGCGGAGCGTGTGGTGGCGCCCGCTCTCGGCGCGCTCCGGCTCCAGCTCGGCCGCGAGTACGGCCGCTTTCGCGCCGATGCCCACGAGTTCCTGTGGGTCACCGATTTTCCGCTGGTCGAGTGGAACGCCGACGAGGGCCGCTGGGACGCCGTGAACCACCCGTTCACGAGCCCGAAGCGCGAGGACCTCGGCCGCCTCGAGACAGACCCCGGTTCGGTCGGCTCTCGCGGGTACGACGTCGTGTACAACGGCGTCGAGCTCGGCGGCGGCTCGATCCGCATCCATGAACCCGAGCTGCAAGAGCGCGTGTTTCGGCTGCTCGGCATCTCGCCGGAACAGTCGCGGGAGCGCTTCGGCTTCCTGCTCGATGCACTCTCGTACGGCGCCCCGCCGCACGGCGGGCTCGCCCTCGGCCTCGACCGCATGGTGATGCTGATGGCCGGCGCGGAGTCGTTGCGCGACGTCATCGCGTTCCCGAAGACCGCCGGCGCACTGTGCCTGATGACCGGCGCGCCGTCGCCCGTGGATCCCTCCCAGCTCCAGGAGCTGGGTGTCCGCGTCGCGCGGTCGAGCACGGGCGGCGAGGGGTGACCGTGGCGGCAGCCGAGGCCGCTCGGTGACGACGACCGGCCGCCCGGTCGACTTCGGCGCGCGGCTGCGCCTCGAGCACGACCGTGGCGTGTGCCCGATCTTCGCCGGCTACGGTTGCGCCGCGGGCGCGCTGCGCGCGCTCGCTCCGGTGTGGGCTGGGCGCACGGTCTTCCTGCTGTCGACTCCCGCGGTGGGGCGTCTGCACGGCGCTGCGGTGCGCGCTGCGCTCGAGGCGGCTGCGGGGCGAGTGGTCGCGCTCGAGGCGCCCGACGGCGAGAGCGCCAAGTCAGTCGACCACGCGGTGCGTCTGTGGCGCGAGATGATCGTGGCCGGCGGCAAGCGCGACAGCGTGCTGGTCGCGCTCGGCGGCGGCAGCGTGCTCGACCTCGGCGGCTTCGTCGCGGCGTGCTTCCTGCGCGGCATCGACTTCGTCCACCTGCCGACGACGCTGCTCGCCCAGGTCGACGCCGCGATCGGCGGCAAGACCGGCCTCGACCTGCCTGAGGCCAAGAACAGCGTCGGCGCCTTCCGCCAACCCGCCGCCGTCGTCGCCGACACCGCCTGGCTCGAGACCCTGCCCGCGCGGGAGATCCGAGCCGGCCTCCAGGAGGTGGTCAAGATCGCCGCGGTGCTCGATCGCGGCTTTTTCGAGCGCCTCGAGCGGGAGCTCGACGCGGTGGTCGCGGGCGAGCCAGCGGCGCGCGCCGCGGTGATCGAGCGTGCGATGGCGCTCAAAGTAGAGGTCGTGGAGCAGGATCCCTACGAGCGCGATCTCCGCCGCCTGCTCAACTTCGGTCACACCCTGGGGCACGCGCTCGAGGCGGAGCTGGGCTACCAGGAGCTGCTGCACGGCGAGGCGGTGGCGCACGGCATGCTGTACGCCGTTCGCCTCGCTCGCGCTCGCGGGCTCGACCCTACGGTGGCTTCGCGCATCGAGCAGCTCGTCGGCCGGCTCGGACCACCGCCGTTGCCCGCTCTCGACGCCAGTGCGCTCCTGGCGCGGATGGCTCGCGACAAGAAGGCGCGCGAGTCGGGTCTGGCTTGGGTGCTGCCCGAGGCGGTCGGCCGCGGCGGTGTGCACGAGAGCGTGGCGCCAGAGCTGGTCAGCAGCGAGCTCGCGAGGTTCCTCGGCCTCGCCTGACCGGGCGGTCACCCCCGAGGTCGGCATCTCCGGGTGAGAGGGAAGGGTCGTGCCCGAGAGCTTGTTTACCGTTTCGTGGGCTACCCTTGCTGGAGCGGCAGCCGCCGCCGCACGCAGGCGCGGTCGGCCGACCGGGGCTCAGCGGGAATGTCGGGAAGGTAGAAATCATGAAGCGTCGAGATCTGTTGCGTGGCACCCTCGCCCTGGGAGCCTCCTGGCTATTGCTGCCGGCTCGCACCGACGCCGGCAGAGGAGGAAGCATGGCCGTGGCCGAGACCAAGACCGGAGAGCCGATCGAGAAGCTGGAGAAGCCGAAGGCGGAGTGGCGGCAGCTCCTCCCCGAGGACCAGTACGAAGTGCTGTTCGAAGAAGCCACCGAGCGCGCGTTCACCAGCCCGCTGAACGACGAGAAGCGACCCGGCACCTTCGTGTGCGCGGCCTGCTTCCTGCCGCTGTTCTCCTCCCGCGCCAAGTTCGAGAGCGGCACCGGCTGGCCCAGCTTCTTCGAGCCGCTGCCCGGGCGCACCGGCACCAAGCGGGACTTCAAGCTGGTCCTACCCCGCACCGAGTACCACTGCATTCGCTGCGGCGGCCACCAGGGACACGTCTTCCGCGACGGCCCGCCTCCGACCGGTCAGCGGTGGTGCAACAACGGTTTGGCGCTGCGCTTCGTGCCCGAGGGCGAGGCGCTGCCCGCCCTGCGGAGCTGAGCGATGGCCAGTCGGGTTCGCCTCGCGCGATCGTGGTGGGCTCCAGCGTTGCTGGCAACGCTGCTGCCGTCGTTCCTTGGCTCTGTTGCCGGCGCCGCCGGTCCTCGCGGTGCCGCCGACCTCGCCACCGCCACGTTCGCCGGGGGCTGCTTCTGGTGCATGGAACCGCCCTTCGACGCGCTGACGGGCGTGGTGTCGACGACGTCGGGTTACATCGGCGGCAGCACGGAGGACCCCACCTACGACGAGGTCTCGGCCGGCGGCACCGGTCACGCCGAGGTGGTGCAGGTCCGCTACGACCCTGACCAGATCGACTATCAGCGTCTGCTGGAGGTGTACTGGCGCAACGTCGATCCGCTCGCCAAGAACCGTCAGTTCTGTGACGTTGGGTCGCAGTACCGCGCGGCGATCTTCGTGCACGACGACGAGCAGCGCCGGCTCGCCGAGGCCTCGCTGCGCGCGCTCGAGTCCTCGGGTCGCTTTCCCAGGCCGATCGTCACCGAGGTGGTAACGGCGACCCGCTTCTACCCGGCCGAGGACTACCACCAGGACTACTACAAGAAGAATCCGGTGCGCTACAAGCTCTACCGCACCAGATGCGGGCGCGACGCGCGCCTGCGCGAGCTCTGGGGTCGCGGCGACTGAGAGGCGACCGCGGCCATATACTGGCCGGTGCGACCGCCTCCCATGCTCATTCGCCGTCTCCTCGCCAAGACGCGGCTGCGCCTGCTTCTGCTGGCGCTGCTCGCGACGTTCGGCATCCTGCCGATCGTGTTCACCACGATCGCCAACCTGCGGATCAACCGCGATCTGGTCGAGCGCGAGGAGCAGCTCAATCTGTCTCGGCAGGTCGAGCAGCTCGCCGAGCGTTGGCGGCTCGAGCTCGACGCGGTGACACGGCAGCTCGAGCTGTTGCGCGCGGGCTGGCTCGCCACCGGCGCCGACCGCGACGCCCGTTCGCGGCTGCTGCGGCGCTTCGTCGCTGTGACCGAGGGCAACTTTCACGTCCGCGCCATCGACCCGAGCTCCGGACTAGTCTTCCAGCCCGACCTCGAGGTCGAGCTCGAGCGCGTGGCGGAGGCGGCGCGCGCGGAGTCGCGCCGCTTCGCGCTGGCCCCGCGGGCCGACGGGAAGCTGTGGCTAGTGGTCACCGACGCCGCCTCTCCAGGCGAACCGGTCTTCCAGGCCCTGCTGCCGTTCGACGTGACCCTCGCGCACGAGCAAGAGCTATTCGTGCTCGACCGCGTCTCGGGCCAGGTGCTATGGGCGGATCCCGCGCCTCAGGGGCCGGTGTGGGACGCGGTGTCACGCTCGCCCGAGGTGCGGGGGTATCTCGAGCACGCGGTGTCGGTGTTCGAGTACGGCCTGCGGCTGGGCGCTTCGACTCGGCCGATGCTCGGTCGCATCGTGCCGCTTGGCGACACGCCGTGGGCGCTGCTGCTGCAGCGCCCGAAGAGCGCGGCGTTGGTCGTCTTCCGGCGGCTGGTCGCCAACGCGATCCTGATCGGCGCCGTCACCGTGCTGTTGGCTCTCCTGCTCGGAGCGTTCGCGAGCAACGTGGTCTCACGCCCCATCCAGGAGCTGGCCGAGACCAGCCACGAGATCGCATCGGGGCACTTCGGCAAACGCGTGCCGGTGCGCGCGGCGTCGGGTCTCGAGATCACCGAGCTCGCCGAGAGCTTCAACACCATGAGCGAGCACGTGGAGAGCCACGTGCGCCGGTTGCGCCGCGCAGCACAGGTCAACCGGGAGCTCTTCATCTCGACCCTGCGCGTGATGTTGGCGGCCATCGAGGCCAAGGAGCCGTACACCGCTGGTCATTCCGAACGCGTGGCGGCCTACAGCCGAGCCATGGCTCGCCGGTTGATGCGCGACGACCCCACGCTCGAGGGCCTCAAGGAGGAGGCCTGGACAGCCGGACTCCTCCACGACATCGGCAAGATCGGGATCGAGGATCGCATCCTGAACAAGGGCGACATCCTCACACACGAGGAGTTCGAGGAGATGAAGCGACATCCTGTGCTGGGTGCCGACATCCTCGCCCCGGTCGACGCCTTGCGCCCGATCCTGCCCGCGATTCGCTACCACCACGAGCGTTGGCTCGGCGGCGGCTATCCAGAAGGACTCGTTGGGAAGGAGATCCCGCTGCTGGCCCGCATCGTGGCCGTCGCGGACACCTTCGATGCCCTGACCACCCAACGGGTGTATCAGGATCCGTACAGTCCGGAAGAAGCGCTGCAGATCCTCCGCGATCTGAGCGGCAAGGGCTTCGATCCGCGTATCGCCGAAGCCTTCTTCGGGGCCTTCGAAAGCGGCGAGATCGAAGCCGTCGCGGTCCGATCCCGAACGGGCGAGCCCCGCAGCTTCGATGCCCTGACCGCGATCCACACATAGCCACATCGTGGGGACCCACTCACACTGGCCCCCCGGCACGCGATATCCTTGGTGGGAGCGGCGTCTGCCGGGTCGGTAGGCGGCTCGAAGCACGGTATGCCTTTCCAGTACATCCTGGCCGACCTCCTGGCCAAGAACAACGGGGCGGTCGGCGCCCTGTTCCTGGACGACGCGGGCGAGACGGTCGACTACGCCTGCACCGACGCCAATCCGATGGACATGCGGCTGCTCGGCGCCTATGTCGGGATCTACCTGAGACAGCTCCGCCGCTTCCTGGAGCCGAAGGCCTTCGGGGACCTGGGCATCGTCCACATCGAGTCTTCGGAGCTCCACGTTTTCGCGGTTCCGCTCGAGGATGGCTACTTTCTGGTGCTGGCGCAGCGATCTCCGACGCTCAGCGGCGTTACCCGTCGCCAGGTCGGCCGCGCAGCCAAGCTCCTGGCGCACGAGCTGTTCGCCACCTGAGCCTCCGGGGTCGCCGCCCCTTCTTGTCTCTCTTGTCTGACCTCGAGCGCCCTCGAGCGCAGTTGCGTGGACGCGTATGACCGAGCCCCTAGATCTGAGCCTGGACCGCGCTGAGGAGGCGCCCCAGCCCTCTCGTGGCTTCTGGGCGAAGCTCAAGCGCGGGCTCGGCATGACGCATACCGAGCTGCTCGACCGCATCGGCGCGGCGGTGAGCGGGCGTGGCGTGATCGACGAGCAGACTCTGGAGCAGTTCGAGGAGATCTTGATCGGAGCGGATCTCGGCGTAGCGACGTCGCTCGAGCTGGTGCAAGGTGTGCGCGACCGCGTACAGAGCGGCCAGGGCCAGGACCTGGTCAAGCTGAGGGAGATGCTGGTCGACGAGATCTCGGTGCTGCTGCTCGATGCTCCACGCCTGGCTCCGCTCCGGCGGCCGCGGATCACGTTGGTGGTGGGAGTCAACGGCGTGGGCAAGACGACCACCATCGCCAAGCTCGCGCGACGCTCGATCGAGGTCGGCGAGAAACCGTTGCTGGCGGCGGGCGACACGTTTCGCGCGGCCGCGATCGAGCAGCTCTGCGTGTGGGGAGAGCGGCTGGGTGTCGGCGTGGTGCGTCACCAGGCCGGTTCCGACCCTGCCGCTGTGGTCTACGATGCACTGCATGCGGCTCGTGCCCGCAGCGCCGACCACCTGATCGTCGACACCGCTGGCCGGCTCCACACCAAGAGCCACCTGATGGACGAGCTGGGGAAGATCCAGCGGGTGGTCGAGCGAGAGGCGCCCGGGATCCAGTGCCTCACCTTCCTCGTGCTGGATGCCACCAACGGGCAGAACGCTGTCGCCCAGGCGCGGGAGTTCGCGCGCACGGTTCCGGTAGACGGACTGGTGCTGACCAAGCTGGACGGTACAGCCAAGGGGGGAGTCGTGGTGGCCATCGCGCGGGAGCTGCGCTTGCCCGTGGCATACCTGGGAGTGGGCGAAGCCGCAGGGGACCTCGTCGAGTTCCACGCCCGCGAGTTCGCGGCAGGGTTGGCCGGAGACTGGTCGGCCCTTTGAGGGCTCGCGCCGTCCCGAGGGATCCGCGTGAGCGACCTCCTCTGGCTTCGACGCGCCCTGGTGCTGGCTGACCGCGGTCGCTACACCGTGACGCCGAACCCCCGCGTTGGGGCCGTGTTGGTACGCGACGGTGCGGTGCTTTCCGAGGGGTTCCACCGCCGTCCGGGAGAGCCGCACGGCGAGGTCGAGGCGCTGTCACGACTGGCACCCGGGGCGGCTCGCGGCGCGACGCTCTACGTGAATTTGGAGCCCTGCAGCCATCACGGGCGCACCCCTCCCTGTGTCGATGCGATCATCGAGGCGGGTGTTTCACGGGTCGTCTACTGCCACCACGATCCCAATCGGGATGCCGCTCGAGGACGCGAGCGCCTGCGTGCGGCGGGGGTGGAGGTCGATCACGGACTGCTGGCAGAGGAGGCGGTCCGCCTCAATTTGCCGTTCCTGTGCCGCCACCTGCTCGCACGTCCCGCGGTCACCTTGAAGTGGGCGATGAGCCTCGACGGCAAGATCGCGACGACCGAGGGGGAGAGCCAGTGGCTCTCCTCGCCGCAGAGTCGCCGATGGGCGTTGTCGCTGCGCGAGGAGCACGAGGCGGTGATCGTGGGCAGCGAGACCGTGCTGCGCGACGATCCGCGGCTCGACCGCAGGCTAGGCCTCGCCACCGGCGCCAACGTGAGGGTGGTGCTGGATCGCCGGTTGCGTACCCCGGTTGCGGCGCGGCTGTTCGAGATTCCCGGCGCCGTGCTCTTGTACACTGAAAAACCGCGCGGCGACGCCGTCGCGCTCGAGGCGGCAGGTGCCGAGGTGGTGTCCCTGCCGCGTGTGGACGCAGGCTCAGTGCTCCAAGACCTGTTTGGACGCGGCGTGGGGAGCGTGTTGGTCGAGGGCGGAGGAGAGGTGATCGCGGCCTTCGCCGGCGACCGCCTCTTCGATCGTGTGGCGGCCTGCTGCGCTCCCTTGCTGATCGGGGGCCGGGGTGCGCCCTCGCCGGTGGGCGGCGACGGTTTGGGGCCGCTGGCGGGCGTGCCGCGGCTGGAGGCCATACGCTCTCGCCGCCGTGGCCCCGATGTCTGGATCGATGCCTTGAGGGCGGGATGTTCACGGGACTTGTCTTCGAACGTGGTCGGTTGATCGCCGACCCTCGACCGTCGCGCGAGGGGGGCCGGATCCTGTCCATCGTGCACAGCGAGGTTCTGGGCGCCCGGTTGAGCGTGGGCGCCAGCCTGGCCATCTCAGGCGTCTGCCTCACTCTGGTAGAGGCCAGCCCTGAGTCTTGCGCGGTGGAGCTGTCGCCGGAGACGCTGGCGCGGACCACTTTGGGTCGGCTGCGCAGCGGTGCCGAAGTCAACCTGGAGCCCGCGCTGCGCGTGGGCGATCCGCTCGGCGGCCACTGGGTGCAGGGGCACGTCGACTCCACGACCACCGTGACCGCGGTGCGCGAGCTGCGGGATCATCGGGCGACCTCCTTCGCGCTGCCCGGTGATCTCGCTCGCTTCGTGGTGGAGAAGGGCTCGATCGCCGTGGATGGCGTGAGCCTGACGGTGGCATCGTTGCGCGACGACGACTTCGAGATCGCGATCATCCCGCACACGCTTGCCGTCACGACCCTGGGTGCGTTGCGCGTCGGCGATGCTGTGAACCTCGAGGTCGACATCCTCGGCAAGTACGTGGCGCGCGCGGTCGCCGAGGCGCTCTCCGATCGGGCGCCGCGATCCTCGTCGTGAGCGCAGGGCTGTCGTTGTCGCGGTCTGATCCCACCGTTCCCGGCGCGGCCCGAGAGCGCGGCTGGACGAATCACCTGCCAGAACCGCGCAACCTGTGGATTCGACACCGCCCCCGGCGCTGGCCACCCTGCACGACGCCCTTCGTCGACCTCGCGAACGGACGCGTCGCGGTCGACTCGTGGACCTCCTGGGACCCCTCGACCTCGAGTGCGATGCACGTCACGGGCCTCGATGACGTCGTCTACCTGCCCGTCACGGGAGCCGAGCTCGAAGAGGTTCGTCACCGGCTGGCTCGGGAGTCGCTGTCGGCGGGGCTCCCCCTGGTGATCCAGCGGACCACCAGCGTGGTCGAGGCCGCCGGGTGGGAGCGAGACCTGGCCGAGCGGGGTGACGCCGTCCTGGTGGCTGTCGACCTCACCCACCACCTGCTGTTCCAGGAGCCCGACGACGCGCTCGACTCTCTCGAGGGGTGCGTCGCGGCGGTGCCGCTGCTCCCGGGTTTGCTGGATGTGCCACGCTTCGCCGCCCTCGCCGAGGCTCTCGCCGCTCGTGGCGTGCGCGCGGTGCATCTGGCCGCCGCCAGTGCCAGCCCGGCGACCCGTCGCGCGCTTGGCGCGCACCTGAGCAGCGAGCGGGACTATGCGGCGCTGTTTCACGCCCCGCCGCTCGACGAGCGGGCGTTGTGCCGGATAGCAGTCGAGCTGGGCCTTCGCGTGTCGGTACCGAGACCTCTCCCAGGGGCTCCGCCACGGTTGCGGACTCGTCGCTTCCTGGCCGGCCTGCTCGCCGAGGCTGGCGACCTGTGGGCGCGTGTCGATCCGAGCGGCAGGGAGGCGGCTCCGTTCTTCCGGGCCGCCCGTTTCATCGACGAGAGCCCCCACGACCTGGAGGGGCTGGCGCGCGATGGCAACCTGCGTGTGCTCGAATGGCTCGAGCCTGGACCGCGCGAGGTGGTGGAGGAGGCGCTGCGGGCAGGGCGCGGCAGCCTGGTCACGGAGCTACGCGAGAGGTGGCTGGAGGGAGGCGGGGCGGTGGCGCCATGAGAACGACCTGGGGCGCCGCCTCAAAGACCATCGCCCTCCATCACCCCGACGTACGGGAGGTTCCGGTAGCGCTCGTCGTAGTCGAGGCCGTAGCCCACCACGAACACGTTCTCGATCTCGAAGCCGCAGAAGTCGACCGGCACCTCGATCTCGCGCGCCGCCTTCTTGTCGAGGAGGGCGCACAGTCGCACCGAACGGGCGCCACGGAACCGCAGGAGGGACAGCACCGTGCGCAGCGTGTGCCCGGTGTCCACGATGTCCTCGACCAGCAGGACGTCTCGACCTCGAACGCTGAGGTCTACGTCCTTGCGGATGCGGATCTCGCCGGGCACCGTGCCGCTTCCGTAGCTCGCAGTCTGGAAGAAGTCGACGACCACTGGCACCTGTAGGCGCTTCAACAGGTCGACCAGGAAGAACACGGAGCCCTTGAGCACGCCAATGCAAGTGAGCGCCTCGGTCGCAGCGTAGACCTGGTCGATCTCGCGTGCCAGCTCGTCGATGCGCCGAGCGATCTGCTCCTCGGAGATGAGGACCCTCGGGTGAGTGGCGGTTCTGGTCGAAGCCATCTTCTCTCCGTATACTCGTCGAATTCCCGAAGCTTGTACCGTTCTCTACCATCGGGCTTGACGCAAGTGTCACCGAAACTGCGCCTCGAGCTGCCTAGACCGGGCTACCCGGCTGGGGAGGGAAGATGGCGACCGTCGAAGAGCTGAGCGGTCTCCATCTGCGCTATCTCGCTCTCTCGAACCGCTTCAAGGCGGTTTGGACCTTCCACCAGTTCCTCCAAGGGTTGAGCAAGATCCTCGCCGACGAGGGGCTCGCCGGGCCGTCCACGTCTTTCCAGGCGCTCTACGGCGAGCTCAAGAGCCTAGCCAAGGACCTCAATTCCGACGATACCAACGCTGTCCCCGGGCGGCTGGATGATAGCGCTCGCCGGTTGGACGAGAAGACGACGGAGCTGATCCAGCAGGACCTTCGCATCGCTCCGGGTCGTCTGCGCCAATTCTTCGATCGAGTGCGCAGTTACGACCGGCGTATCCTCATCCAGCTCCTTCGCGCCTACCTGTACATACGACTCCAGCGCGGCTGGTCGGAAGATCTGGTGGACAAGGCCGACTTCCTGGTGACGCGGTTGGGCGACGAGCTCGCCGAGGGAGATCGGCCGGCCATCGAGCGCGATCCCCGCATGGAGCAGCGGGACATCTGGAGGAGCCTCTGGCTGCTGCTGGGTGCGGAGGAACCGACGACGGAGCGCGTCGAGGACACGGTGATGGAGGTGCGCACGCTGCGTGAGGCGATGGCGCAGACCAAGAGCCTCGACCAGTTCAACGAGCTGGGCCTGATCGCCGGGTATCGGCGGCTCAAGCATTCGCTGGGAGACGCGTTCTTCTATCCGCCCATCCTCGACGAGGTCGTGCGCACGAACCTCTACCTGCGTTCCTCGATCGGCGACTTCTTCGAGCGCGAGGAGCAGCGCATCGCGGGGGAGTACCAGGAGGTCTTCGAGCTGGAGCGGGAAGCGCTGCAGCTCGATACCGGGGCTCAATCCCTCGGCAGCGGGCTGGATGCCGAGCTCCAGGACTTCCGCGGGGAGGTCCAGCGCTTCGAGAGCCAGCTCGAGAAGAAAGAGCTACGGCTCGACGAGGTCGCGCGGCTGCGCGCGCGAGCACGAGACCTGATCCCGCGTCTCCAGGGTGCGGGGGACGGCCCCGGCGGTGCGAACGATTCGACGACGCCGGACGATGCGCCGGAAGGGACGCCACCGAGGCTAGAGCCTTGGCCCCCAGGAGGGGCAGCTCCGCACGTGTCACACCCGCCACAGGGGTCACCGCCGCCGTCACCGCTGCCTCTGGCATCGAGCACACCGGTGGTCGCACCGCCGACTCCTGTGCCGCTGACTCGGTCGGCCACGCTTCGGATCCGTACCGCCAACGCCGAGCTGTTGGGTGACACGCTTCGCAGCGTGCTCGCCTTCCTCGAGGGCTCGAGCTGGGACGACCCACCGGAGTTGGTGGCTAAGCTGCCGGACCTCAACGCCCTGCGACTCGAACCCCGAGAGATACTCGCCTTCCGGCGGCTACACAGCCCCGAGTCGGTGCACTTGGAGCTGGAGCAGTTCTTGTTCGAAGCGGCTGCCTTGCGAGTGCGGGTGACGGCGCAGGCGGAGGAGATGGTGGCCCAGCGGGGTGGCCTGCAGACCTATACCGGAGTCGAGTCAGGCGCTGCGAATGGGCGTGTCTTGTGCCACCTGGCCGGCCAGTTCGAACGGCGACTCGACCTGTTCGTGCAGGAGGCGGTGCAGTCGGGCGACGCCCGCGAGGCCAGTGAGCTCCAGCACCTGCGGATGCGGCTGCTGCGCGAGTACTCGGGTCTCTGGCTGCTGGTCTACGACTGAGCGCTCGACGCAGCGCCCGCAGGCCGCTCGGACCGTTGGGTTAGCCTGACGCGCCGCTTCGCTCCACGCAGACGCGCCGTGAGGCTCTCGCCGCATAGCCCCCGGACTCCAACTACGACCTCGCTCACTCGATGGACGACATCGATCCCCTCTCTCGCCAGCTCTCCGCCGCGGTCGCGCTGTGGCGTTCCCGCAACTGGCCGGTTGGCGACGTCTTGCTGGTGGGCGGCTCGGGCCTGAGCGTCGACCTAGGCGAGCCGATCTGGGGCCCGACGGATCTCGCCGACGTCCTGCCGTTCGCTTCCGACGCGATCGTGGGGCACGCCCTGTCGATCGAAGCCATGCGAGCTCCATCGGGGGGGCACGTGCTCTTCCAGCGAGGCCGACTGCACGCCTACCAGGGCTATTCGCCCGCCCAGGTGGTCTTCACGGTTCGCCTGGCACGTCTGCTCGGCGCCCACACTCTGGTCGTGACCAACGCCGCCGGCGGCATCTACGAGAATGCGCGGCCTGGCGACCTGGCGCTGATCTGTGACCACATCAACTTCACCGGCCTGAACCCGCTGCGCGGCGCGCTGCCGCCCGAGTGGGGACCGCGCTTCCCCGATCTGAGCTGCGCCTACGACGCGGACCTGCGACGGCGGGCCCGTGAGGTCGCCGCGGCGCAAGGACTCGAGCTGCGTGAGGGCGTCTACGCCGGATTGCTGGGACCGAGCTACGAAACCCCCGCCGAGGTCGAGGCGCTGCGCCGACTCGGTGGCGACCTCGTGGGCATGTCGACCGTGCTGGAGGTGATCGCGGCGCGTCACATGGGGATGCGGTGCCTCGGGCTGTCCTTGGTCACGAACCCTGCCGCGGGTTCGCCCACCGGCACGCTCGACCACGATGACGTGCTGGAGGTCTCGCTGGCGGTTTCGGACGCCGTCCAGAAGTTTCTGGCGGCCCTGCTCGACGAGGCGGTGGTGCCGGGCTCCTAGCTGGCAGGCACGCAAGTTCTGCGGCGCGCCTTTGCTATGTTCCCTCATCCATGTCCGAGCTCGAGCAGCAGATAGGCAACCGTCGCGAGAAGCTGCGGCTGCTGCGCGAGCGGGGCATCGCAGCGTTCCCCGCGCGCTGTCGGTACGACCTCGAGCCCTCTGCGGTTCACGAGCAGTACGGGCAGCTCACGGGCCCCGAGCTGGACACGCGGGCGATCCCGCTGCGTGTTCCCGGACGGATCCGCGCGTTGCGCCAGCACGGCAAGATCGCCTTCCTCGATGTCTCCGACGGCCGCCACAAGCTGCAGATCTTCCTGCGCCGCAACGCGCTCCCGGAGGAAGCCTGGTGGCTCTTCGAGCAGCTCGACCTGGGAGATCTGGTCAAGGCGACGGGCGTGCTGATGCGCACACGCGCCGGCGAGCTGACCTTGATGGCGTCGGAGCTGGAGCTCTTGGCCAAGTCGCTGCGGCCCTTGCCCGAGAAGTGGCACGGTCTGGCCGACATCGAGGCGCGCTACCGGCAGCGCTACCTGGATCTGATCATGACCCCCGAGTCGCGCGCGGTGTTCGAGCTGCGGGCGCGCGCGGTGCGCTTCATCCGGCGTTTTCTCGACGAGCGCGGCTTTCTCGAGGTCGAGACGCCGATGATGCATCCAATCCCCGGCGGTGCCACCGCGCGACCCTTCGTGACGCACCACAACGCGCTCGATCTCGATCTCTACCTGCGCGTCGCCCCCGAGCTCTACCTCAAGCGACTGTTGGTCGGAGGCCTGCACCGGGTGTACGAGATCAACCGCAATTTCCGCAACGAGGGCACATCCACCCAGCACAACCCCGAGTTCACGATGCTCGAGTTCTACTGGGCCTACTCGGACTTCCTGCAGCTCATGGATCTGACCGAGGAGATGCTGGGAGGGCTGGTGCACGAGGTGCGTGGCGAGCAGGACGCCGAGGTGCTCGAATGGAAGGGGCGTCGCCTCTCGCTGCGGCGACCGTGGCGGCGGCTGACCATGATCGAGGCGGTAGAGCAGATCGGCGGCGTCGGTGCTACGGAGCTCGCCTCGACCGCGACCATGCTCGAAGCCGCTCGCCGCCGCGGCATCGCCGCTCCGAAGCCCGTCTCGTACGGATCACTGCTGATGGCGCTCTTCGAGGAGCTGGTCGAGGAGCACCTCCAGGATCCGACGTTCATCCACGACTATCCGCTCGAGGTTTCCCCGCTGGCCAAGCAGCGTCCCGACGACCCGCGGTTCACCGAGCGATTCGAGCTCTACATCGGTGGGATGGAGATCGCCAATGCGTTCTCCGAGCTCAACGATCCCGACGTGCAGGCCGAGCGCTTCAGAGAGCAGGTCGCCGCGCGCGACGAGGGCGACGACGAGGCACATCGGTTCGACCACGAGTACGTGCTCGCGCTCGAGCACGGCATGCCGCCGGCCGGCGGCGAGGGGATCGGTATCGATCGGCTGGTGATGCTGCTCTCCGGGGCGCCTTCGATACGAGACGTCATCCTCTTTCCGCAGATGCGGCCGGAGCGCGGCGATCGTTCGACGGCGGCGGCCGCGCACGGCGGGTCGGAACCGAGCCCCGGCGAGCCCACGCCGGCGGACGCCAACGCTCGCACGGAGCCGTGAGCTCGTCGACGGGGCTGGCGTTCGAGCTGTGGGTGGCCCTGCGCTACCTTCGCTCCACGCGCAAGGACGCCTTCATCAGTCTGCTTTCGCGCATCACGGCTGCCGGTCTCGCCGTCGGCGTGGCCGCGCTGATCGTCGCGCTCGCCGCGCTGTCCGGATTCCAGTCGAGGCTGATGGGGGACATGCAGCGCAGGACGCCGGCTCTGCAGGTCGAGCTGCCGCCGGCGGCCGACGAGGCTGCGATCGGTAGGCTGGTGCAGGCAGAGCCCGGCGTCCATTCGGTGCAGCAGCTGCTGTACGGCCGCGGCTGGCTGCGACGCGGCGACGCCATCGAGCCGGTCGAGGTCGTCGGCGTCGAGGGTGCGCTGCCGAGGTGGGTGGTGCCGGAGCCGGGCAGACCGGAGGAGGGAAGTGGCATCGATGGACTCTGGATCTCGACCGCAGTCGCGGCGCGCTGGGGAGTGATTCCCGGTGACGTGGTGGAGCTCGTTTCGCCTCGGCTCACGCTGTCGCCGCGCGGACCGGTCCCGCGCAGCCGGCGGGTTGCCGTGGCTGGGCTGCACGACCCTGGACAGTCCGACGAGCGGCATGCCCAGCGCGCTCTGCTGCCTTACGAGCTGGCGCGCAACCTGATCGAGGGCTCGGATCGCAGGCTCGGCGTGGAGCCGGGGCGGAGCGTGGCAGTCGAGCGCCTGGCCTCGAGGCTGCGAGAGCGGCTGGGGAGCGTCGCACCGGGCGGAACCGCGACGTCCGATGTCGGTGCGCCGCGGGTCGTGACCTGGCGCGACGCCAACCAGGCGCTGCTCTTCGTGCTGCGGCTCGAGAAGAGCGCGATCTTCCTCGCGGTGGCGCTGATCGTGGTGGTGGCGTCGTTCGCCCTGGTTTCCGCACTATCACTGATCCTGACCGCGAAGCGGAGCGAGGTTGGGATCCTCGCCGCGATGGGCGCCGCTCCCGGGCGTCTGCGGCGCGTGTTCGTGCTGCTAGGCGCGATGTTGGCCGGTCTCGGCACCGTCGCCGGCGGTGTGCTCGGGGTGGCCCTGGCTCTCCTCTTCGAGCGTTTCCGGTTGTTCAAGCTCCCCGGCGACGTGTACATCGTCGACCACGTGCCGTTCCTGGTGCGTGTCTCGGACGTGGCGGTGGTGCTCGGGGCCAGCGCGATCGTTGCGCTGGTGGCCACCTTGGCTGGCTCGCGCACGGTCGGCACCCTCGATCCGGTGGAGGCGCTCCGCCGATGACCGCGTCGATCGAGGCCGTGGGGGTGCGCAAGTCCTATCGCGATGCCGGAAAGGTCGTGGAGGTGCTGCGCGGCATCGACCTGGTCGTCGAGAAGGCCGAGCTGGTGGCGATCGTCGGCCCGTCTGGCTCTGGCAAGTCGACGATGCTGCACCTGCTGGGGGCGCTGGATCGTCCCGACAGCGGCCATGTCACGCTCGAGGGCGTACGTCTCGACAGTCTCGACGCCAACCGGCTCGCCGACCTGCGGAACCGCAGCCTCGGCTTCGTGTTCCAGTTTCACCAGCTCCTTCCCGACTTCACTGCCGTCGAGAACGTGATGATGCCGGGGAGGATCGCCGGCCGGCCCGCCGCGGCGCTCCGCCGGAAGGCAGGGGAGCTGCTCGACGAGGTCGGGCTGGCGGACCGTTACGATCACTTTCCCAGCCAGCTCTCCGGGGGCGAGCGGCAGCGCGTCGCGCTGTGTCGCGCGCTGCTGCTGGAGCCGCCGATCCTGCTCGCTGACGAGCCGACCGGCAACCTCGACCCCGCGAGCGGCGAGCAGGTGCTCGAGCGCCTGCTCGACCTGCGCGCCCGCCATGGCACCACCACCGTGCTGGTCACCCACAACCCGAGGATCGCTGCGCGCTGCGGGCGGGCGCTGCGCCTCGAAGGCGGAGTCCTGGTCCCGACTTCGGTCGGCTGAGACGGCGGCAGGACCGAGCGGCCGTAGCTCGGCTCCGCTAAGCTTCGGCTCGAGACGGCGGTCCGGCCCTCGGTTCGGGAATAGCGGGCTCGGACGGCCTGCTATACGGTGCGAACCCGGTGTGACATCAGTCCATGGGGCGCCGGCGCCGCGGAAGGAACCTCAGGGTGTTCGAGAAGTACAACGAGAAGGCCCGCCGGGCGCTCTTCTTTGCTCGCTACGAGGCGAGCAAGCTGGGCAGCCGGGTCATCGAATCGGAGCACATCCTCCTCGGCATCCTGCGTGAGGGCGAGGACACCATAACGGAGCTGCTGCGCAGGTTCCGGATCAAGCCCGAGGACATCCGCCGCGAGATCGAAGGCGAGCGGGTGTTCGTCGAGCGAATTTCCTCCACGGCGGAGCTGCCGCTCTCGGAAGAGTCGAAGAAGATCCTGGCCTACGCCTCCCACGAGGCCGAGAGCATGCTCCACCAGAGTGTCGGATCGGAGCACCTGCTGATCGGCATCCTGCGTGTCGAGGGGAGTCTCGCGATGCGCATCCTCGGGCAGTACGGTCTCGACACCTACGCGGTGCGCGAGGAGGTGCTGTCGATCGTCAAGGAGCGCGAGGCGAGCCGCCAGAAGAAGGAGCTGCCGTTCCTCTCCGAGTTCGGGCGCGACCTCACCACCCTCGCCGAGGAGGCCCACTTCGATCCGCTGATCGGCCGCGACGACGAGGTCGAGCGGATAGTCCAGATCCTGTCACGCCGCAGCAAGAACAACCCGATCCTGCTCGGCGAGCCGGGCGTCGGCAAGACTGCGATCGTCGAAGGATTGGCGCAGCGAATCGTGCAGGGTCAGGTGCCGGTCTTCCTGGCGCAGAAGCGGATCGTCGCGCTCGACCTGACGCTGGTGGTAGCCGGCACCAAGTATCGCGGCCAGTTCGAGGAGCGGCTCAAGGGAATCCTCAAGGAGCTCACCGAGAGCCCCGACATCATCGTCTTCATCGACGAGATCCACTCCCTGATCGGTGCCGGCTCGGCCGAGGGCTCGCTGGACGCGGCGAACATCCTCAAGCCCGCGCTCTCGCGCGGCGAGGTCTCGTGCATCGGCGCCACCACCCTCAAGGAATACCGCAAGTACATCGAGAAGGACCGTTCCCTGCTGCGACGGTTCCAGTCGATCCAGATCGCGCCGCCGACCGAGGAGATGACGCTGAGCATCCTGTTCGGTCTGAAGGAGCGCTACGAGAAGTTCCACGGCGTGACCTACACCGATCTCGCGCTGCGCGCGGCGGTTTACCAGTCTTCGCGGTACATCCACGACCGCTACCAGCCCGACAAGGCGATCGACGTCGTCGACGAGGCCGGCGCCAAGGTCAAGCTCCGGCGGGTGCGCGACACGCAGAACGTGCGCCGTCTGGAGCAGGAGATCCGTCAGGTGGTCGCCGAGATGAAGGCGTCGATCTCCGACAAGGACTTCGAGCGCGCCGTCTACCTGCGCGAGCGCGAGATCGAGCTGCGCGAGGACCTCGAGGCGATGGGCAAGGACGTTGCCGCGGACACCGCCGTCGAGGTCGACGCGGAGGACATCCAGCAGGTGATCTCCTCCTGGACCGGCATACCGGTGGCGAGCCTGCAGAGCGACGAGGCCGAGCGGTTGATGGCGATGGAGACGACGCTGAGGAAGCGCGTGGTGGGCCAGGAGCGCGCCATCGAGGCGATCTCCCGCGCCATTCGACGGTCGCGTCTGGGGGTCGCCGACCCGCGCCGACCCGTGGGCTCGTTCATCTTCCTGGGCCCCAGCGGCGTCGGCAAGACCGAGGTCGCTCGCCGCCTCGCCGAGTTCCTGTTCGGCAGCGAGGAGGCGCTGGTGCGCTTCGACATGTCCGAGTACATGGAGAAGCACGCGGTGTCCAAGCTGATCGGCTCGCCTCCGGGCTACGTCGGCCACGAAGAGGGTGGACAGCTCACCGAGCGGATCCGTCGCCAGCCCTACTCGATCGTGTTGTTCGACGAGATCGAGAAGGCGCATCCGGACCTCGCGAACCTGCTGTTGCAGATCCTCGAGGACGGCCTGCTGACCGACTCCTACGGCAACCGCGTCGACTTCCGCAACGCTCTGCTGATTTTGACCTCGAACCTGGGTACCAACCTGGTGCTGCGCGGCGGTCGCGTGGGCTTCTCGGACGGCACCGAGGGCGCAGACTTCCGGCGCATCGAGGAAGAGATCCTGGCGCAGCTCCGCCGTTCGTTCAGCCCGGAGTTCATCAACCGGCTCGACGAGGTCATAGTGTTCAGCCCGCTCGGGCAGAAAGAGCTGCGCACCATCGTCGACCTGCTGCTCGACGACGTGAACCTCAACCTCGCCGAACGGGGGTTGAGGGTAGAGGTAACCGACGCCGCGAGGGAGTGGCTACTGGAGCACTCCGGCATCGACCCCTCGACCGGTGCCCGACCGCTGCGGCGCGCCATCCAGCGACACATCCAAGACGCAGTTTCGGACGTCCTGATCCACCAGCAGGAGGACGAGGGATTCCAGCTGATCTCGGTCGACGTCGAGGGCGGTGGCCTGGAGCTGTGCGTGCGATCCGAGCCGATCCTGAGCGGCTCTTGACGGAGTAGTACAGCATGAGAATGGCGAACGGCGGTCGCTTCGACCTCGCGACGAAGGCTCGCGCGATGGTCGCCCTTGCGGTCATGTTGCTCTACACGGTGCTGCCGTTGGCGCCGCTTCCCCTGGCCGCGCAGGACCTGATCGGTCGCGAGATCCTGGCCATCGAGTACCGAGGCCTCAGGACGCTGGCCGAAGACAGCATGAACTACTACCTCGGCCTGGAGGTGGGGCAGCGGTACGAGCCGCAACGGCTCAACGAGGCGATCCGCGAGTTCTGGGGTCGGGGGATGATCGACGATGTCACGGTGAGCGTCGAGCCCCAGGACAGCGGCATGAAGCTGGTGATCGAGATCCTCGAGCGGCCGCTGCTGCGCTCGATCGACTACCAGGGTCTCGACAAGGTCAAGCGCAGCGACGTCGCCGACGCCACCGACAAGGAGCGCATCGAGGTCTACGAGGGTCTCCCGCTCGACCGCGGCGAGCTGGTGCGGCTGCAGAAAGCGATCGAGGCGCTCTATGCCGAGCGGGGCTACCGCTTCGCCATCGTCGACGTCGACATCGAGTGGGTGTCCGACAGTGAGCAGCGGGTGGTCGTTACCGTGGACGAGGGCAACAAGGTCAAGATCGGGCAGGTCGCCTTCGAGGGTAACGAGGTGTTCTCGACCTCGAAGCTGCGCGGCCAGATGAAGAAGACCAAGAAGTCCAACCTGATCACCCGGATCCGCAAGCGCGACGTGTACAACCCGGCGACGGTGGAGGAGGATCTGGAGGCGGTCCGCGATCTCTACCGGAGCTTCGGCTACAAGGACGTCGAGCTCGGCGAGCCCGAGATCGAGGTGATCGGACCGGGCGGGCAGGTCGTGGACGGCGGCGGCACCTCGCCGGACCCGCAAGCAGACGACGGCGACCCGCGCGGCCGACGCCGGCTGCGCATCATCATCCCGGTCGAGGAAGGGCCGCGCTGGAAGTTGGGCGAGATCCGGTTCGAGGGCAACGAGGTGCTCGAGTCGGACCTGCTCCGGAGCGTGTTCGAGCAGCCGAAGGGCGGCTGGCTGCGCTCGGACGTGATCGAGGCCGGCGTCGAGAAGATCAAGGAGTTCTACAACAACACCGGCTATATCTTCGCGGACGTCCGTCAGGAAGTGGTGGAGAGCGCCCCGGAAGAGCTCGTCGCGGACGTGCTGATCAAGGTCGCGGAGCGCGACCAGTTCCGCGCCGGGCGGATCGAGTTCCAGGGCAACAGCCGCACGCGCGACCGCGTGTTGCGCCGAGAGCTGCGGCTCCAGGAGGGGATGGTCTTCAACTCCGCTGCCCTGCGCAACAGCCTGCTCAAGATAAACCAGCTCGAGTACTTCAAGCTCGAGGAGAACGCGCCGGTCGATATCGACACCAAGACCGAGTCCAACACCGTCGACCTGGTGATCAAGGGCGACGAGGCCGAGCGCACCGAGCTGCAGTTCGGCGGCGGGTACAGCGAGCTCGACGGCTTCTTCGGACAGGCCTCGGTGCGCACTCGGAATTTCCTGGGACGTGGCGAGACCCTGGGCGTGTCCCTGCAGTCGGGCCGCTTCCGTGACTTGTTCGACCTCTCGTACTTCGTGCCCTGGCTGTTCGACAAGCCCCAGAGCGTGGGCGTCCAGCTCTTCAACCGCGACCTCGACTTCGACCTGCTGGTGGACCAGACCTACATCCGCAAGGAGACCGGCGCGGTGCTCACGTACGGGCGCAGCTTCAAGCTGTTCCAGAGCACCAGCGTCGCCTACACCA
This sequence comes from Thermoanaerobaculia bacterium, assembly GCA_035524895.1. GTDB lineage: Bacteria > Acidobacteriota > Thermoanaerobaculia > Multivoradales > Multivoraceae > DATLFI01. Next base: position 1,784 of record DATLFI010000097.1, on the reverse strand, counting down.
ACTCCGAGCTCGAGGATTTTCGCGCGCAGCGCTTCTTCTTCGATCCCGACGTGCCGGAGGGCACCCTGATCGAGCAGGAGTTCGCCTTCCGCAAGTCGTCGCTGACCTTCCAGTATCGCTACGACAGCCACGACAGTCGGCTCGAGCCGACGCGGGGCAAACGGCTGGTGACTTCCCTGGAGTACGCCGGCGGTCCGCTGGGGGGCGAGAACTACTTCGTCCGCCCGCGCCTCCAGCTCAGCTATACCAGGCCGGTCGCGCGCCGCCCGCTGCTCAACGTCTTTCGCGCCAACCTGGACCTCGGCTACATCGAGTCGTTCGGCAGCGAGGACGGAGCGCCGCGCGAGTTGTTCTTCCTCGATCGCTTCTACCTCGGCGGTGAGAACAGCCTCCGCGGATTCAACTTCCGCTCGGTCTGGGTGCGTGATCCCCAGACCGGCCGGACCGTGGCCGACGACGACGGCTTTCCGCAGGGCGGGAACCGCTCGTTCCAGATCAACCTCGAGCACCACTTCGTGCTCGACGGTCCCTTCCGGCTGCTGGTCTTCGCCGACGCCGGCAACGTCTTCGGCAAGGACCAGAGCTTCGATCTGGACACCCTCCGCTACGTCGCGGGCCTCGAGCTCCGGATCAACGTTCCGCTGTTCGGAGCCCCGTTGCGCTTCATCTGGTCGAACCTGCTCAATCCCTACGACGACCTCCCCTTGAACGACCGCGAGCGCTTCGAGAGCTTCGACTTCAGCATCGGCGTCAGCTTCTGAGCCTCCCTCGCGTCCACCGGTCCCCCGCCTCGCCGGGTTTTCGAAGGATCGTAAGCTTCATCCCCCCGCCGGTCCCGGCGGCGGAGGCACCGCCCTGCTCTTGCATCCCCAGGAGAACGTCCCTATGCGCACGACTCGAAGTCCCCTCGCCCGAAGCGGCATGGCCTTGGGCCTGCCGGCGCTGGTCCTGTTGGTTGCTGCGACGGTTTCGCCCGCCGTCGGCCAGAGCTCCCCGAAGCTCGGCGTCATCGACGTCGAGAGAATCCTCACGGACTCGGTGAGCGGCAAGAAGCTGCTCGAGGAGCTGACAAATCTGCGCGACCAGAAGAACGCCGACCTCCAGTCCAAGCGGTCCGAGGTGGAGCAGCTCCGCTCGCGCTTCGCGGAGTCGCGCCTGACCCTGGCCGAGGACAAGCTCGCCGAGATGGAGCGGCAGCTCGAGGACAGAGCCCTCGACCTGCGTCGCGCTCAAGACGATGCGCAGCGCGAGGTCCAGAAGAAGCAGCAGGAGGAGTTCGCTCGGATCGAGCGAGAGGTGATGCCGATCATCCAGACCGTCGGCAAGGACAACGGCTTCACCATGATCTTCAACAAGTTCCAGGGCGGCCTGGTCTTCGCTGACGATTCTGTCGACATCACCGATCTGGTGATCCAACGGTTCGACGCCATGACCGGCGGCAGGCAGTGAGCGCTAGCATCGCGCGGCTGGGTTCCTCGTGAGCCACGATCGAGAATGAGGTCGTCGCTTGGGGCGCATCACGAAGCTAGCAGCCCGTGGTGAAACCCGCGTGAGGCTGCGCGCGGGGATCTGTGGCCGCTGGCAAGGCGTGGCCGACGAACGCGATGCGGTGCCATCGTGCAGGAGGCCCAACGCAGTCGGGATCACGAAACCCCCGCGCCCCAAGGGTGGGTGCAAGCAAGCTGCCCCGGGCAGCTTGCCTGCACCGACGTCGCCGCTGCGCGGCTCTGGTAGGGGGCGGCGTGGGGCCGTCTGCGGTGTTGCGCTCGCGAAGCGTGTGACCC
>DATLFI010000096.1:0-40723 GCA_035524895.1 Thermoanaerobaculia bacterium | reverse complement strand
GCGGAGTGGGGTATGCGCAGCACCTCCGACCCGCCGGACTCGACCAGCCACAGTGGCGACAACCTGTTCGACGTGTACTCGCTGAGCTCCGGTGTAGGTCTGGACGGGGTGCCGTATGCGGAGTGGTGAGCCGCACGTAGCTAGCGCACTCGCTCCGGGGGGCGCGCTCGAGTCGACTGGGGGCGCGGAAACGGCAAGTGGCTGGACGACGCGCCGGATGCCGCCACGGGAGGCTGAGCCCTTCCTCGCTCGCCTGAGTGCCGCATTGCGACGTCCCATCCTTCCCTCTCTCACGTTCGGAAGGTCGGCTTTGCAGTCCTCCGGCGTGAAAGCACGGAGCGGCGTCGCCGGCGCGGACGCGATCCGGGTCCGCCAGTCCGGCTTCACCCTCCTGGAGCTGATCATCGTCATCGCAGTCATCGGCATCCTTGCGACGATCGCGCTGCCGAACTTGCGGCAGATCCCCCGGCGCGCCCAGGAGGCGGTGCTCAAGACCAACCTGCGGACGATGCGCGACGGCATCGACCAGTACTTCGCCGACAAGGGCTACTTCCCGGCAAGCCTCCAGGCTCTGGTGGAAGAGGGCTACCTCCGCGGGCTGCCGCGTGACCCGATTACCCAGAGCCACGACAGCTGGGTCGAGGTTCGCGCCGAGTTCGACGAGGGCGCGGCCGAAACCGACTACGGTGAAGAGGGCGAACCCGGAGTGGAGGACGTCCGCTCCGGTGCGGATTTCCTCAGCCTCGACGGCGTGACCAAGTACTCCGAGTGGTAGCTATGGCCGGCAGGAATCGCAGCCCATCGCGACGCCGGCAGTCGCTTCCCGCCGACCTGCGTCTCGGCGACGGCGGCTACAACCTGTTGGTGCTCATGGTGCTGGTGACGGTCATGAACATCGCCGTAGCCGTGGCACTGCCCTCGTGGTCGGCTTTCGTGCAGCGCGAGAAGGAGGCAGAGGCGATCTTTCGAGGCCTGCAGTATGCCGAGGCGATCCGCGTGTTCCAGCTGCGCCACGGCCGCCTGCCGATCACCCTGGATGAGCTGGTCGAGATCGAGCCCAGAGCGATCCGCAAGCTCTACCCGAACCCCCTGCACGAGAGTGGCCAGTGGGGCTTACTGGTGCAAGCCGCGGCACCCGGTGGCGGGGGACGCCAGCAGCCGGCCGGCGGCCAGCGCCAGCCGCTGACGCCACCCGGCCAGCGGCCGAACCCGGCCGAGAGCGGCGGCGTCGGCATCAACCCCTCCCTGATCCAGGGGGTACGGTACGTGACGATACCTCCGAGCGAGGAGGGCGAAGAGAGCTCGTTGCGGGGGCCGCGGAACCGCACGGCCGGGCCGCTCGTAGGCGTCTACCCTGCCACCGACGCCGCGAGCCTGCGCACGTTCTTCGGCCAGGACAACTACAGCGGGTGGCACTTCAGCGTGTCGCTGATCCCGCTGCCGGTGGTGGTCGGAGATCGCGGTATGCCGCGGGTCACCTCCGATTGGATCGGCAAGCCATTCCGAGAGGATCTGGTGACACCTGAGGGTGGCGATGCGCCAGGGACCGGAGGTGATCGCGGGTCCAGGCGGCGGGGTCGCTCCCAGGCCGACGGCTTCGAGCGCGACACGAACGACGACTGGCTGAACGAGGACGGCCGCTGATCTGCGAGCTGCCTCGGAGCGCGGCACGGTGACGGTGTCGAACGAGCGGACCGCCGCCCCGCTTCGGGTGAGCGTACGGCGGCTGTCGCACGCCGCCGGTCTGCCGTTCCCTTCGCCGGCCTCGAGCGGTAGCGCCGGGCTGGATCTGAGGGCTGCGCTCACGGCGCCGCTCGAGATCCGCCCGATGCAGCGCCTGCTCGTTCCGACCGGTCTGGTAATCGGAATTCCCGCTGGCTACGAGGGTCAGGTGCGCCCACGTTCGGGCTGGGCCTGGCGCGAGGGTCTGACGATCCTCAACGCGCCGGGCACCATCGACAGCGATTTCCGCGGCGAGCTGCAGGTGCTGCTCGTCCACCTCGGAGAACGCCTGGTCACGATCGAGCGCGGGGACCGCATCGCGCAGCTCGTGATAGCCCCCATGGTACGAATCGAATGGGAAGAGCGCGACCCCGAAGGCTCGGAACGGGGATCCGGCGGCTTCGGCTCGACTGGACGGTGAGGGAGCAGGTCGCTCGAGGCCATCGAGGTCTGTTCGAGACGGGGAGCCATTGGCCGCCGGGGCCCCACTTCGCCTCAGTCCTTCTTGGCCGGCGTGGTGCCGATGGCGAGGAACAGCTCCTCCAAGATCTCCTTGAGCTCGATGGTCATCTCGGCCAGGTCGCGCGTGCGATCGTCGACTTGCTCGAGGGTGGCCCTCGCTCGAGACTGGTTTCGTGGCCGGATGCGATGTACGAGCCGCTCGTCGAGCGACTGCAACCGCTGGTAGGCGTCACGGAAGCGGTTGGGGTCCACGGGCTTCTCCTGCGCCGCTTTGCGCGCTGCTTCGGAGCTCGGCGAGACGTTGGAAGGTGCGCTCGAGCATCCGCCGCTCGTTGTCGAAGGTGAGCTGGTCGAGCGCCGCCAGGTCGGGCAGCCAGGCTGCCGTCCAGACCTCGCCGCGATCGTAGTCTCGAGCCGAGCCACCGAGGTAGGTGCAGAGGAAGTAGGTGACCCGCTTGTGGATCGTGCGGCCGTCGCGAGTGGTGAAGTCGTACTCGATCTCGCCCAGTCTCTCGGTGGCGCGGCACGTGACACCGGTCTCTTCGCGGATCTCCCGTTCCGCAGCCTGCCGCGCGGACTCGCCCGGTTCGATACGACCCTTGGGCAGTTGCCAACGCTCGCCGCCCGCGGTGGCGATCAGGAGCACACGACCCTCCGCGGCAACGACTCCCCCGGCGGAGCGCTGCCACGAGGATCGGGTTGCGGGGTGGTCCGTCTCCTGCGGTGGCGTCGCCATGCGCGATGGTCAGTTGGCTTCCGAGCTCGCCGCGGTCCAAGTCGGCAGGATCTCGGCGTCGATCCCGATGGAGCCGAGCGCGTCACGCCAGGTCTGCACCGGATCCTCGGCAAAGATCAGGATAGGGTCTACGGGCGCGACGAGCCAGTCGTGGCGCCCGATCTCCTGGACGAGCTGACCCTCGCCCCACCCCGCGTAGCCGAGGATCAGTCTCATGGTCGCGCCGGGGCTCGCCGCCAGCTGACCGAGGTGCTCGAGGCTCTGGGTGATGGCGATGCCGGGTGCGACCTCGGTGAGGCTGTCGATCTCGTCCGCCGCGCCACGGCCGCTGCCTACCAGAACCGTTCCAAGCTGCGGCTGAACCGGCCCGCCGACGAAGGCCATGGCGTCCGGCGCACCCTGCCAGCCGATCTCGAGATCCTCGAGGATTTCGACCACCCGCAGTTTGCTCGGACGGTTGATCACGAAGCCGAAGCTGCCCTGGTCCTGGTGGGCCAGCAGCAGGACGACGCTCTGGCGAAAGAAGGGGTCCTGGATCTGCGGCATCGCCAGGAGCAGCGCGGGGGCAGAGATTTGGTCGTGGGCGCTCATCGTCGCAGGGAGCCACAGGCCCGACTCCGGGATGTTAACTCCGAAAGCACCGGTGGTTCCGCACTGTGACCCGTTCTCCGCGCGGTTCCCAGCACGAGTGCGTTAGTCTTTGCCTTTGACCTTTCGCTGCGCGGTGCTCGCGCCATCGTCGAGGCAAAGATCCCATGAACGATTTCCTACGAGCACATTCGGTGCTCGAAGTACAGGGTCGCCGATACCGTATCGCGCGGCTCGCCATGCTGCAGGACGCGGGCTACGAGGTCGAGCGTCTGCCGTGGGCGCTGCGCATACTGCTCGAGAACCTGCTGCGTCGGGCCGGGACTCCCACCGTGCCCGCGCGCGACATCGAGGCGCTGGCCTCCTGGCAAGCCGACGCGCCCCCGAGCGACGAGATCCAGTTCATGCCGGCGCGCGTGCTGCTGCAGGACTTCACCGGCGTACCCGCGGTGGTCGACCTCGCGGCGATGCGCGACGCCATGGTCGAGATGGGCGGCGACCCCGAGCGGATCAACCCGCTGCAACCGGTTGAGCTGGTGATCGATCACTCCGTGCAGGTCGACGAGTACGGCAGCCAGGCGGCACTGCTGCTCAACTCCGAGCGCGAGTTCGAACGCAACGAGGAGCGCTACCGGTTCCTGCGTTGGGGACAGGACGCTCTGCGCAACTTCAGGGTCGTGCCGCCGGCGACCGGCATCGTGCACCAGGTCAACCTCGAGTACCTGGCCCGTGTCGTGATGACCGGAGCGGTGGACGCCGACGGCCTGCCTTGGGCCTACCCCGACACCCTGGTCGGCACCGATTCGCATACCACGATGATCAACGGGCTGGGAGTGCTCGGCTGGGGCGTCGGGGGCATCGAGGCCGAGGCGGCGATGCTGGGGCAGCCGATCGCGATGCTGATACCGCAGGTGGTGGGCTTCCGGCTCTCGGGAGCGCTGCCCCCGGGCGCCACCGCCACTGATCTGGTGCTGCGGGTCACCGAGATCCTGCGCGGTCACGGCGTGGTCGACAAGTTCGTCGAGTTCTTCGGTCCGGGGCTCGAGCACCTCCGGTTGGCCGACCGCGCCACGATCGCCAACATGGCGCCCGAGTACGGCGCTACCTGCGGCATCTTCCCCGTCGACCGCCTCACGCTCGACTACTTGTCTTTCACGGGGCGCAGCGACGAGCAGGTGAGGCTGGCCGAGGCATACCTGTCCGAGCAGGGGCTGTTCCACCGCCCGAACGCCCCCGAGGCACGCTACAGCGAGCTGCTGGGGCTGGATCTGGCCACCGTCGAGCCGAGCCTGGCCGGCCCTCGGCGGCCACAGGATCGCGTGCGGCTCGCCGAGGTTGGTGCGGGTTTCCGCGCCCAACTGCCGAGTCTCGTGGGCGGCAGCAGGCGGGCTGTGGTCGTCGATGCGGACTCCGGCGGGGTTGCGACCACGCGCGCCGTCGCGCCGACTGCGCGCAGGGTCACGCTCGACGACAAGACCTTCACTCTCGATCACGGCTCGGTCGTGATCGCGGCCATCACCAGCTGCACCAACACTTCGAACCCCTCCGTGATGATGGCCGCAGGGCTGCTGGCGAAGAAAGCGGTGGAGGCCGGCTTGGAGGTCAAGCCGTGGGTCAAGACCTCGCTCGCGCCTGGGTCGAAGGTGGTCACCAAGTACCTGCGCGACTCCGGCCTGCTCGGCTACCTCGAGCACCTTCGCTTCCACCTCGTCGGGTACGGATGCACCACCTGCATCGGCAACAGTGGTCCGCTTCCGGCTCCCGTTTCCGATGCCATCGCCGACGCTGGGCTGGTCACCGCCGCGGTGCTCTCGGGCAACCGCAACTTCGAGGGTCGCATCCACGCCGAGGTGCGCGCCAACTACCTGGCGTCGCCGCCGCTGGTCGTCGCTTACGCTCTCGCTGGACGGATCGACATCGATCTGACCCGCGAACCGGTGGCGATCGGCACGAGCGGTCCGGTCTACTTGCGCGACATCTGGCCGGCGCCCGCCGAGGTCGAAGAGTCGATGCGACGGCATTTGAGGTCCGAGATGTTCCGCGAGGAATACGCCGACGTCTTCGCGGGCGACGAGCAGTGGCGCGCGCTGCGGGTGCCGGAGGGCGAGACGTTCGCCTGGGAGCCCGACTCGACTTATGTGCGCAAGCCGCCGTTCTTCGACCAGCTCCCGAGCCAGGCGCAGCCCGTCGAGGACATCGCCGGCGCCCGCGTCCTGGCGGTGCTGGGTGACTCCGTGACCACCGACCACATCTCGCCCGCCGGGGCGATCAAGGCCGACAGCCCGGCAGGTCGCTACCTGCGCGCGCAGGGTGTGTCGCTGCGCGACTTCAACAGCTACGGCTCTCGGCGCGGGAACCACGAGGTGATGATGCGGGGCACGTTTGCCAACGTGCGCCTACGCAACCGGCTGGTCCCCGAGATCGAAGGCGGGTTCACGCTCCACCTGCCCGACGGCGAGCCCCTGAGCATCTACGACGCGGCGATGAAGTACGTGGCGCAGGGCGTGCCCCTGCTGGTTCTGGCCGGCAAGGAGTACGGCACGGGCTCGTCGCGCGACTGGGCGGCGAAGGGCTCCCTCCTGCTCGGCGTGGGAGCGGTCCTCGCCGAAAGCTTCGAGCGCATCCACCGCAGCAACTTGATCGGCATGGGTGTGGCGCCGCTGCAGTTCCTGTCCGGCGACTCGGTGGAGGCCCTGGGCCTGAGCGGACGCGAGGTCTTCCAGGTCACGGGGCTGGCCGCCTTCTATCGAGCCGCGTTCACGGCCGGGGCCCGCGTCACGGTGCGCGCCACCGCCGATGACGGCCAGTCCAAGGAGTTCGAGGCCCGCCTCCGGCTCGACACACCTCAGGAGGCGGAGTACTACCGCCACGGCGGTATCCTGCCCTACGTCCTGCGGCAGCTCCTCGAGACGAGCTAGCGATGCGGAAGCTCGCCACCGCTGAGGGTGGATGAGAACCCGGCGCGATGCGGCGCTCCCCTCCCGCAGCTTCCTTGCGAGAAAAAGCCTTGCAAGAAAAAGCCCCGCGCCGGGAGGGAAGCCGACGCGGGGGGAGGAGAGGGAGTTGACGGAGATCTGGAGACCGCCGCCCAAGGAGTGAAAGCGGCGATCCTGGGGACGGGCTCAACCCCCTACCGTTACCCGTCTCGTGGTAGAGAACACGACTGGCGCTGGCCTTCATTCCGAGCGCCACGCTCGGTTCCCAGGAGCCCGATCGATGTCAGTCCTATCCGACCCGGCGACTCGACCTGCGGAGCGGCGCCTCCGCTTGCCCCCGCAGGAGAGGGTGCGGGTACACGAGATCTTCTACTCCTTGCAGGGAGAGTCCACCTATGCCGGGCGCCCCTGCGTGCTGGTGCGGCTGACCGGCTGCCAGATGCGTTGCCGATGGTGCGACACGGCGCACGCCTTCTACGCCGGCGACTGGTTGCTGGTGGACGAGGTGGTCGAGCGCGTGGTCGGGTTCGGCTGCCCGTTGGCCGAGGTGACCGGAGGCGAGCCGCTGCTGCAGCCCGGCGCGTCGACGCTGCTCGCGCGTTTGTGCGATCGGGGTCTCGAGGTCCTGCTCGAGACCGGCGGCGGCATCGACATTCGCGGCGTCGACCCCCGGGTGCGCCGCATCGTCGACGTCAAGTGTCCCGGCAGCGGCGAGGCGCAGAACAACCTGTGGCCGAACCTCGACTGCCTGCGCGCCACCGACGAGGTCAAGTTCGTGTTGGCCGATCGCGCCGACTACGACTGGGCGACGCGGGTGCTCGAGGAGCGGCGACTCCACGAGATCTGTCCGGTGCATTTCTCGCCGGTCTGGCAGTCGCTGGCTCCGGCGGACCTGGCTGCGTGGGTCCTCGCGGACCGCCTGCCGGTCCGTCTCCAGCTCCAGGTCCACAAGCTGCTATGGGGCGCCGACACGCGTGGCGTCTGAGCCGCAGGGCGACCGGAGTGTGCTCGCGCTCGTCTCTGTCCCCGTTTCCTTGCCCCTGCGCTCGGGCCGGCGATAACATGCGACTTCGCCTCCGTCTGACCCGCCAGGGAGCGCGCTGCGACGGTCCGGGCGAGCACCACGACCAACCCAGGTACGAGGTTCGCCGTTGACAGGCGAACGTGAGTAGGCGGTCGTCGTCGGCGCCGACGCTCACGGCGGTCGGGTCTGCTCCGCGGGAGCGGTGCCCGGTCGGAGCCGACAGCGACGCGAACCGACTCAGTCGACACGCGGATTCGAACTTCGGAGACCCCAGTCACACCAGCCAGCGCGAGAGCGCGGGTCACCCGGCAGCGGCGGAGTGGGAAGGAGCTTCATGGCGACGGTGAGCTCGGCCAAGTTGATTTTCGAGGACAAAGAACTAGTGCTTCCGGTCGTCCGGGGCGTCGAGGACGAAGTCGGCATCGACATCGGGCGGCTCCGTCAGGACACCGGCGCGATCACCCTCGACCCCGGCTACGCCAACACCGGCGCGTGCCGCAGCGCGATCACCTTCATCGACGGAGAGACCGGCATCCTTCGCTACCGCGGCTACCCGATCGAGCAGCTCGCGGAGCAGGCCACCTTCGTGGAAGTCGCGTACCTGCTGATCTACGGCGAGCTGCCGACGCGAGAGCAGCTCGCGAGGTTCAGCCGCGACATCACCCGGCACAGCCTGATCCACGAGGATCTCAAGAAGTTCTTCGAGGGGTACCCCTCCGACGCGCATCCCATGGCGATCCTGTCGTCGATGGTGTCGTCGCTCGCCACCTTCTACCTCGACACCAAGGAAGCCACCGACCTCAACATCGTTCGACTGATCTCGAAGATCAAGACCATCGCCGCGTTCTCGTACAAGAAGTCGATCGGCCAGCCCTTCATCTACCCGCGGAACGACCTCGACTACGCGTCCAACTTCCTGCAGATGATGTTCGCGGTGCCGGCCGAGCCTTACGGGGTCAACGCCGTGATGGCGCGCGCGCTCAACATGCTGTTGATCCTGCACGCCGACCATGAGCAGAACTGCAGCACGTCGACGGTGCGCATGGTCGGGTCCTCTGGCGCGACCCTGTTCGCCGCCATCTCGGCGGCGATCAGCGCGCTGTCGGGTCCGCTGCACGGCGGCGCCAACCAGGCCGTGATCGAGATGCTGACGATGATCCGAGAGGACGGCGGCGACTACCGCAAGTACGTCGCCCGCGCCAAGGACAAGGACGACGAGTTCCGCCTGATGGGCTTCGGCCACCGGGTCTACAAGAACTTCGACCCGCGCTCGCGCATCCTCAAGGGGGCCGCGGACGAGGTGCTCGACGAGCTGGGCGTCGACGACCCGCTGCTGGAGATCGCAAAGAACCTCGAAGAGATCGCGCTCGAGGACGAGTTCTTCATCGAGCGCAAGCTCTACCCCAACGTCGACTTCTACAGCGGCATTCTCTACCGCGCCATGGGCATTCCGACGAACATGTTCACCGTGATGTTCGCGCTCGGGCGCCTTCCGGGCTGGCTCGCCCACTGGCGAGAGATGACCGCTGATCCCGACAACCGCATCAACAGGCCGCGCCAGATCTACGTCGGCGCGACCGAACGCGCTTACGTCCCGCTCGCGGCACGACCGGCGTAGGACGGGGGTAAGGCTTCGCGACCGGGAGCGGTCATCGCGGAGGGCGTGGCTGCAGCCGGGCGTGCCAGTGGTGGCGAAAGCGACGCATTCGCTCCTGCAGCTGCGGCCATCGTTGGAGCGAGCGCGGCGCGGCAGCAGCGCTCCGGCGGCGCCGGTAGAATGCCTGATGTGGCACTGCAAGGCGAGCGAGAGCGATTCGAGGAGTTCCTGCGCGCGCGTGGTCTGCGCATGACACGCGAAAGGATCGCCGTTCTCGACGAGATCTACGCGCTGCACGGCCACATCGATGCCGAGGCGGTCTGGCACTCCCTCCGCGCCCGCGAGGCCAAGGTCTCGCGGGCGACGGTCTATCGGAACCTGGAGCTGTTGGTGGCTTCGGGCCTGGTGCGCAAGCAGCGCCTGGGGGGCAAGAGTCACCTGTTCGAGCACGTGCATCGCGGCCAGCGCCACGATCACCTCGTGTGCCGCCACTGCGGTCGCGTAGTCGAGTTCCTCAGCCCGGCGATCGAGGCGCTGCAACGGGAAATCTGCCGCGCGCACCACTTCTCGCCCAGCGAGCACAGCCTGCAGATCCAGGGAGTGTGCCTGAGCTGTGCCGGGCAACCCGGAGCTGCCGCCGGCGGCGTGCGATGAGCGCAGGGCGAAGGCTGGAGCAGGGCGCGTCCTGGGCCCTGCGCGGCCTCGCATTGTCGATCGCGCTCCTGGTCAACGCGCCGCTCTTCTACCTCCTCTGGAGGATCGGCGACGCCGGTCCGGAACGTCTCGGCGAGCTGCTGTCCCGCCCGAGCCTTCTGCCTCTCCTGGGCCGTACCCTGGCACTCGCGGCCTCGGCGGCGGTGTTGGCCGTGTCGGTAGCCCTGCCGCTGGCCTGGCTGGTGCGGCGCAGCGACGTGCGAGGCGCGCGAGCCTGGGCTCTGCTCGGCGCGTTGCCGCTGGTGGTCCCGTCGTACGTGGCCGCGCTTGCCGCGGTGAGCCTGCTGGGGCCGCGGGGCGTGGCGGCACGTCTGATCGAGCCATTCGGCGGCGGCAGCCTTCCGGGCGAGCTGGTCTACGGCTACAGCGGCGCGGTGCTGGTGCTCGGGCTCTTCACATACCCGTATGTCTACCTGCTCCTGCTCGCCCAAATGGAGCGGCTAGACCCGGCGCTGGAGGAATCAGCGCGCAGCCTGGGAGCGTCGCCGCTGCAGGTGTTCTTCCGGGTGGTCCTTCCCCAGCTTCGCCCGGCACTGCTCGGCGGCGGGCTGTTGGTCGCGCTCTACGCTGCCTCGGACTTCGGCGCCGTGTCGTTGCTGCGTTACGACACGTTCACACTTGCCGTGTACAACGCCTACCGCGGGTTGTTCGACCGCACCGCGGCGGCGACGCTGGCGGGGGTGCTCGCCGCCTTCACTCTGGCGCTCGTGGCGCTCGATGCCTGGCTCCAGAGGCGCGCCCGGACTGCTCGGCCACCCGCGGCTAGACGAGTCGTCGCGCGGCAGGTCTTGGGTCGGTGGCAGGTGCCCGCCCTGGCGTTCGCCGCGGCGGTGAGCCTGGCGCCCATGCTGCTGGCCACCGTGGCCCTGCTGCGATTTGCGTCGCCGCTGCTGCGCGGTGACGACCAGGTCCTCAGGACGCTCTGGCGCACGCTGGGGGCCGGCGGCGATTCGCTCGCGGTGTCGTTGCCCGCCGCTGTCGTGACCGTGATTCTGGCTCTGCCGCTGGTGGTCTGGAGTCTGCGTGGCGGCTCGCGGCTGGCTCGCCTGGCCGAACGGGCGAGCTACACCGGTCACGCCTTGCCGGGGCTGGTGGTGGCGCTGTCGCTGGTATTCCTCTCCATCCGGCTCGTCCCCGCCCTGTACCAGACCTATCCGCTGCTGATCGCCGGCTATGTGATCCTGTTCCTGCCGGAGGCGGCGCGCGCGATACGCGCCTCTCTGTCCGCGGTATCGCCGCGCTACGAGGAAGTCGCCCGCACGCTGGGGCGTTCGCGACTCGGCGCGCTCTTCGGCGTGACGTTCCCGCTGCTGCGACCGGGTCTCTTGGCCGGAGGCGCGCTGGTGTTCCTGACGTGCATGAAGGAGCTGCCGGCGACGCTGATTCTCGCGCCGATCGGCACCGAGACGCTGGCGGTGCGGGTGTGGCAGTCCGCCGAAGAAGGTCTCTACGCCGAGGCGGCGCTGCCCGCTCTCCTGCTCGTGCTACTGACCGCTCCGGTGGTCTATGCGTTCGTCATTGCTCCAGTGGTCTTCCCGCGACGGCGGAGGCTCGCCGCGGCGCCGGAGCCCGGATCTTGGACAGGGAGGCCGGCTGCTCCCGCGACGGCTCAGCGACCGTAGGCCGGAGCGGGGAAGCGCTCGCCCTGCACCCACTTGGGCAGCGCGGCCCAACCGTGCTCGGTGACGAGGGGCGCGGAGCTCTCGGCACCGAGCATCCATTTCACCGCCGGATCCGGGCGAAGCGACCCGAGCCGATACTCCCCCTCGCGGCTCGGCAGCACGAACAGCGTGCCTGCCAGCGCCTCCGCGTCCACCGCGAGCTCGGTCACCACCAGGACGGCGAGGGCCTGCCGCGCCGGCCGGCCGCTGCGTTGATCGACATAGGGCGGCAGCTCCTCTCCCCCTGCCCGTAGCGACCCTGCCTGCAGCGAGGCCATGGCGATCGCGCGGTCCTGCAGCAGCACGCGTTCGGCGAGCTGTTCGTGCCCGGGCTTGGGGTTCGCGAGCATTGGCCAACCTGCTCCGACCGGCCCTGGGCCCAGGGCACGAGTCACTTGGCCAATCTGAACCCAGCCGCTGACCACGCCATGCTCGCGGAGCACGGTGATGGCCCGATCCACGGCGTAGCCGCGCGCGAAGCCCCATGCGTCGGCCACGCTGCCCTTGTCCAGGGTGGCTGTGGCGGCGGTGCGATCCACCCGCAGGCGATCGCATCCCGCACTGTCAGCGGCGGCATCCGCCTCGTGTAGCGGAGGGGAGCCGGTCTCGCGCCGCAGGCCCCAGAGGCCGTAGAGCCGCCCGCCGACCGGGCCATGGGCGCGCTGCGACCAGCGGCAGTAGTGCAGCGCTCGCTCGAGCAGCTCGGCTAGGCGCGGATCGATGGGAGAAGGACCTCGGCCGGCAGCACGATTGAGCGCGGCCAGCCCGTCGTCGGGCAGCGTACCGAGGGGCAGGTCCCCTTCGTCGAGACGTGTCAGCGCGTCGATCTCGTTGATCTCCTGGAGCGCGGCGGCTAACGCGTCCCGAGATCGCGCCGCCGAACCGAGCGGCTCGATCTCGAGGAGAACGGTCGCGTCGAGCGCACGGGCGTCGAGTGTCGGACGAGGCGGCGCCGCGGCGGTGGGAAGAGCGCTCAGGATCGCCGCGATCCAAAGCCCCAGGGTACGCGCTGTCCGGGTCCGTAGTCGGGTCATGGTTCGGATGTCGGCGAAACTCGGGCTGCGTTCTCGGTGCCACGGAGTCGAGTCAGGTCGTTCGGACGTCGAGGAAGCGCAGCTTGCCGACCCGCAGCGCGTAGGGCTCGTTCCGCGGCGGGAGCTTGTGGTACGGGTCGCTGACCCGTTCGCCGTCGACCGACACCGCGCCCTGCTGGATCAACCGCCGCGCGTCGGAACGGCTGCTGGCGAGCTGCAGCTCGAGCAGCAGGTTCTGGAGCGGTTGCTCCGCGGGTGCCTCGCGGATCTCGACATTCTCCGGTCGTCCCCGCTGCGCGAAGACCTTCTCGAACTCCGCTTGGGCCGTTCCGCCGGCATCCTCCCCGTGCACCATGGCCACCAGCCGTCGCGCCAGCTCCTGTTTGACTTCCTTTGGGTGGAGCTCGCCGCGCGCCGTTGCCTCTCGACGCTGCGTGATCTCCGACTCCTCGACATCGGTGAGCAGCAACAGCCAGTCCCACATCAGATCGTCGGGGATCGACATGCTCTTGCCGTAGATCTCGCGAGGCGGCTCCTCGAGCCCGATGGCGTTGCCGAGGCTCTTCGACATCTTGTCGACTCCGTCGGTGCCGCGCAGCAGCGGCACGGTCAACACCACCTGCGGCTCCATCCCGCGCTCGCGCATGAGGTCGCGCCCGACCAGCAGGTTGAAGATCTGGTCGTGGCCGCCGAGCTCGACGTCGGCTTCGAGCGCGATCGAATCGTAGCCCTGCACCAGCGGATACAACAGCTCGTGGAGCGAGATCGGCTGGTGCTGCTCGAAACGGGTGCGGAAGTCGACCCGCTCCATCATGCGCGCCAGGGTGTACGAGCCGGCGAGCCGGATGATGCCCTCGGCGCCGAGCGCCCCCAGCCAGCGGCTGTTGTGCTCGATCACGGTGCGCTCTCGGTCCAGCACGGTGTAGACCTGACGCTGGTAGGTGCGGGCGTTCTCCTCCACTTCGTCCCGGCTGAGCTGCGGGCGCGTGGCTTTCTTGCCGGAGGGATCGCCGATCATTCCCGTGAAGTCGCCGATCAGGAAGATGACGCGATGGCCGAGATCCTGGAAGTGCCGCATCTTGCGCAGCAGCACGGTGTGCCCCAGGTGCAGGTGCGGCGACGTCGGGTCGAACCCGGTCTTGACCTGGAGCGGCTTGCCGGTGCGCGCGCTCCGCTCGAGCTTGTCGCGGAGCTGGTCCTCGTCGACCAGGTCGACGGCTCCTCGCCGCAGGAGGCGGAGCTGCTCTTCGACTGGCGGGAACGAGGTGCTCATGAAGATCGGCGGGACGAGACGGCAGCTTACCAGCGGGTCTCCACGGCGCTCGCGATGGCGCCGGGCAGCAGCTCGCCTCGAGCGACGAGCCGAGCCTCGCCCGTCAGGCGCCAGCGGTCGGGCCGGTCGCCACTCGTCGTGCCTTCGACCCGCAACAGGAATCCACCGCGCGTGTGCGCCGTCACCGGCAGCTTCGAGCGACCGAGCGCGAGCCCCACGGCGGTCGCCGCGAGCACGCCGGAGCCGCAGGCCAACGTCTCGGCCTCGACCCCGCGTTCCCACGAGCGGATGTCGAACCCGCCGTCCCGGTACGAGACGAAGTGGACGTTGGTACCCGCAGGCGAGAAGGCCGGGTGATGCCGCACCGGCGGGCCGAGCTCGGCTACCGGGGCGGCGCTTAGCCCTTCCTGGGCCGCGATCACGAAATGGGGCACGCCGATCGTCACGCGGTGGCCTTCGACCACGCGCCGACCACCGGTCGCCAACGCGAACTCGAGCCGCTCGCGGATCGGATGCTCCGCCGGCAGCGGCGCGTCGAGCGCGATGTCGTCCGCGCTGCCCGCCACGCGCTCGGCGAGGACCTCACCGGCCCCAGTGACGATGCGCACGCGATCCTGCTGCCAGCCGAGCTCTAGCGCGAGCCGGGCGGCGCAGCGAGTGCCGTTGAGGCAGAGGGCCGCAGGCAGTCCATCGGCGTTGTAGTAGTCCATCCCCACAGCGCCGCCGGCGCGTCGCGCGAGCACGAAGAGGCCATCGGCGCCCACGGACAGCCCGCGCCGGCACCACGCCGCGATCTCGATCGCGGTTGGCGGCGCTTCCGGCTCGACCAGCGCCAGGAAGTCGTTGCCCGCCCCGGAGAGCTTGAAGAACTGCATCTTGGTGTCGCTCTGCCGACAGCGCCGGCGGCCATCTGGTCACAGGTCACCGGCGATCGAGAGGTCAGGGCACCGTCACCGAAACCTCGGCGCCTGGAGTCCCTTCGTTGCCGGCACCGTCCACCGCGCTCACCCGGTAGACGTAGGTGAGACCGCTCGCCAAGCCTCGATCGAGGTGCTCTAGCGCGGTGGTCGGTTGCTCGAGGATCCGCCGGAAGTCACTGCCCGGATCGCGTCGCTCGAGCCAGTAGCCGACGGCGTCTCCAGAGGGGCTGGCCTCCCAGAGCAGGCGCGCGCGCTCGGTCTCGCCGAGGGCGAGCAGGCTCGGCGGCGGGAGCGGCGCGAAGCGATCGACGTGGTCGATCTCACGCTCGACCGCCGCCGCGCTCTCCACCAGCGGCTCGACCGTGGCGACAGCGCGCACGGTGTAGATGTAGCGCTGTCCGAACTGGGCGCTCTGGTCGAGGTAGTCGAGCTGGCCGCTCTCCGCGAGAGCGAGCGGGGCGCCCCAGCCGCGCTCCACCGCCGCTCTCCGGTACACGTGGTAGCCAACCGGCGGCGAGCCGTCGGGCAGGGAGGCAGCGCTCCACGACAGCGCCACACCCTCGGCCCGGGCCTCTAGCGTGAGCCCTCCCGGCGCTGGGATCTCGGGGTGCACCGCGAGCGGCACCCGGTTGGAGAACAGCGAGCTCTCCCCGGACTCGCCACGCGTGCGGACTGCGAACAGGCGGGTCTGCGGCGCGCCCGAAGCTGCCTTGTCTTCCGGGATCAGGATCCGCGCCTCGATGCGATCGCCGGTGGTTGCGCTGCGCAGCTCGGCCCCTTCGAGGACGAGCATCGACTTCGCCAGGCGGGCGAAGGTCGGATCGTCGACGGATCCCGCTGCGGCCGCGTCGCCGGCTACCGGAAACTCGAAGATCTCGACGGCTGCGAGCGCGCCAAGTGCGCCGCCGCTGCGGGTGGTCTGAGGGTAGGCGAAGCGGAAGATGAGCACGGCTCCCTGTTGGTGCACCGAGAGGTCGGTGGTGGGAGCTGGCTCCCGGCGCAGCGGCGGCTGCGGGTCGCCCTTCTGCCCGCAGGCATTGAGCGCGATGGCCAGCAGCGTCGCGACCGCCACGACGGCGGTGGCGCGGGACGGCGCTGTGGCTAGCCGCCGGTGCGGCGCGAAGGGCTTCACAGGATGTAGCGGCTCAGATCGCGGTCCTCGATGATGCCGGCGAGCGCGCGATCGACGTAGGCCGCGTCGACGCGCAGCTCCACTCCCGCCATGTCCGGCGCCTCGAACGAGACTTCCTCCAGCACTCGCTCCATCAGGGTGGCGAGCCTGCGCGCGCCGATATTCTCCATGATCGAGTTGACCTCGACCGCGAGTCGCGCGAGCCGCGCGACCGCGTCGTCTGTGAACTCGAGGATCACGCCCTCGGTGCCGAGCAGCTCGCGGTACTGGCGGGTCAGCGAGTTGTCCGGCTCGGTGAGGATGCGCACGAAGTCCTCCTCGGACAGAGCCTCGAGCTCGACCCGGATCGGGAAGCGTCCCTGCAGCTCGGGGATCATGTCGGAGGGCTTGCTGACGTGAAAGGCGCCGGCGCCGATGAACAGCACGTGATCGGTGCGGACCGCGCCATGCTTGGTGGTCACGGTGGTCCCTTCGACGATCGGCAGCAGATCGCGCTGCACGCCCTCGCGCGAGATATCGGGACCGTGGCTGCCCTCGCGCCCGCAGATCTTGTCGATCTCGTCGAGGAACACGATGCCGGCCTGCTCGACTCGCCGCCTGGCCTCCGCTGCCACCTGCTGGCGGTCGATCATCTTCTCGGCCTCCTGCTGGAGCAGGATCTCCCTGGCTTCGACGACCCGCACCTGGCGGCGTTGGCGGCGCGAGAACAGACCCGGCATCATGTCGCGCAGGTTGATGCCGACCTCCTCGATGCCCTGCGGAGTGATCATCTCGAGCTGGGGCAGCGCCGACTCCTCGACCTCGATCTCGACCAGCTTGTCGTCGAGCGCACCGCGCCGCAGGCGATCACGGAACTTCTCGCGGGTTTCCCGGAGGTCGTCGGCGGGCGGCGCCTGGTCCTCGGCCGCTGGCGCGCGCTGCGGCGGCGGTGGCACCAGGAGCTGGAGGAGCCGGTCCTCCGAGCGTTGGCGTGCCTCCTCGAGCACCGCCTCGCGGCGTTCCTCTCGCACCATCGCGACGCCGATCTCGGTCAGGTCGCGCACGATGGACTCGACGTCGCGGCCGACGTAACCGACTTCGGTGAACTTGCTGGCTTCCACCTTCATGAACGGTGCGCGGGCGAGCTTCGCCAGCCGCCGCGCGATCTCGGTCTTGCCAACGCCGGTCGCGCCGATCATGAGGATGTTCTTGGGCACGACCTCCTCGGCTATCTCCGCCGGCAGCTGCTGGCGCCGCCAGCGATTGCGGAGCGCGATCGCCACGGCGCGCTTGGCGGCGCGCTGCCCGACCACGTGCCGGTCTAGCTCCGCGACGATCTGCCGGGGGGTGAGATCCTCCACGAGGGAGGGTAGGGAGGGATCGGAGACCACCAGCATCGACGCAGCTTACCCGCGTAGCGTCTCCACGGTGAGCTGGTCGTTGGTGTACACGTCGAGCTCGGCAGCGACCGCCATCGCCTCTCGGGTGACCCGCTCGGCGTCGAAGTCGGTGTGACGCACCAGCGCGCGAGCCGCAGCGAGCGCCACCGATCCGCCCGAGCCGATGGCGAGCAAGCCATCGTCCGGCTCGAGCAGGTCGCCATTGCCCACCACCAGGAAGCTGCGCTCGCGATTGGCGACGATCATCTGCGCCTCTAGCCGCCGGAGGGCGCGGTCCGTTCGCCAGTCCATCGCCAGCTCGACCACCGCTCGCTCGAACTGACCCTGGTACTCCTGCAGCTTCGCCTCGAAGCGCGCGAACAGCGCGAGAGCGTCGGCGCCGCTGCCAGCGAAACCCACCAGCACCTGGCCCTTGGCGGCGCGCTTGACCTTCGCGGCACGCTGCTTGAGCACCGTGTGGTTCCCGGCGTTGGTTACCTGGCCGTCGCTCGCCAGGCACACGTCGGCGCCACGGCGGACGAGGAGGACGGTGGTGTGGAGGAGGCGCATGAGGGGGTAGAGATTATGGCAGTGGGTTGCAACCGTTGTTGCGTGGCGTGGGAAGGGAACCCTCACTTAGGTGGGCTCTTGGGATCCGTCGGAGGCCCAGCTCCGCCGCGGAGCTTCGCTGCAGGATGGGCTTCGCGGTAGACCGCCATCAACCGTTCGAGGTCCAGGTGGGTGTAGCGTTGGGTCGTCGCGAGCGAGCTGTGCCCGAGCAGCTCCTGGATCGCGCGCAGGTCGGCTCCGCGTTCGAGCAGGTGCGTCGCGAAGCTGTGGCGGAGCGCGTGAGGGCTCACGCCCGAGCCGATCGAGGTCTCGGCGACCGCGCGGTCGAGCACGCGCCGAACCGAGCGCGCGGAGAGCCTGCCGCCGCGGGAGTTGAGGAAGACCGGCTCGGCGGCGCGCTTGTCCGCCGGCCGCAGGCTCTCCCACTCGCGCAGCCATGCCAGGAGCGCCCCCCTGGCCGGAGCTCCGAACGGGACCATGCGCTCCTTGCCGCCCTTGCCCATCACGCGCAGCACGCGTGCCGAGAGGTCGAGGTCGCGCCAGTCCAGCGCGACCAGCTCGCCGACACGCAGCCCGGTGGCGTAGAGCAGCTCCAGGAGCGCCAGGTCGCGCAGCGCGAGCGACCCCTCGCGGTGGGCCGGCGCCTCTAGCAACGTCTCGATCTCGCCAGGTCGCAGGTGGCGCGGCAGCTTCCGCTCGGCCTTGGGCGTTCGCACCGCAGCGGCGGCATTGGCCTCGACCAGGCCTTCGCGCGCCGCCCAGCGGAAGAGGCTGCGCACCGCGGAGAGTGCCCGACCCTGTGACGTCCGCGACAGGCCGCGGCGGCTGGACCATGCGACGAAGGAACGGATCGCGAGCGCGTCCACCTCGGGCGGAGTCACGGTACGGCCGAGGTACTCCTCGAGGAACGCCAGGAAACGCCCCAGGTCGCCTTGGTAGGCCCGCACAGTGTGCTCCGAGAAACCGCGGCCGAGCCGCAGGTGCTCGAGAAAGCCGGTGACGAGCTGGCGCATCAGCGCGCGGGAATGGAGACCGGATCGATGTCGGCTCGAGCGACCGCCAGACCGGCTTCGCCGAGAAACGGGTGGCGAGCGATCCACGACTGTAGCGCCGTCCTCGCGCGAGCCGCCAGCGCGCCGCGACGCTCGCGACGCGGGGTCGGCTCGTCGAGCGGCAGCAGGAGGCCGTAGTTGATGTTCGCCGGCTGGAAGCGTGCGGGATCGGACTCGGTCAGATGACGCGCGAGCGCCCCGAGCGCGGTCGTGTCAGGCAGCGGCTCGGCGGCCGCTCGGTCGGCGCGCTCGAGGAACAGGTAGAGCGCGCACAGGAGTCCGGTGGCTGCCGACTCCAGATAGCCCTCCACTCCGGTGAGCTGTCCCGCGAGGCGAATGCGTGGCGCATGGCGCAGGCGGTACCACCGGTCGAGGTGGATCGGCGAGTTGACGAAGGTGTTGCGGTGCACCTGGCCGAGCCGGACGAACTCGGCGTCCCCCAGGCCTGGGATCATCCGCAGGACACGCTTCTGCTCGGTCCAGCGTAGGCGCGACTGGAACCCGACCAGGTTGTAGTGGGTGCGGGCCAGGTTCTCCTGGCGGAGCTGGACGACGGCGTAGGGCCGGCGTCCGTCGGGAAGGCGCAGCCCGACCGGCTTCATCGGCCCGTAGCGCAGGGTGTCCTCGCCTCGACGAGCCAGCTCCTCGACCGGCAGGCAACCCTCGAAGAACAAGTCGCGCTCGGAGGGATGCGCCACGATCTTCTCGGCCTCCACCAGCGCGCGCCAGAACGCCAGGTACTGGTCGCGGTCGAGTGGCGCGTTGAGGTAGTCGTCGCCGCCCTTGCCCCAGCGGGAGGCGCGAAAGAGCAGCTCGTGGTCGAGCGTCTCGGCGTCGACGATCGGTGCGATCGCGTCGAAGAAATAGAGATGCTCGCCGCCGAGCAGCTCGCGCAGGCGCTCGGTCAACGCGAGCGAGGTCAGCGGGCCGGTGGCGACGACCACGTCGCCGTCTGGGATGTCGAGCACCTCGCGCCGGCGGATCTCGATCGCGGGCTCGGCCTCGATCGCGGCGCTGACCCGCGCCGAGAAGCGGTCGCGATCGACGGCGAGGGCGCTGCCCGCGGGCACCGCTTCGGCGCGCGCGGCGGTGAGGATCAGCGAGCCGAAAGCCTCCATTTCGCGCTTGAGCAGTCCGGCGGCGTGGTGCGGGTCGTCGCTGCGCAGCGAGTTGCTGCAAACCAGCTCGGCGAAGGCGCCGGTCTGGTGCGCAGGGGTGCCGTGCTCGGGTCGCATCTCCCAAAGGATCACCGGCACACCGCGCCGCGCGAGCTGGTAGGCGCACTCGCTGCCAGCGAGACCGCCGCCGATGACGTGGACCGGAGATGGCACGCTCGGAATTATAGGGAGCGACGTGAGATCCAGGGCCTTCCATCCCTTGGACCCCGGGTCGCAAACCTGGCTCCTGGTGTCGCCTTCCGAGCCCCCGCCTTGACATTGGTCGCGCGCTTTCGTCTATCGTCTTGGGCTCTATGGGCAAGTCCCTGGTCATCGTCGAGTCGCCAGCGAAGGCACGCACCATCGCGCGCTTCCTGGGCAAAGGGTTCGAGGTCGAGTCCTCGATCGGGCACGTGCGCGACCTCCCGAGCACCGCCGCCGAGATCCCGGCCAAGTACAAGGGCCAGGCGTGGGCCCGACTCGGCGTCGACGTCGACCACCAGTTCCAGCCGCTCTACGTGGTGCCGCGCGAGAAGAAGACGCAGGTCAAGAAGCTACAGGACGCGCTCCGCGGGGCCGACCAGGTCCTGCTGGCGACGGACGAGGACCGCGAAGGCGAGGCCATCGCCTGGCACCTGCGCGAGGTACTGAAGCCGAAGGTGCCGGTGCTGCGGATGGTCTTCTCGGAGATCACCAAGCCCGCCATCGAGCAAGCGCTGCGCGACACCCGCGAGATCGACGAGCGGCTGGTGAGCGCCCAGGAGACCCGCCGCGTGCTCGATCGCCTGTTCGGCTACGAGGTCTCGCCGGTGCTGTGGAAGAAGGTGCGGCCCCGGCTCTCGGCCGGCCGGGTGCAGTCGGTGGCGACTCGTCTGGTGGTCGACCGCGAGCGGGCGCGGATGGCGTTCGTACCCGCTGGCTACTGGAGCGTCGCCGTCGATGCTGCGGCGCCGGACCGCGAGCCGAGCTTCGAGGCCCGCCTTGCCGAGCTCGACGGACGACGGGTTGCGACCGGCCGGGACTTCGACGACGAGGGACGGTTGACCGGGGGCGAGGAGATGGTGCGCCTGGACGAGGCGGGCGCCGGCGAGCTGGCCAGAGGCCTGCGCGAAGCCGAGCTCGAGGTTGCCGAGGTCAAGGAGCGTCCGTTCACGCGGCGTCCGTACCCGCCGTTCATCACCTCGACGCTCCAGCAGGAGGCGGCCCGCAAGCTGCGTTTCTCCGCGCAGCGCACCATGCGCACAGCGCAGCGTCTCTACGAGACGGGCTACATCACCTACATGCGCACCGACTCGGTGCAGCTCTCCGCGGAGGCGATCGCCGCGGCGCGCCGCCAGGTCGGTGAGCTGTTCGGTGACCAGTACCTGCCCGAGCAGCCTCGCGCGTATCGTGGCAAGAGCAAGAACGCGCAGGAAGCACACGAGGCGATTCGGCCGGCCGGCAGCTCGTTCCGCCTCCCCGACGAGATCCGCGGCGAGCTGGGCGAGGACGAGCAGCGGCTGTACGAGCTGGTCTGGCAGCGCACCCTCGCGTCGCAGATGCGTGACGCCGAAGGGACCACCACCTCGGTCCGACTGTCGGCGCGTCCCGGGGGCAGGCAGGCAACGCTCGCCGCGTCAGGCAAGGTGATCCGGTTCCCGGGCTTCCTGCGGGTGTACGTGGAGGGCGCGGACGACCCGCGAGCCGAGCAGGAGGATCAGGAGCGGCTCCTGCCTCCGCTGAGCGACGGCGAGAGCGTGTCGGTGCGCAGCGCGACCGCGTCAGGGCACTCGACCCAGCCACCGCCGCGCTACACCGAAGCCAGTCTGGTCAAAGAGCTCGAGGAACGCGGCATCGGCCGGCCGTCGACCTACGCCGCGATCCTGCAGACCATCCAGGATCGAGGCTACGTGTGGAAGAAGGGGTCCGCCCTGGTGCCGACGTTCACCGCCTTCGCCGTCACTCGTCTGCTCGAGCAGCACATGCCCGAGCTGGTCGACCTCGAGTTCACCGCGCGCATGGAGGACGAGCTCGACGCCATCGCGCGCGGCGAGCGCGAGGCCGGACCTTACCTGCGGGACTTCTACTTCGGCGCCGAGGGCGACGGCGCCGTGGCCGGGCTCAAGGAGCTGATTGGCTCGGGATGGGAGGGTATCGACGCGCGCGAGGTGTGTAGCGTGGTTCTGGGCAGCGCGGGCCCCGGCCCGGACCAGGACGTCGCGGTGCGGGTGGGCCGCTACGGTCCCTACTTGCAGGTGGGGCAGAGCGATCGGCGGGTCACCATCGCCGACGACATCGCCCCCGACGAGCTGACCGTCGAGGAAGCGTTGCGCCTCCTCGCGTCGGCCGCGGAGGGGGATCGGCCGCTAGGTAACGACCCGGAGTCGGGGAAGCCGGTGTACCTCAAGAGCGGCCGCTTCGGCCACTACGTGCAGCTCGGGGATCCCGAGCTCGACGATCAGGGCCGGATCAAGAAGAAGGCCGCCAAGCCCAAGATGGCAAGCCTCTGGCCGTCGATGTCGCGCGAGGAGCTCACACTCCAGGACGCGCTGCTCCTGCTGTCCTTCCCGCGCGAGATCGGGCGGCACCCAGAGAGCGGCGAAGCGATCACCGCCCAGGACGGCCGCTTCGGTCCCTACCTCAAGATGGGGACGGAGACGCGGAGCCTCGCGGGACACGAGGAGCTGCGAACGGCCACGCTCCAGCGGGCGCTCGAGTTGTTCGCGCAGCCGAAGGCCGGGCGGCGCTCGGGCGGCTCGACCCTGGCCGACGTCGGCACGCATCCGCGCAGCGCCGCGTCGCTGGTGGTCAAGAGCGGCCGCTTCGGTCCCTACGTCACGGATGGCACGCTCAACGCTTCGCTTCCCAAAGGCGGTGATCCGGCGACGCTCAGTGTCGAGGAGGCGGTGGCGCTGCTCGACGCGCGGGCGGAGAAGCTCCGCGAGCAAGGGAAGGACCCCAGCGTCAAGGCGCCGCGAACGCGTCGCCGCTCCAGCCGCGCGACCTGACCGGCCGGCTCCCGCCAAGGGAGTGGACTCATCCTCGCGAACGACCCCATGTCGCGCCGGGCAGCCGCTCCACCTGTCCCCGCAGCTCGAGCTCGGACAGCTTGGCGAGCACCCGTTCGACCGGTAGATCGAGCCGGGTGGCCAGCTCGTCGACCGGGAGAGGCGCACGGACGAGGAGATCCAGGATCGGCTCGCTCGAGCGTCGCTCTCGAGCGCACGGGGCCGTCTCCGGGGGTCGGGCCGCCAGCGGCAGGGCCATCCACACATCGTCGGGCTCGAGCGCCACATGGGCGCCGTCCCGCAGCAGGGCGTTCGAGCCGGCGGAGCGAGGATCGCCGACGCGGCCGGGGAGCGCGAGCACCTCGCGCCCCAGGTCGAGCGCGAATCGAGCCGTGGACAGCGCCCCGGACTTTGCCGTGGCCTGGATGACCAGGGTTGCGGCGGACAAGGCGGCGATCATCCGGTTGCGGACGGGAAAGTGCCACGGTGCGGGTTCGCGACCGATCGGGAACTCGGTGACCACGGCACCGCGTTGCGCGATCTCGGCGGCCAGGCGGTAGTGCTGGCGCGGATAGGGCACGTCGAGACCGCAGCCGAGGACCGCCAGCGTGCGGCCGTCAGGAGTCGCGAGCGCCCCGCGATGCGCGGCCGCGTCGACACCGCGCGCGAAGCCCGAGACCACGGTCAGCCCGCGCCGAGCCAGGTCTCCGGCGAACCACGCCGCCGCGTCGAGCGCCCACGGATCGGCGTTCCGTGGGCCCACGATTGCGATGCCGGGGGCGGCGGGGAGGTCGCCGCGCAGGTAGATCGCCGGCGGTGGGTGCGACAGCGTCTCCAGCGCGCTCGGGTACTCGGCCTCGCCCCGCACCAGGATGCGGGCGCCCAGGGCGCCAGCAGCGCGCTCCTCGCTCGCGGCGACGTCCGCGGCGCCCGCAACCAGCCCCCTGGCAGAGGACAGCGCTTCTGGCGTGACCCCGAGGTCGGTGTGCCGGAGCGAGCGGCGCCAGCACCAGTCGACGAGACGGGAGGCCAGGGTGCAGGCGTCGGCACGCCCCAGCGCGGTGCCGAGGTTGAGGGCGATCAACACCTGTCGCCGAGATGGAGACTTCGTTGCTCGGAGTCCGACCGCACCACCCTGGCCATGGAGTTGCTTGCTCACGCCGTTAGATGGAGACGCAATTCCTGGCCATTTGTGCGCACCCGCAGGCAGGCACTTTGGCGGCGTCAGGTCAGCGTCGCGGCGGACCCGACGCCTGCGGTCCCAGGACCATTCGATATACTGCCTTTTCGCGCCCGACCCCAAAGGAAGGGGACGAGATGCCCACAGCGAGCAGGCTTCTTCTGGTGACACTCCTCGGCGCCGCGGCGTTGGTCGGAACGCCGCAGGCGGTCGAGGGGCAGCGACCCCCGAGCTCCAAGCAGCAGCTCGACTTCGGCGTCGAGATGGCGCAGCGGGGTCTGTGGAACGAAGCGCTCTTCCGGTTTCACCAGGCCGAGCGGCTCAACCCGGAGCAGGCCTCGATCCTCAACAACATCGCGGTGGCCTACGAGGCGCTCGGAGAGTTCGACGAGGCGCTCCGCCACTACCAGCGCGCGCTGCGGGTGGACCCCAACAGCCGGGAGCTGAAGCGCAACTACGCGCGCTTCGCGGAGTTCTACCAGGCGTACCAGGCCAGCCGCGAGAAGCACGCCTCGGCAACCGCTCAGGAGGCGACCCCCGCGGGCGAGCCTCCGGCTTCTGACGACCCTCCTGGGCGACGCGAGTGACCGCGCGAGGGGACGGTTCACGGTTGCAGCATCCCTGGAACCAACGGACGGGCCCCGACTCGAGAGCCGGGCTCCGCATGGTCGGAGGTTTGCAGTGATCGCCGCAACGGCAACTGCCTCGGCGGCAACTCCGAGTCGAAGGTCGAACGGTTGCGCCTGGAGAGTCCCGAAGGGCCTCACCCAGCCGGACACGACAGGACAGGCGGACACGACAGGACAGGACAGAGCCGTCGCAACCCGGTTGCGCCACCCCAGACGTCACAGCAGGAGCTGCACAGCGTCCGAGCGCGACGCAGCCACCGGATCGAGGAGGCAACGATGGCGTTCAGGCAGGTTTCCCACGTCGCGAGCCAGACCGTGCGGCCACACGTTGCCGCCGGTTTCGTCATAGTCCTCCTTCTTGGGCCGATGCTGGCGCTTGCCGGCCCGGTGGCCGCGGCGAGCAAGGTCGAGGTGCGCCTGAAGCTGCCGGTGCCGGCGCGGATAGACCTCGAGCATCGCCGCTCGATCCTCCCGGCGCCGTTCATCGTGGTGAGCCAGGAGGGCGAGGGCCGGCTGCGCGGCACCGACATCGACGTGCAGAAGGAGTTCGCGCGGTACATCGAGAAGGTGCTGCGACGGGAGACCGACCTCAAAGTGGTTTCCCCCGGGCCCGTCGACTATCCCAGCTACGACCTCGACATGCTCGCTCGTGACAGCGACTTCTGGAAGGTGCTCGGCGAGAGGACCGGAGCCGACATCATCGTCACGGGAAGCCTCGATTTCGACATCCAGGATCGCAGCGGCTATGTCACCGAAGAGGTCACCTCGCCGTTCGACGGGCGCACCTACTACCGCCAGGTCCTGGTGGAGCAGACCGGCTTCGAGTACGACATCCTGGTGATGGTGTTCGACGGCAAGTCGGGTGAGCTGCTGTACGAGGACAACTTCAAGGACTTCAAGTCGTTCGAGGGCGAGAAGGCCGACCCGTTGCGCGGCATGTTCGAGAACCTGTATGCGCTGGAGGATCGGCTGCTAGGGATCTTCGTCGAGAAGGAAGTCGAGGCGAGCCGCATCCTCTTGAGCGAGTAAGAGAGCGACGAGAGTGAGCCGTCCCGTGGCGCGGGTGCTTTCCACACCCGATGACCGGCGGTGCGCAACCAAGCCAGAGCCCAGCCGGGGCCGGCCCGCGGGCAGGCGTCCCGATACCGCAAGGAGCACCCCGTGAATCCCAGCATCCGTAGTAGTTGGCGTCGGGTCGTGGCGCTGTCCCTGTGCCTGCTGGCCACCGGCGTCGCGACCGCTTCGGCGCAGTACTTCGGCAAGAACAAGGTGCGGTACGAACCCTTCGATTGGCACGTGTACCACTCCCCACACTTCTCGGTGTACTACTACCCGAAGTCGGAGTCGCAGTTGCAAAAGGTGGTGTCGATGGCGGAGAGCGCCTACGACCGGCTCTCTCGCGAGTTCGATTACCAGATCCAGGAGCCGACGCCGCTTCTCCTGTTCGCCACGCACTCCGAGTTCCTGCAGAACAACATCATCCTCAACTTCATCCCGGAGGGCGTCGCGGCCTTCGCGACGTCGGCTCGGTTCAGGATGGTGATGCCGATCGACCTGCCGGACCGCGAGCTCTATGAGCTGATCCTCCATGAGCTCACGCACATCTTCCAGTACCACATCTTGTTCGGCGGCAGCCTGGGCAAGTCGCTCACGCTCAATCCGCCGACCTGGCTGGTCGAGGGCATGGCGAGCTACTACGCCGAGGACGAGAGCACCTCGGACCGCATGTTCCTGCGCGACGCGGTGGTAAACGACCTGATCCCGCCCGTCACCCAGACCAACGTGCAGGGGTTCTTCGCGTATCGATTCGGCCACGCCGCTTTCGACTTCATGGAGGAACGGTGGGGGCGCGACGGCGTGCTCGATTTTCTGTTCGAGTTCCGCAACACCATCGGCGCGCGCGTCGGACGCGCCATCGAGCGGGCATTCCGCATCGAGCCCGAGGACTTCGACATCGAGTTCCGCCGCTGGCTGCGCCGCAAGTACCTGCCGGAGCTGGTCGCCACCGGCGAGCCCAGCGACTTCGGCCGTCCGTTTCGCACCGAGGCGGGCGGCAGCCAGGAGCTGTCTCCCGTCGCCTCTCCGTCGGGCGACCTGGTCGCGGCCTTCAGCACTGTCCGTCAGGATCTCGACATCGTCTTGTTCGATACCCAGAACCGCCGGCTGCTGCGCAACCTGACCCGCAAGTTCACCACCGACTTCCGCCACTTCGTCGGCCAGCATCTGACGACCGGACGAAGGCACGGCCACGATCTCGCGTTCTCCCCCGACGGTAACTACCTGGCCGCGTTCGTGCGCAAGGAGGCGGGATTCTCGCTCGCCATCGTCGACGTCCTGCGCGGGGGAGTCAGCCGCGTGATCGACATGGAGGTGGAGCAGCAGACCGCCCCGGCATGGAGCCCCGACGGCAAGACCATCGCGTTTTCCGGCAACCGCTCGGGCCAGTTCGACATCTTCCTGCTCGATCTCGACTCCCTCGAGATCCGCAACCTGACGACCGAGGACATCTACGACGGCGCCCCGGCCTTCTCGCCGGACGGCAAGCGGCTCGCCTTCGTGTCGGTCCTCGACGAGGGCTCGGACATCTTCTTGCTCGACCTCGACACCGGCCAGCGCACGCGCGTTACCGACGACGAGTGGGTCAACACCGACCCGGTCTTCTCGTCGGACGGCAAGCGGATCTTCTTCACCTCTGACCGCACCGGCGCGGAGAACATCTACGGCCTCGATCTGGAATCACGGCAGCTCACCCAGTACACGAACACCATCACCGGTGCCTTCATGCCGGCGGTGTTGCGTCGTGTCGGCGAGCCGGACCGCCTGGTCTACACGGGCTACTGGAAGGGTAGGTTCGACCTCTACGAGAGCGAGATCGAGGAGCCGCTCCAGGTCACGCAGCTCGAACCTTCGGCGACCGCGACTGCCGAGGAGCTCCCCCGCTTCGAGCCGGACATCCTGGTATCGATCGACGAATCCAAGAAGGAGGCCAAGCGCGGCTTTCGGCTCTTCCTCGAGGATGCCGACGCGGTGGCCGCGATCGACGACGACCAGACCGTGGTGGGTCAGATCGTGCTCCAGTTCTCCGACTTCTTCGGCGACCGCCGTCTGATCGGTCTGTTCCAGTCGATCGAGAGCTTCTCGAACTTCCAGGTCAGCTACTACGACCTGTCACGGCGCTGGCAGTGGGGCGCCACGGTGTTCGACGACAACACTTTCTTCGTCGGCCGCAACTTCTTCGACGGCAGGATCGAGCGCGTTCGCTCCGCCTACCAGTTGACTGGCGCCACGGCGAGCCTGATCTATCCCTTTAGCTTCTACCGGCGCTTCGAGCTGACCGGTGGCTACTTCGTGCGCGACATCGACATCCAGGCGTTCGCGTTCGATTCCGACGGCAATCCCATCTTGGACGACGACGGCAACGTCATTCCGACTCTGCTGCCCCGCAAGGACGACTACCCGCAGATCGGCGCGGCGCTGGTCAGCGACACCACCATCTTCAGTGTGGCGGGGCCCAGCGGCGGCCACCGCGTGCGATTCTCGGGCAGCTGGGCGCCCGACATCGACGAGTCGGGGACGCTGACCTCGACCGTCGAGCTCGATGCCAGGAAGTATTTTCCGCTGAGCCGCCGCACGAGCTTCGCGATGCGGTTCTTTGGCTCCTCGCGTAGCGGCGACTTCCCGAACCCGGTTTATTTCGGCGGCTACGACACCGTCCGCGGTATCGAGTTCCGCGACCTGGTCGGCGATCGTGGATTCTTCACCAACGTCGAGCTTCGATTCCCGTTGATCGACTACTTCGTGACCCCGGTCATCAGCTTCCAGGGCATCCAGGGCCGGCTCTTCTTCGACGTGGGTGCCGCCTGGTTCCCCGACGTCCAGGACTTCGAACTCTACGACAGCGAGACGGACACGCTGCAGGACGCGATCGCCGCCTACGGTTTTGGCTTCACGATCTCGTTCTTCGGTCTCGACCTACACTTCGACTTCGCGAAAACCTGGGATCTCGAGACTTCGAGCGACACCCGCGGCTCCTTCTGGATCGGCCAGCGATTCTGAGCCCGCCGCCAACGAGTCGAGTCGGCGCTTCGCGACCCGGGCAGTTCGTGAATCCAGCCCTGTGTGGGGTTAGAATCGCAGGGCAACTCACGAGAACGATGGCTACTGCCGACGACCTGGAGCGCCGCCTCCAGGAGTACGAGACGCTGCTCGAGATCGGGGTCGAGCTTGCCAGCACGCTCGAGCTCGATCGCGTGCTGCACCTCGCGCTCGACAAGGTAGAGCAGTTCTGCCGGGCCGAGACCAGCTCGATATGGGAGCTCGACGAGGTCCGGGGCGAGCTGTTCTTCCGCGTGGTTCGCGGTCACGCGGCGCCCACCATCCGGGACTTGCGGGTGCCCTTGGGGGAGGGCATCGTGGGGGAAGTCGCCCGCAGCGGTCGCGCGGACGTGGTGGAGGACGTCACCGCCGATCCGCGCTGGCGTGGCGACACCACTCCGGGGTTCGTCACGCGGTCCCTGCTATCGGTGCCGTTGGTGGCGCGAGGACGGGTGGTGGGGGTCCTCCAGGTGCTCAACTCCACCGAGCGCGAAGCCTTCTCCGCGGACGACCTGCGCCGGATGGAGCTGTTGGCGGGGCCACTGGCCAACGCCATCGAGAATGCGCGTCTCTACCAGGTTCAGCGGCAGACCTTCCTGCAGACCGTGACGGCACTGGCCGAGGCGGTGGAGTGTCGTGACCCCTACACCGGCGGCCACGTGCGCCGGGTGGTGGACTACTCGCTCGCCATCGGCCGCCGGCTGGCTCTGGGGGACGAGGAGCTCGAAGAGCTGCGCCTCGCTGCTGTGCTGCACGACATCGGCAAGATCGCCACACCCGACCGCGTGCTCTCGAAGCCGTCACCGCTCGACGACGAGGAAACCCGGCTGATGCGACGTCACCCGGTCGACGGTGCCGATCTGGTGCTGCCGATTGCCCAACTGCGGGCGTTGCTCGGAGGCATCCGCCATCACCACGAGCGAACCGATGGGCTGGGCTATCCGGACGGTTTGTGCGGAGACGAGATACCGCCGTTGGCGAGAATCATCGCAGTTGCAGACTCCTTCGATGCCATGACGACCGACCGTCCCTACCGCAAGGGCCGCGCACCGGGGAAGGCTCTCGACGAGATCGAGCGCGAGGCGGGCCGGCAGTTCTGCCCGCGGGTCGTGGTGGCCTTCCGGTCGGCCTTCGACGAGGGTGAGATCGGGGCTTCTCGCCAGCCGAGCCCGGCCGAGCAGGTTGCAGCGACCACGGGACCGCAGCGCGAGAGCTGAGCCTCCGCGGGTTCGGAAGAGAGGATCCGTGACCCACAGGCGGGACGGTCCACGGGAGCATGGCGCGCTCCTGGAGGGTCCGGGCTACAATCTGTCCGGCCACGATGCGTATAGAAGTGCTCGGCTGCTACGGCGGAGAGAGTCCGCAATGTCACCTCACCGGACTCCTGGTCGAGGGAGCTACCGCTCTCGACGCGGGGTGCCTGTCCAAGACGCTCACGCTAGAGCGTCAGCTCGAGGTCCGCTCCGTGGTGCTGACCCACTCGCACATGGACCACACCGCGACGCTGCCTTTTCTGGTCGACAACATCTTCAGCCGCGGTGACGGCCTCGACGTCCACGGCTCGGAGGCGACGATCCATTCGGTGCGCCGGCACCTCTTCAATAGCGCCACCTGGCCCGATTTCTCGCGGCTGCCGAACCACCTGGTGCCGGCGATCCGTTTCCACGTGTTCGAGACCGAGGTGCCTTTTCGCATCGGCAGCGTCACGTTCACGCCGATCGAGGTCAACCACGTCGTGCCGACGCACGGATTCCTGGTCGAACAGGGCAACGCCGCGTTGCTGTGGTCGAGCGACACGGGGCCGACCGAGCGGCTTTGGGAGATCGCGAACCGGACTCCGCATTTGAAGGCGATCTGCATCGACGTCAGCTTCGACAACGCTCGCCAGCAGGTCGCCGACGACTCGGGGCACTTGAGCCCCCGCTCGCTCGAGCTGGAGCTGGAGAAGCTGCAGCGCGACGTGCCTGTTCTCATCCACCACATGAAGCCGGCCTGCATCGAGTCGATTCGGCGAGAGGTAGCCGCGACAGGCCACCGTTCGGTCGGCTTCCTGGAACAGGATCGCGTGTACGACCTCTGAGCGCTCGCAGCGTTCCGAGACTCCCAGCACCGGAGCGCCCCCTGGTTCTGATCGCGCAGAATCTCTGATGCTGGCGAAGCCACCGGAGACCGGTTGACGGCCGCACGACAGCTCTCCCTGTTCGAGC
This sequence comes from Thermoanaerobaculia bacterium, assembly GCA_035524895.1. Lineage (GTDB taxonomy): Bacteria > Acidobacteriota > Thermoanaerobaculia > Multivoradales > Multivoraceae > DATLFI01. The sequence continues at coordinate 9,689 of DATLFI010000096.1, read as the reverse complement.
CGCCGCCCGCGCTCGCCGCCGAGTCGATAGGGGACGGTGCGGCGAACATGGCCAGCCTCACCCGGTTCGTCGTTCTGGGATCGGGCAGCAGCGGCAACAGCCTGGTGGTCGAGTCCCGAGGCCGGCGGGTGCTGATCGATGCCGGGTTCGCCTGCAGGGAGCTGGAGCGCCGGCTGCGGGCCGTAGGCGTGGAGCCTCGTTCGATCGAGGCGATCGTGCTCACCCACGAGCACGCCGACCATTGCCGTGGAGCGCCGCGGTTCGCCGCTCGCTACCGGATACCGGTGTACGGCACCCGCGGCACTCTCGGCGGACCCTGGCTGCGCCAGCTCTGTGGCGCGACGCCTCTGCGTCCGGAAGCTCGACTCGAGGTTGCGGGCCTACGGCTGGAGACCTTCCCGGTGTCCCACGACGCCCGCCAACCGGTCGGCGTCGTGGTCGAGGACGACGCCGGACGGCGACTCGGGCTGCTTGCCGATCTCGGCGAGGCCACGGCGAGCGTATGGGCCAGGCTGCGTGACCTCTCGGCGCTGGTGATCGAGAGCAACCACGACCTCGCGATGCTCCGGCAGGGACCCTACCCCTGGAGTCTGAAGCAACGGGTGGCCGGAACCCAGGGTCATCTCTCGAACGTCGAAGCAGCCGCTAGCGTCAGGGTACTCTTGGCTGACGGACTGCACACCGTGGTGCTCTATCATCTGTCCCGGATCAACAACGTGCCCGCCCTCGCCTTCGAGGCGGTCGCCGCGGCGGTCGAGCGGGCGGGCAGCACCTCGAGGGTGGAGCTGAGCGGCCAGTTCGAACCCACACCCTGGATGGCGGTCTGATCGTTCACTTCGTCGCGCAGCGAGTCCCGACCCTGAGCGCACCAAACAAAACCGCAGGCACGGCGCCCGGGCTTCAGCGACGATATCGAGCGCGCGTGATGGTCTACCCGCGGCGCGAGATCCTCGACCCGCAGGGCAAGGCCATCGCCTCGGCACTCTCGCGTCTCGGCTTCGCGACCGTCGAAGCGGTGCGCGCCGGCAAGAGCTTCGAGGTGGAGCTGCGTGCGGACGACCAGGCCGGGGCCGAGCACATCCTCTCTGACATGGGGCGCCGGTTGCTGGCGAACCCCATCACCGAGGACTTCTGGTTCGAGCTGGAGGAGGCAGAGCCGTGAGGGCTGGAGTCGTGGTCTTCCCGGGAAGCAACTGCGACCACGACGTCTACCACGTCCTGGCGCACGTGCTCGCCCAGCCGGTGGACTGGCTGTGGCACGAGAGCTCGGATGCCGGCGGCTGCGATCTGATCGTCCTGCCCGGCGGCTTCTCGTACGGCGACTACCTGCGCGCCGGCGCGATGGCCGCGCTGTCGCCGGTGATGGCCGCGGTGAGGAGGCACGCGGACCGAGGCGGGCTGGTGCTCGGCATCTGCAACGGGTTCCAGATCCTCCTCGAGAGCGGGCTGCTGCCAGGGGCCATGCTGCGTAACCGCGACCTTCGCTTCTCGAGCCGCGACGTACACGTGCGGGTGGAGCGCAACGACCTGCCGTTCACTCGCTGTTGCGAAGTCGGTCAGGTGTTGCGTATGCCGATCGCGCACGCCGAGGGCAACTACGTGCACAGCGAGGCCGAGCTCGATCGGCTGGAGGCGAATCGACAGGTGGTGTTCACTTACGTTGATCCGCGAGGAGCGCTCGACGACGCGGCGAACCCGAACGGCTCCGCCCGCGCGATCGCTGGCATCTGCAACGAGGCGGGCAACGTGTGCGCGCTGATGCCCCACCCGGAGCGTGCCGCCGAAGCGGTGCTCGGGAACGTGGCCGGCCTGTGGCTGTTTCAGAGCCTGCTCGCCGGGGTGGCCGCCGGGGTCGGCGCTGGAGCGGCAGAGGTCCTTCGTTGAGCGGAGCCGGCGCGTCCAGGCTCGACGAGCCGGCGGTCGACCTCCAGCTCGCGCTTCGCCACGGGCTCACCGAGGGCGAGTACGAGCTGCTGGAGCGGGTGCTGGGCCGCGGCCCCAGCTACACCGAGCTCGGCATCGCCTCGGCGCTCTACTCGGAGCATTGCTCGTACAAGTCTTCGAAGGTCTGGCTGCGGACCTTCCCCACGCGCGGGGACAGGGTGGTTCAGGGGCCGGGCGAGAACGCGGGGGTAGTCGAGCTAGGGGACGGTTGGGTGGCGGCGTTCAAGATGGAGAGCCACAACCACCCGAGCTTCATCGAGCCATACCAGGGCGCGGCAACCGGAGTCGGCGGCATCCTGCGTGATGTCTTCACGATGGGCGCTCGTCCGATCGCCTGTCTCGACTCGCTGCGGTTCGGCGACCTCTCGGCGCCGCGAATGCGCCACTTGGTCGACGGCGTCGTGCGCGGAGTGGGCGACTACGGCAACTGCGTCGGCATCCCCACCGTCGGGGGCGAGACCGGCTTCCATCGTTCCTACGACGGCAACATCCTGGTCAACGCCTTCGCTCTCGGCGTGTGCCGCCGGGAGCAGATCTTCAGCGGCCGCGCCGCTGGGGTCGGCAACCCGATCCTTTACGCCGGCAGCCGCACCGGCCGTGACGGCATCCATGGCGCCACCATGGCCTCGGAGTCCTTCGACGCCGAGAGCGAGGCCAAACGGCCGACGGTGCAGGTCGGCGATCCGTTCACGGAGAAGGTGCTGCTGGAAGCGTGTCTGGAGGCGATGCGCACCGGAGTCGTGGTCGGCATCCAGGACATGGGCGCCGCCGGGCTGACCAGCTCATGCTTCGAGATGGCCGCGCGCGCCGGCACCGGCTTCCAACTCGAGCTCGAACGGGTGCCGCTTCGTGAGCCCGGGCTCTCGCCCTACGAGCTCATGCTCTCCGAGTCGCAGGAACGCATGGTGCTGGTGGTCGAGCGTGGCAGGGAGGAGGCGGTCGAAGAGGTCTTCCGTCGCTGGGGGCTCGAGGTCGTGCCCGTGGGGGCCGTGACATCGGGAGGCCGTGGCGTGATCCGCATGCACGGTGGCGTCTATGCCGACGTGCCTGTCGCCGCGCTCGTAGATCAGGCGCCGGTCTACGAACGCGAAGCGCTTCCGCCGGCCGACCTGGCGGCGCGCCAGGCGCCTGTCGTCGTGCCCCCACCGACGGATCCCGCGTCGGCGCTCGAGGCGTTGCTGAGCACCCCCGAGCTCGGGGACAAGTCCTGGATCCACAGTCAGTACGACTCGACGGTGCGCAGCAACACCGTGGTGGGACCGGGAGCCGACGCGGCGGTGCTTCGGCTCAAGGGAACGCACTTCGGCCTGGCTCTCACGTCCGACGTGAACCCCGTTTTCTGCTACCTCGATCCCCGCGAGGGCGGTCGCCAGGCGGTCGCGGAGGCGGCCCGCAATCTGGCCTGCGCCGGGGCGCTGCCGATAGGGCTGACAGACTGTCTCAACTTCGGCAACCCGGAGCGGCCGGACATCGCTTGGCAGCTCCGCGAGTGCATCGCCGGGATGGCCGAGGCGTGCCGCGCGCTCGACGTCCCGGTGGTGTCCGGCAACGTGTCGCTCTACAACGAGACCGAGGGTCGGTCCATCCACCCGACGCCGACGGTGGCGATGGTGGGCTGGATCGAACGGCTCGATCTCGACGCCGGAACCTGTCGCCGTGGCGTCTTCCGCGAGCCGGGGGAGCAAGTAGTGCTGTTGGGCGCGGATCGCGAGGAACTGGGCGGGTCGGCGTTCCAGCGACTGTTGCACGCTGTCGAGCAAGGACTCCCGCCGCGCGTCGACCTGCTAGCCGAGCGCGCACTCGGGACGCTGATGCGGCAGGCTTTCTCGATGGGATGGGTGCGCGCCTGTCACGATGTCGCCGAGGGCGGTCTGCTGGTGGCGTTGGCCGAGATGACCCTTGCTCGTGGCCTGGGGTGCCGCCTTCGGACATCGCTCTCGCCGCTGGGTCTGTTCTCCGAGAGTCAAGCCCGCGCCGTGCTGGCGGTCGCAGGCGAGCACCTCGACGTGCTGCTCGCGACGGCGGAGCGGCTGGGGGTACCCGCGATGCACGCCGGCGAGGTGGCCGGCGAGGAGCTCCGAGTACGATTCGAGGGCGGGACGGTCGAAGCGCCGGTCGCGCGGCTCCACGCGGCGTGGCGCGCGGCATTGCCCCGGGCGCTCGGTCTCTGAAGTCTTCGCGCTGACGACGATCTATGTGCGGCATCTTCGGCATCGAGGGCCTCGGCGACGCGGCCAACCTGACCTACCTTGGTCTCTACGCGCTCCAGCATCGCGGCCAGGAGAGCGCGGGCATCGTGTCGTGGGACGACGCCACCATGCACGTCGAGCGCGGCATGGGCCACGTCGCCGACATCTTTCGGGCCGGCGTGTTGGCTCGGCTTCCGGGCGGGCGCGCGATCGGACACACCCGCTACTCGACTGCCGGCTCGAGCGTGATCCGCAACGCGCAGCCGATCGTGGTCAAGACCTCGATGGGCCCGTTGGCGCTGGTGCACAACGGCAACCTGACGAACGCGGTCCAGGTGCGCTCTCGCCTCGAGCGCGAGGGCTCGATCTTCCAGACTACCAGCGACACCGAGGTGATCCTGCACCTGGTGGCGCGCAACCCACGACCGAGCTTGGTCGAATCGCTGCTGGTGGCCCTCTCCGAAGTGGAGGGCGCTTACTCGCTGCTGATGGTCACCGACGACGGCTTGATCGCGGCGCGCGATCCCTGGGGTTTCCGGCCGCTGATTCTGGGCGACTACGAGGGCTACCCGTGCTTTGCTTCGGAGAGCTGCGCCTTCGACCTCATCGGGGCGCAGCCGCGGCGCGAGCTGCTGCTCGGCGAAGTGGTCGTGGCGCGGGGTGATCAGGTCGAGAGCTACCGCATCCCGCAGACGCCGCGTCCGACCCGCTGCGCCTTCGAGCACGTGTACTTCGCGCGCCCCGACAGCGAGGTCTTCGGTACGGCGGTCTCCCGTGCGCGTCTCCTGATGGGCCGGCGGCTAGCGCGCGAAGCGCCGGCACCCGCCGATTCGGTAGTGCCGATCCCGGACAGCGGCCTGTTCGCAGCGCTCGGGTACAGCCAGGAGTCGGGCTTGCCGCTCGAGTTCGGCTTGATCCGCAACCACTACGTAGGACGCACCTTCATCGAGCCCAAGCAGTCGATCCGGCACTTCGGAGTAAAGGTCAAGCTCAACCCCGTGCGCGACCTCGTCGAGGGCAAACGGATCGTCCTGGTCGATGACTCGATCGTTCGCGGCACCACCGCGCCGAAGATCGTGAAGCTCGTGCGCGATGCCGGGGCCAGCGAGGTCCACATGCGGATCTCGTGTCCGCCGACGCGGTGGCCGTGCCACTACGGCATCGACATGCCCACGCGCGAGGAGCTCATCGCTGCGGCCAAGAGCGTCGAGGAGATCCGCGAGCTCCTGGGTGCCGACAGCCTGGCCTACCTGTCGCTCGACGGTCTGCTCGGGTCGCTCGGCGATCGGCCCGACAGCTACTGCACCGCCTGCTGGACCGGCGAGTACCGCGTGCCGATCAGCGAGGAGGACCGGCGTCAGGCCGAGCTGTTCCCGATCCGCTCTGCCGAGGAGTAGCGCGGGGTCGCTCGCCGATCGCGCCGGAGCAAGCTCACAAGGCCGCCGCGGTCGGCGAATCTGCGGTCTTCTTCGCAACCGCGACCAGCCCCAGGCCGTCCCACGGCAGGAATCGGTCGACTCGCCGCACCAACGGCATCGCGGCATCGAACAGCTTGAGCTGCACTCGCCCGAAGCGGCGGCGCCGAAGGAGGCGGCCGTTGATCCACCACGCTGGTTTCGAGATTCGGTTGAACTGACGAAGCTCGCTCAGCGACAGGCCGGCGGTCGCGAGCTGCTCACGCAACAGCCTCTCGTCGTAGCGGCGGCGGTGTCCGGAGACCGTGTCGAGGCTGGAGTAGAGGCGAGGTCCGGCAGGGACGTAGAGGATCAGGCGGCCATCGGGACGCAGCGCCTCGCCCATCCGCCGGAGCGCGCTCTCGGGATCGGCGAGGTGCTCCAGGACGCTCAGGCAGAGCACGGTGTCGAACTGGCCAGCCCAGGGCCCGAGGTCGTCCGGCGCGTCGGGGTCGATGCGCGCCACCTCGATGTATGGCTTGCCGCGAGCGAAGTTGCGCAGGTAGTCGAGATAGTGCGGGTTGGTTTCGGCGACGACGTAGCGGTCGCGTGGCAGCAGGCGCGAAGTCACGGTGGCCATCCCCGCGTCCAGCTCGAGCACTCGGGCGCCGATGTGCGGATGCACCGTTCTGGCCATCCAGCCGGCGAAGGCGCGGACTCGCTCGAGGTCGTCGAGCACGTGAGAGCCGTGCTCGTCCTCGACGTAGAGGTCGTGCACGACCGCGAAGCGTACGATCGCCCGCAGCGCTCTCCAGGCGTCGCGCCAGCCGATCTTCTTGCCCTCCTGGTAGGTGCGTCCGAGATAGCTGATCGGCACCTCGAAGATCCGGCAATCGCGCTTGGCTATCTTGGCCGTCAGCTCGACCTCGATCGCGAAGTCGTTCGACCGGATCGGGATCGAGCGCAGCAGCGGAGCGCGAAACATCTTGTAGCAGGTCTCGACGTCGGTGAGGTCGAGGTCCGTGAACAGGTTCGAGAGCAGCGTGATGAGTCGGTTGCCCCAGGTGTGGCGGAAGTCCAGCACCCGGCGGCGCGAGCGCGGCGCGAAGCGCGAGCCGTAGACCACGTCGGCACCGTCCTCGAGGAACGGCTGTACGAGGGCGGCGAAGTCGCGAGGGTCGTACTCCAGATCGGCGTCCTGGAAGACCACCAGGTCGCCCGTCGCAGCGGCGATGCCACGCCGCAGCGCGGCGCCCTTGCCCATGTTGTTTGGCTGCCGCAAGAGCGTCAGCCAGGGCGGGTTGGTGGCGGCCAGCTCCTCGAGCACGGCGCCGGTGCCGTCGGTGGAGGCGTCGTCCACCACGATGACCTCGAGCGAGCCGAGGCCGGGCACCACGGCCCCGGTCACCCGATCGAGCAGCTCGCGGACGAGGTAGCGCTCGTTGAATACGGGGACGATGACGCTGAGCTTGAGACCGGCGTCGGGTGGTGAGAGCGAGGCTGGCACGGCGAGCGACGTTACCAGCCTGCGTGGAGTGAGCCGCAGCGTCCGCGTCGTTGATACAGTCGTTGCCGTGACCAGCAGGGAACCGTCGAGCGCCTACGCGCGCGCCGGCGTCGACATCGACGAGCAGGAGCGCGCCCTCGCCGGGATCCGGGAGCTGGTTCGATCGACCGCCACCCGGGGGGTGCTCGGCGAGATCGGCGGGTTCGGAGGGTTGTTCCTCCCCGACCTTCGGGGGATGGCCGAGCCGGTATTGGTGGCCTCGGCAGACGGCGTGGGTACGAAGCTGGTCGTGGCGCGGCTGGCTGGCGACTACTCGACCGTCGGCCGCGACCTGGTCAACCACTGCGTGAACGACATCCTGGTGCAGGGCGCGCGGCCGCTGTTCGTCCTCGACTACGTGGGCTGCGGCGTCCTCGAGGCGGAGCGCATGGTGGAGCTCGTGCGCGGGGTCGCGGCCGGCTGCCGTGAGAACGCGTGCGCCCTGCTCGGTGGCGAGACTGCCGAGATGCCGGGCTTCTACCCTCGAGGTGACTACGAGCTCGTGGGCTTCGTTGTCGGCGTGGTCGACCGCGCGGTCATGCTCGGCAGGGAGCGGGTCCGTCCGTGCGACGTGCTGGTCGGCCTGCCATCCGCGGGTCCTCATACCAACGGCTACTCGCTGGCGCGGCGGGTTCTCTTCGACGAGAAGGGCCTGTCCCTCGACAGCGCCTTTCCGGGCAGTCCGCGCAGGACGATGAGGGACTTCCTGCTCTCTCCGCACCTGTCCTATCTTGGAGCGTTGGGAGGTCTCCTCGAGCACCCGGGCCTCCACGCGATGGCCCACATCACCGGGGGCGGGCTCACCGACAACCTGCCACGGGTGCTGCCCGATGGGACACACGCGCTGGTTCGGGTCGGAAGCTGGAGCATCCCGGACGAGTTCCTGTGGCTCCAAGAGTGGGGCGGCATCTCCGACGAAGAGATGCTGCGGGTGTTCAACATGGGCATAGGCATGGTGCTCGCGGTCGCTCCGGATGCCTTGGGGTCCTTGCTCGCGGCGCTGCGCGACAACGGCACCAAGGGGATGCCGATCGGCACGGTGCAACCGGGTGCAGGCGGGGTGGTGTACGACCTTTCAGGCTCCGAGTCGACCGGAGTCGTGGAGTGAGCCCACCGGCTCGACTCGCGGTGCTGCTGTCGGGCCGCGGCTCGAACTACGTGGCGATCCAGGAGGCCGTGCTTCGCGGCGACCTGAGGGCCAGCGTCGAGCTGGTGGTGAGCGACGTCGAGTCCGCGCCGGGTCTCGAGAGGGCGCGGAGCTTCGGCGTGCGAGTCGCAGCGATTCCTCGTTTGGCCGGTGAGGATCGGTCGGCTCATGAGCGTCGCGTGATCGCGGATCTCGACGAGGTCCGGGCCGACTGGATCTGTCTCGCGGGCTATATGAGGATCCTCTCTCCGGAGTTCGTCCGCCACTACCGCGAACGCATCCTCAACGTCCACCCCAGCCTGCTGCCGGCCTTCCCGGGAAGAGACGCGCAACGCCAAGCGTTGAAGCACGGTGTCAAGGTTTCGGGCTGTACGGTCCACTTCGTCGACGAAGGGGTGGACAGCGGGCCGATAGTGGTGCAGCGAGTCGTCCCGGTGCTGGACGACGACAGCCCCGAAGAGTTGGCGCAACGAATCCTGCAGGAGGAGCACCGGGCCTTCCCCGAGGCGCTGGGCCGGCTGGTCGGGGAGAAGTGGCGGGTGATCGGCCGCCGAGTGGTCTTCCGAGCCCGTGATTCCGCGTGAGGAAGGCCTCGGGATTCCGTCTGCGGAAGGCCTCGGGATTCCGTCTGCGGAAGGCCTTGACGACGGCGGAGCCGACGGCGTAGGATACCCGTCTTCGCGCCTCGTTCTACGAGGCCCACACCCTGGCAAGGTCAGCCGACCGGCTCAGTGCTCGGGTCCTTGGCGGCAACTAGGCCGGCGCGTTGACGGAGCAGGGTCTAGGGCGAGGCGGGTCCAGAACGGGCCCAGAATGACTGCCTCGTTCGACTGTTCGGCTACCGGATCGTCGGTTGCTTGACAGGCGGGTCACCCTGGTCTACGATGTTCTTTCGCCTCCGCGGGGGGGCAGCGGTTCTTTGAAAACTGAATAGAGGATTCAATCAACGCCAGTTCCTTGGCGTCCCGGTAGTGGCGTCAAGGAAAGAACTAGTAACTACCACACGATTCCGACAAGAGGTGCCCGGTCCAACCGGCGCACTGCAGGATTCAACTGGAGAGTTTGATCCTGGCTCAGAATGAACGCTGGCGGCGTGCCTAACACATGCAAGTCGAGCGCGAAAGCAGCCTTCGGGCTGCAAGTAGAGCGGCGAACGGGTGAGTAACACGTGGGTAACCTGCTCAGGAGTGGGGAATAACTCGGGGAAACTCGGGCTAATACCGCATACGCTCCGGCGGCTTCGGCCGCCCGAGGAAAGGTGGCGACTGCGCAAGCAAGCTGTCGCTCCTGAAGGGACCCGCGCCCGATTAGCTAGTTGGTGGGGTAACGGCCTACCAAGGCGACGATCGGTAGCCGGCCTGAGAGGGTGATCGGCCACACTGGAACTGAGACACGGTCCAGACTCCTACGGGAGGCAGCAGTGGGGAATATTGCGCAATGGGCGAAAGCCTGACGCAGCAACGCCGCGT
>DATLFI010000095.1:0-25442 GCA_035524895.1 Thermoanaerobaculia bacterium | reverse complement strand
GCCGTACCAGCCGATCTGCGCCGCCCCGATGGCGCTGGTGATGTGGTCGTAGCCGGGCGCGATGTCGGTGGTGAGCGGTCCCAGCGTGTAAAAGGGCGCCTCGTGGCACTCCTTCAGCTGGAGGTCCATGTTCTCCTTGATCAGTTGCATGGGCACGTGCCCCGGCCCCTCGATCATCACCTGCACGTCGTGCTTCCAGGCGATGGTTGTCAGTTCCCCCAAGGTCCTTAGTTCAGAAAGCTGCGCCTCGTCGTTGGCGTCGTAGCCCGAGCCGGGCCTGAGGCCATCGCCCAGGCTGAAGCTCACGTCGTACGCCTTCATGACTTCGCAGATCTCCTCGAAGTGCGGATAGAGAAAGCTCTCCTGGTGGTGCGAAAGGCACCACTTCGCCATGAGCGAGCCGCCGCGCGAGACGATGCCCGTGAGCCGCTTCGCGGTCATCGGGATGTAACGCAGCAACACGCCGGCGTGCACGGTGAAGTAATCCACACCCTGTTCGGCTTGCTCGATCAGCGTGTCGCGGTAGACCTCCCAGGTCAGGTCCTCGGCCTTGCCCTTCACCTTCTCGAGCGCCTGGTAGATCGGGACGGTGCCGATCGGCACCGGTGAGTTGCGGATGATCCACTCGCGCGTCTCGTGGATGTTCTTGCCTGTGGAGAGGTCCATCACCGTGTCGGCGCCCCAGCGGATCGCCCACACCAGCTTCTCGACCTCCTCCTCGATCGACGAGGTCACCGCCGAGTTGCCGATGTTGGCGTTGATCTTCACCAGGAAGTTCCGGCCGATGGCCATCGGCTCGAGCTCGGGGTGGTTGACGTTCGCGGGCAGGATGGCGCGGCCCCGCGCCAGCTCCGAGCGCACGAGCTCCGGCGTGATCTCCTCGGGGATCGCGGCCCCGAAGGACTCTCCCGGGTGTCGCGCCTCGAGCTCGCGCAGGTCCTCGCGGGCGCGAGCGCGGCGCAGGTTCTCGCGAATCGCGACGAACTCCATCTCCGGGGTGACCACGCCCCGGCGCGCGTAGCACATCTGCGTCACACGGGCGCCGGGCTTGGCGCGCAGCACGCGGCGCGCGGCGGGGAAGCGCAGGTCTGCGACGCGGGGGTCGACGGCACGCTGACCGGCGAAGCCGCTGCTCGGCGCCTCGAGCGGTTCGATGTCGTCGCGGTCGAGGATCCAGCTCTCGCGCAGTGGCGGCAACCCTCGCCGGACGTCGATCCGTGCCGCGGGGTCGGTGTAGGGACCGGAAGCGTCGTAGACCAGGATCGGGGGGTTCGCGCTCGTCTGGCCGGTTCCGGCCTCGCGGGTCGGCGTCTGGACGATCTCCCGCATCGGTACGCGGATCGAGGGGTGCGAGCCCTCCACGTGGACCTTGCGCGACCCGGGAAGCGGCTCGGTGGTGATGCGCGTCGCGGCGCTGGGGATACGTTCGGCAACGGCCATGGGGAGCTCCACGTTCGGTCGGCTGCGGATCGTCTCTGGGGAGTCGAGGCCCCGAGCTGGACGGGCTAGCCGGGCGACGCCCGAACCTTGATATTGCAGCCTATCCCGACTCGGCGGGATGGGCGGGCCGTGTCGGCTGGCTCGGACTGGGGTCGCCGCCCCAACCGCTCGGGGCGCGGGGGTTTCGTGACCCCGACTGCGTTGGGCCTCCTGCACGATGGCACCGCATCGCGTTCGTCGGCCACGCCTTGCCAGCGGCCGCAGATCCCCGCGCGCAGCCTCACGCGGGTTTCACCACAGGCTGCTAGTCGCCGGCGGCCGGTTCTCCGGCTAGGATCCGTTGATACCTCGGGAGTGTCGGACGTTGCGGGAGTTGCCGGCTCGGAGGGCGTCCCGCGGTCTGTAACGACGTGGCTGCAGCGCGCGAACGACTCGAAACTTGGCGGGCATCGCTTGCGGTGACCGTGCTGGCGGTGCTCGTGGCCCAGGTGGGTTGGGGTCAGTCGCCGGCCCAGAGGCAATCCGCGCTCGCTCGCCAGCGCCTGGCGGCGTCGCTGGTCAAGGCCGAGGAGGCTAGGGCGTTCGTCGCCAACGTGCGCGGGGAGGTCGAGCGGCTATCGGCGGCGGAGCTGGAAGCGCCGGTCGCCGGTCGCATCGCGACCGCCGAGGGAGTGATCGGCGATGCTCGTGGGATTCTCGCGGACCGCTCCGCCGAGGCTGGCGCCATGCAGATCGTCGAGCGCCGCGTCGTGGCGCAGGCTGGTGAGCTGCAGCGTCTGCAACGGGAGCTCGCGGCGCGAGTGGGGAGCTTGCGGAATCGGCAGCGTCTGGTCCTCGATGCCCTCGAGGAGCTGCGCCGGCGCGGCGCCGAACGGCTGGCTACGGCGCGGCCGACCGACGGCGGGGGAGGAGAGCTCCGCAGGTTGACGGACCTTGCGGCTCGAGTCGACGAGCAGGTCCCAGTGCCCGAGCTGGAGCGGCTGCGGGCCGATCTCGACCGCGGGCTCGCCGCTCTGGCACCCCAGGCCGCGCCACCACCGTCGCGCACGTCCACGGTTCCGGCCGGCATTCCGCAGGCGAGAGGCGCTGCCCTGTCGCCCGAGCCGACTCGGTCCTCGCCCCGCCAAGCATCCTCGTCCCCCTCCAGGTCCTCCTCAGCGTCCTCCCCTGCGTCTTCCTCCACGGCGTCGCCGCCGACCGCGAGGCCCGCAGAGCCGACGGTGTTCGACCCGGTGCCCTTCGCGCTGGAGGAATCTGCGCGCGCGCTCTTTGGGGCGGACTATGGCCGGGCCCTGCGCTCGCTCGATTCCGTACCGACCGGCGGTCCACGTGTGGAGGTAGCGCGATACCTGCTCGGCGCAGCGGCCTCTTTCGCGTTGTACCAGCGCAACGGCGAGCGCGAGCCCCAGCTCCTCGAGTCGGCCCGCCAGCAGGTCGCTGCCTGCCGCCAGCTCGCGCCGGAGCTCGACCTGTCCGGCCTGCCGTTCTCGCCGCGATTCGTCCAGTTCTTCGGCTCGGTGCCGCCTGCCGTTCCGACCGTCGTCGACCTACCGGCCCCGCAGTGACCGCGGCGCCCCCCGAGTCGCAGCTTCCGAGGACCGTCGCGTGACCGCCGAACTGCCACAGCTCGAGGGCAAGTACGAGATCCTAGAGAAGCTGCGCGAGGGCGGCATGGGCGCCATCTACAAGGTGCGCCATCAGTTCCTCGACGAGGTGCGCGTCATCAAGATGATGCGGGCCCAGATCGAGGACGACGCAGAGCTCGGGAAGCGTTTCGTGCGCGAGGCGCGACACGCCATCCGGCTGCGCCACCCCAACATCGCGCAGCTCTACGACTTCAGCGTCGACGAGAACGGCGCGCGCTACATGGTCATCGAGTACATCGATGGCTTGTCGTTGCAGGAGGTCCTCGATCGGCACGCCAGCCTGCCGGTGAGCCTGACCTGCGAGCTCGCGCTGCAAACGCTGCGTGCGCTCGACTATCTGCACCAGCGTGGCTTGGTGCATCGCGACATCTCGCCCGACAACCTGATGCTGACGGCGGACTTCGATGGTCGCCCGATGGTCAAGCTCATCGACCTGGGCATCGCGAAGCGCGTCGGCTCGAAGAGCACGCTGACCAAGGCCGACACCTTCCTCGGCAAGGTGCGCTACGCGGCACCCGAGAGCTTCCAGCAAGGCTCCGACAAGGCGAACGCCCGGTGTGACCTCTACTCCTTCGGCATCGTTCTCTACCAACTGCTGACCGGTCAGTTCCCGATTTCCGGACGCGACGTGTCGTCCTACATCGTGGGACACCTCTACCAGCCGGTGTTGCCCTTCGAGAAGAGCGATCCGACCGGGCGGGTGCCCGCCCGAGTCCGCGAGCTCGTGCTGCTGACCCTGTCGAAGGACCCGCAGCAGCGACCTGCCTCGGCCGCGGAGCTCATCGAGCGGCTGCAGGCTGTGGGGCTGCACAAGGCGCAGGAAGGTCTAGACGCTGCGAAGCAGATCCTCGAGTGGCGCCGGCTCGACACCGCGGAGCGCGCGGCGGCGGGCGCGGAAGCCGCCGCGGCGCTGCGCGACGTGTTCCCGGCCCAACGCGCGACGCCGCCACCGCCGCAAACGCTCGAAGTCCTGCTGGGAGACGCGCGCGTCGCGCTCGAGGCCAACGACTTCGCGGGAGCCCGCGCGAAGGTTACGGAGGCGCTGCGGCGCGATCCTGCCGACGCAGGGGCTCGGGGCCTGCTCGCGGAGCTCGACGGAGAGGAAGCTCGACACCACAGAGCGCGCCAGATCGAGACCGAGCTCGAGCGGGCTCGCGGTCTGGCGGAGCAGGGCAAGCTCCAGGAGGCCGTCGGGCTGGTCGAGGGCCTGGTGCAGCTCGAGCCGCGGCACGAAGGGGTACGGGCGCTGGTGCGCGCGCTGACAGCACAGCAGTCGGTGCTGCGTGCGCGCTACCTGAGGGAAGAGGCCGTTCGTCTGCGCGATCGCGGAGACGTCGAGTCCGCGAGCCGATTGCTCGACGAGGCGGTAGCGCTGCTCCCCGGAGATGCCTCGTTGACCGACATGCAACGGCGCTACGGCGCGGAGCTGGGCCTGCGGCGCGCTCACGAGGAGCGAAGTCGGTGGCTCGACGATTGCGCCCAGCGGGTTCGCGGTCTGTTCGACCAGCGGTCCTGGGAAGAGGCGCGCGACGCTTTGATCGGGGCGCAGGGAACCGCCGGGGAGTGCGAAGAGCTCTACGCGCTGTGGGACGAGTTCGCGCAGCGGGAGCAGCAGGACCGCGACGCGCAGTTCGCCGCGGCGCTCGAGCGGGCCCGAACGCTCGGGGAGGAGGGTCGTCGCGAGGAAGCGATCCCGGTGCTCGAGGAGGCGTTGGCTCTCGGCGCCAGCGACCCCGGGTCGGCAGAGGCCATGCTCGCCGAGCTACGCGAGGCACTCGATGCGACAGAGCGGGATCGAATCGTCACCGCCGCGCGTCAGCGACTGGCTCAGGAGCTCGAGACTCGCCTGAGGGATGGCGACCTGGGAGGTGCGCAGGGAGCGGTCGGACGGGCGGGGCTGGGCACCCTCGACGGCGACCCCTACGTCGCGCAGCAGATCGAACGCCTGCGACGACTGGAGCGCCAGTGGGCCGATGCCGAGAGACGCCTCCATGCGGCGTACGGGCACCTGTCGGAAGAGCGGTTCGAAGAGGCAGCCGCCGATCTCGAGCTGGCGCCTCGCGACGACCTCCCGCTGGACCTGGAACAGCGGCTGAAGGCTGCCCAGGACGACGTCCGGCTGCGCGCGGGCGAGCGCGCCGCGGGCGCCTGGCGCCTGGGGATCGAGGAACGCCTCGCGAGCGGTGACGCGGCGGAGGCAGCACGAATGCTGGAAGCGGCCGAGGATCGGTTCGGCGCCGAGCCGTTCCTCGCTCTGCGTGAACGGGTGGACGCGGCGTCGCAGGAGCAGCGGCATGCGAAGTCGCGGGAGCACCTCGAGGCAGGTCGTCGTGCGCTCGCCGAGGGCAGGCACGAAGATGCCGTGCGCGAGCTGGGCCGGGCGCGCGATCTAGCGCCCGCGGACTCCGACGTGCTCGCCGCGTACCAGCAGGCCAAGGCTGGGGTCGAGGAGACGCGGCGGCAGGCAGCTCGCCAGAACGCCCTAGCGCTCGAACGCGAGTCGGTCGAGACGTTGCGGCGGCAGGAGCGCTACAGGCAGGCCTTACGCGAAATCGACCGCATCGAGCGGGAGCACCAGGCGCCAGGGGAACTGGCAGATCTGCGCGAGCGCATCGAGCGCGATCGGAGCGAGAGTCGCTGGCCCATCTGGGTATGGGTAGCCGGAGGCGCCGGCCTGCTGGCGTTGATCCTGGTCCTGGTCGTGCTGTTGTCGGGAGGCGAGGAGGCGCCGGATTTGCCGCCGCCACCGCCACCCAGCGGAGTGCTGGTGCTCGATGCGCGTCCGTGGGCCGAGGTCCTCGCCATCACCGACGCCGGCGGGCGCTCCATCCTGGATGCCGGGAGGAGCTACACGCCGCTCCGGCTCGACCTGCCCCCCGGCGCGTATCGGCTGACGCTCCGTGGACCGGACGGGCGCAACGTCGAGGTGCCTTTCCAGGTCGTCAGCGGCCGCACCGTGACGCGCGTGGAGGCCCTCGGCCAGGTCGACCTCGCGCCGCTGTGGGAGCGGCTGGGGTGGCCGCAGGCTCGCGCATCCGGCGAGAGCCAGTGAATGTCCGTCGTGCCGCGTCGCGCGCCGCGGGCATCGCGCCTGTCAGCGTGAGCTCGCCTGGTGCTCGCCGCCTCTCACTCCGACGTCAACGATGTGAGGTCGTACGACATCACCAGCAGGTCATGCGTGCGGTCGTTGCGGTCCACCACCCAGTCGGAGAGCAACGCCTCGGCGTGGAAGCCGATGCGCTCGAACATGCGCCGCGCTCCCTCCTGGCGCAACGCCATGCGGGCGATCACCTTGCGTAGGCCGACCTCCTTGGCGATCTGAAAGATTTCACGAGCGAGCGCGACTCCAAGGCCTTTGGCGCGATGGCTCTGGGCGACGATGACGCGGATCTCGCCGAGGTGGCGGGTCCACAGCACCGGCTCGCGGATCAGGGACCCGTAGCCCACCAAACTGCCGCCGTCGCGGGCGATCAGCGTGATGCGCTGGTCGCCGCCCTGGTCGCGGATCAGGTCGTCGACGACCTTGGGGTCGGTGAGGTCCATGCGCAGGAAGAGGTGGTCGTGCTCGCCGAGCGCCCGCGCGAACGCGACCACGTCGTTACGGTCACCGGGGCCGATGCGCGAGAGCTCGACCGACAGCCCGTCCGCAGCGATCGGGCGCGGGTACGTACGCTTCAGGGTCGCTACGCTGGTTGCGGTTGCCATCCTGCCTCCATGCCCGTGCGGTCGTGCGAGCTTGCTCGTAGGTTCCAGCGCCGCTGGAGCGACCCTGCGCCGATGCCCTCGTGGACGGAGCGGCGACGGATGCTACCACCAGCGCCGTGATAGCTTGTCGGCCCTTCGGTTGGCAGGCGATAAGGCGAAATGGCCCGTCATCACAGCGGCAGGCTCACCACCACGGACGCCTCGTTCCTCTACTTCGAACGAGACGACAGCCCCATGCACATCGGGGCGGTCTGCATCCTCGAGGGCGAGCTGCCGCACGACGAGTACATGGCGCGGGTAGCGGCGAAGTTGCCGCGGTTGCCGCGCTTCCGCGAGCGGGCGGTGATGGTGCCGTTCTTCGCCGGACACCCGACCTGGGAGACCGACCCAGAGTTCGACATCCGTCACCACATGCCGCTGCATCGCCTGCCGTCGCCCGGATCGGAGGCGCAGCTCCAGGTCAAGGTCAACGAGCTGATCGCCGGCATGATGGATCGCAGGCGCCCGCTGTGGGAGCTGCACGTCATCGTCGGGCTCGAGGGTGGCCGATCGGCGCTGGTGTCCAAGGTGCACCACGCGATGGTCGACGGCGTGGGCGGCAACGCGATCATGCTCACGCTGTTCGACCTGGAGCGCGACCCGCCCGCTCCGAAGCTCGAGGACGAGTACGAGCCCACCACGCCGCTCGATCCGGCACGACGTCTGGCCGAGGCGATGTGGGACAACGCACGCACCAACATCGATGTGTGGGCGGAGTACTTCCGGAAGCTCACCGAGCTCGGCCGTGGTCTCGATCGCTCGCGCATCGAGGCTAGCTTCGCGGCGCTCGCCGAGGGCGTTCCGGACCTGCTGGTGCCGCCTCGCCGCCTGGTGTTCAATCGGCGTTGCACCGGAGGGCGCCGGTTCGTGTGGACGCGCGTGTCGTTCGCCGAGGCGCGCGCGGTGCGCAGCGCGCTGGGCGGGACGGTCAACGACGTGATGCTGACGGTCCTGGGCGGTGCGGTCGGCCGCTTCTGCCGCGAGCACGGCCAGAAGACGGACGGCCTGTCGATGCGGGTGATGGTGCCGGTGAACGTGCGCCCCGATACGCAGGCTGCCGATCTCGGCAACCTGGTCTCGGTGCTGCCGGTGCAGGTGCCTCTCCACCTAGAGGATCACGAGCAGCGCCTGCGCGCCGTGCGCGCCACGACCCGCACGCTCAAGGATGGCCGGGTCGCAGACGGCGTGAGCATGGTGGTCAACCTCGCGGGCGCGGTCCCGGCGCCGTTGCAGGCGGCCTTCGGCGCGATCGCGACCAGCCCGTTCCCGGTGTTCAACATCGTGTGCACCAACGTTCCGGGCCCGCAGATCCCGCTCTACGCGTTGGGGCACCGCCTGGTCGCCTACTACCCGCACGTGCCGGTCGGCTACGACCTCGGTGTGACCACGGCCATCTTCAGCTACGACCAGCAACTCTTCGTCGGGATCAACAGCGACACCGGCGCCTGTCCGGACGTCGACGTGCTGCGCGACCTGTTCGACCAGTGCTTCGCGGAGATGAAGGAGGCCGCTGGAGTGCCCGCGATGGGCGCGGTGGAGCTGCGGTCGTCGCAGCCGAGCTGCCCGGACGCGCCGAGCGAGCCGTCGCAGACGACGAAGCGCGCTCGGCCCCGGCGGGAGCGCGCGTCGGCGGCGAAACCGTCTCCGTCGAGGAAGCCACCGCTGTCGAAGAAGGCTGGGGGGCCGTCCAAGAAGGCAGCGCCGACCAAGAAGGCAGCGCCGACCAAGAAGGCCGGGCGCGCGCGGCGGACTGCCGAAGCGAAGACGGAGTGATCGTCTCCGCAGAAGGAGCGATCGACTCGAGGTAGCAGGAGGAGAGCGTGTCCGGAACAGCCGTAGCAGCCGATTCGCTCACCCTCAACGCCGCCAAGCAGCCGCTCAAGATCGCGCTGATCGAGCACCCCTCCGGCCAGCGCGCGCGGATCTGGACGTACAACGAGCTCGAGCGAGGGGCGAACCGGCTCGCTCGATCCCTCCTCAGCTTCGGCGTTCGGCCCGGCGAGCGCGTGCTGTGGTGCGGCATGAACTCGCCCGGCGCGGTGACCATGATCCACGCGGCTCGCAAGGCGGGCGTGACCGCCGTGCCGTTGAACTATCGGCTCACGCCCGAAGAAGCCGCTTATGTGGTCCACGACTCGGACGCTGTCCTGGCCTGGATCGACGCGGACCACGTCGGTCTGTTCGAGAGCATCCGGCCGCACATCCCTCAGGTCAGAGAGATCGTGGTGTTCGGGGGCAACGGGGGAGCCTTGCCAGCCGGAATGGTGTCCGCCGAGTCCTTCGTGTCGGGCGCCGGCGACGATCCGCTGCCGCTGCCGGCAGTCCAGCCTCGCACCATGATCTACACCTCGGGCACGACGGGCCGGCCCAAGGGTGCGGTGCGCATCGGTACCGGAGATCCCGAACAGCTCGGCGCGATGGTCCAGCACATCGGCTACCGGCCCGACGAGGTGTACATCACCACCGGGCCGCTCTACCACTCGGGGCCGGGCGGCTTCATGTCGATCGCGTACCTGCTGGGTCACACCGTGGTGCTGCAGCGCAAGTTCGATCCCGAAGACTGGCTGCGCCTGGTGGATCGCTATCGTTGCACCTCCACCTTCTCGGCACCGACGCCGATCCGCGCCATCACCAGCCTGCCGTCGGAGCTCAAGGCTCGCTACGTGCGCTCGAGCCTGCGGGTGATGATCGCCAACGCCGCACCCTGGCCGTTCGCGCTCAAGCAGGCGTACCTCGCCGACTTTCCGGCCGATTCGCTGTTCGAGGTCTACGGCTCGACCGAGATGGGCGTCAACATGATCCTCCGCCCGGAGGACCAGCTCCGCAAGCCGGGATCCTGCGGCAAGCCAGCGCCGCTGATCGAGGTGCTGCTCTACGACGACGACGGCAACCTGGTCACCGAGCCGCGCCGCCCAGGCGAGGTGTTCGTGCGCAGCCGCAGCATGTACGACACGTACCACAAGTCGCCGGAGAAGTACGAGGCGGATCGGCGTGGCGATTTCCACACCGTCGGCGACGTCGCGTACTTCGACGAAGAGGGCTTCTACTACATCTGCGACCGCAAGCGGGACATGGTCATCTCCGGCGGGATGAACATCTACCCAGCGGAGGTCGAGGCGGCGCTCGAGAGCCACCCTGATGTGTACGAGGCCGCAGTATTTGGCATCCCGTCGGAGGAGTGGGGCGAGCTGGTGCACGCGGCCGTGGTGCCACAGCTCGGAACCACGCTCACCGTCGACCAGGTCGTCGCGCACGCGCGCGCGCATCTGGCGAGCTACAAGGTGCCGCGCTCGGTGGCGTTCCTACCGGAGCTGCCCAAGACCGGTTCTGGCAAGGTGCTCAAGCGCGAGCTCAGAGAGCCTTACTGGGCAGGGCGAGCGAGTCGGGTGTAGCGAGCGCCAAGGGGCAGGTGCGCAGTCTTCCATGGGCGGCCCATGGAAGACTGCTACAATCTGCTGCGTCGGCGCGCCGTCGGTGAGCGCTCGTTTCGATCCAAGGGGGTTGTTTCCATGGTTCTTTGTGCTTCTTCAGTGGACCGGCCGGCCAGTTCGCATCGCCTCGTAGCGGTGGCAGGTGCTGTCGCATTGGTGTTGCTTTCGACCGGCGGGGCCTGGGCGACGCCTGCATCCGTCGACCTGCCGCAGCAGGTGACGTGGAGCGAGCACGTGGCGCCGATCCTCTTCCAGCGCTGTGTCGCGTGCCATCGCCCCAACGACGTCGCGCCGATGTCGTTGCTCACCTACAAGGAAGCCCGCCCCTGGGCGAAGTCGATCCGCGGGGCCGTGACGACGCGGCAGATGCCGCCGTGGGACGCCGATCCTCGCTACGGCAAGTTCTCGAACGACATCAGCCTGACCGACGAGCAGGTCGCGGTGGTCGCGCGTTGGGTCGATCAAGGTGCTCCGGAAGGAGACCCGACCAAGATGCCCGCACCGCCGCCGCTGCCGGAGCCCGGGACCTGGAAGATGGGACGGCAGCCGGACTACGTGGTCGACCTCGCTCCGGTCGACGTGCCCGCCGACGGGCCGGACCTCTTCATCACCCAGGTCTACGGCATGGACGTGCCGGACGGGAAGTGGGTGCAGGCGATCGAGCTCCTGCCGGGCAACACCTCGGTGCTCCACCACGTCGTCACCTACCTCGGTCCGTTCGGCATGGACTCGCAGGAACAGACGGAGGGAATCAGCGATGGCGTGGAGCGGGTGGTGTTCCTCAACGACGCCGCAAAGCGTCCCGCGGGCATGGCCGAGCGTCCGTCCCTCGGCGGAGTCTGGGTCGCTGGCAGCCCGCCGTCCGTGTTCCCGCCGGGGACCGGCCAGCCTCTCGTCAGCAAGCAGCTCGTCAGCCTGAACATGCACTACCACCCGAGCGGTGCCGCCGCCACCGATGGCTCGAAGGTCGGCTTCTACTTCGGCGAGGGCGAGCTCGAGAAGGTCATCACGACCGCGTTCGCGGCCGATCCCGGGATGATCATCCCGGCCCACGCCGAGGATCACGCCGAGCACGCTCTGTACCTGTTCGCGCAGGACAGCCGCATCCTGTCGTTCTTGCCCCACATGCACACGCGCGGCAAGTCGATGGAGTACACGCTGGAGCTGCCGGACGGGCGCAAAGAAGTGCTGCTGTCCGTGCCGGAGTACGACTACAACTGGCAGAACATCTACCGGCTCGAGGAGCCCGTGCGCGCACCTGCGGGTTCGATCCTCCACGTCGAGGCGCGCTGGAACAACTCCGAGTCGAACATCGCCAACCCCGACCCGAGTCGGGAGATCTGGTGGGGCGAGGGCACCAACGACGAGATGCTGGTCGCCTTCTTCGACTTCATCGTCGACGAGGGGCAGAAGCCGAAGGCGCTGCGCACGGACGAGTACGTGACGACCCTGTTGTCGCGTCACGACCCCAGCGAAGCGTTCGCCATTCGCATCGACGGCATGGCTTTCGGCGGGCCCTGGGGACTGGTAGTGCCGGAGACCGGCGAGGGCACGTTCTACGTCTCGATGGGGCCGCTGATGTTCTCGAGCACGGTGCCCGAGACGATTCGGGTCGGCGACGAGGTCCTGCTCAACGCGAGCCTGGTGACCGGCGGCGGCGGCACGAGGTTGCCGATCGCTTTCGTGGCGCGCCACGGCGAGGATGGCACGTTGTCGGGAGAGACCTTCTTCGGCCGCAGGCTGTCTGTCGAGAACCTCGACGAGATGCGAGGCAAGGGGCAGGCGTTCAGCGGAACCAGTCTCGCCGCCGCCAAGGGCGCGCAGGCCTCGGCGCCGAGCGCCGGGCGCTAACGACGCTCCTGCTCTCGGGTTCGACGAGCTCGATGCGGTCGGACCGTTCGTGGTCCGGCCGCTTTCGGCCTTTGACCTCAGCGCGGCGGCCCGCCGCCGCGCGATATGCGTGTGCCCGGTGGGTCCTCGGCCCATGCCGCCGGCTCGCCCCAGCGCTCCTCGAACACCGTCTCGCGGAGCGGCAGGCGGCGCACCGGCCCGTGGTTGCCTCGCGGTCGGCCGAGCGTGATGCACAGCGAGAGCTCGACGCCCTCGGGTA
The DNA here is from genome assembly GCA_035524895.1 of Thermoanaerobaculia bacterium. GTDB lineage: Bacteria > Acidobacteriota > Thermoanaerobaculia > Multivoradales > Multivoraceae > DATLFI01. Next base: position 13,071 of record DATLFI010000095.1, on the reverse strand, counting down.
TCTCGAGCAGGTCGCGCAGCTCGCGTTCGACCAGGAGGTGCCATCCCGAGAAACAGGCGCCGTAGCCGAGCGCGCGCGCCGCCAGAAACAGGTTCTGGCACGCCGGGAAGATGGACGCGCCTTCCTGGTGGACGAGCTCCCGGTAGCGGACGTAGCACGGCACCACCACCACCGGGATGCGCTCGAAGTGGTCGACGAAGAACTGCATCGCAGCGAGCGTGCGCCCGCGCCGCGTGTCCTCGGAGAGATCGGCCGTGGTCCAGCCTTCCTGCTCGGCCTTGACGCGCCAGCCGCTGCGGAACGCTTCGCCGAGCAACGCCTTCGCGCGTCGCGCGCGCTCGCCGTCGCGTAGCACCAGGAAGCGAAACGGCTGGCGGTTGGTGCCCGACGGCGCGCGGGTCGCGGCCCACAGGATCTTCCGGAGGTGCTCCTCCGGGATCGGATCGAAGTGGTAGCGGCGGATCGTCCGCGCGGTGGCGATCGCCTCGATCAGCTCGATCGCCGGTTGCGGCTCGTTGGGTGCGGTCATCTCGTGAGACTCGTAGGATGGGTATCAGTGCGACTCCTGCCGCGCGCGTTCGAGCAGGTCGGCTACCTCGAGCTCGCGCGCCCAACGATCGAGGTACTCGAGATCGAGCGAACCGCGCTGCACACGCATCACGCCCAGGACGTCGCTCCACTGTCGGTCGCTGCTCTCACCACCGAGGCGATACCAGTAGAGCTTGTGTAGCAGCGCGTCCTCGGCCGAGGCGAACCAGACCTCGACCACTCGCTGGTCGCTGAGCTCCAGCTCGACACGCTCCCGACGTTCGAGCTCGCTCGCTGCGAAGCGATCCTCCGCCGGCACGAACAGGTCGACCTTGAACATCGTCGCGAGGTGAATGACGTTGAACGATTGTCCGTCGGCGACGGCCTGACGCGCTCGTTCCTCGTCGACATAGAAGTCGCGGGCCAGGCTGGCCACGAGAGGCGCGACGTGCCGTTCTTCGATCGCGGCCAGCACGTCCGCGTCCTGCGTCGAGCGGGGAATGCCGTGAAGGGAGGAGGCGAGCGACCCGACCACCGCGTACGGTACGTGGAGGCGCTCCAACAGCGCGGCAACACGCGCGATGACCGTGAGCGCTTCGCCGCCTGAGTTCTCGGGCACCAAAGGGGTTTCCCGCTGGAGATCAGTAGCCTTCGCGCCGAGGATCCCAGCCGAAGGCGGCGATCATGAGCTCGGGCGGGTAGCGCAGCGCGGCGAGCCGCAGCTGTAGCGTGCGCTCGTCGAGGGTGCCGTACTGCCGCCGCAGGCGGGCGCGGGCGATGGCCTCCGTCACATGGTTGAGCTCCATCACGCGGCGTAGCTTCTTGCTCGGGGACATGGCGCGGTAACCGGCGACCAGGATCGCGGTCACCTCGGGCGGAGTGTCGGAGGCGGAGGTCGGTCGCACGACCTGGGATGCTACGGCAGGTCGGGGAGAATCTCGGATGCCGGGACGGACGAGGCGCCCTCCAGGGTCAGCGCCAAGAGCCGGTCGAGCGCGCGCACCGAGAGCGCGAGGTGCTCCTCCCGCGAGTCCTCCTCTTTGCAGTGCGAGAGACCGCGCAGGCTCTGCACGAAGAGCATCACCGAGGGCACGCCAGCACGCGCGGTCTCCGCGGCGTCGTGGAGCGGTCCGCTCGCGAGGCGGTGACAGCGACCGGCCACCTCGACCACGGAGCGCTCGGCGAGCTCGATCAGCCCCGGATCGAAGGGGATCGGGTCGATACGCCATATCGGTCGCCAGGCGACCCCGACGCGCTCCTCGGTGGCGACCCGCTGGCTCGCTTGGCGTGCCCGCGCGAGCATCGCCGCGAGGGAGGCGCTGTCGAGGTGGCGCTGGTCCAGGCTGACCTCGCAATCGCCGGCGACCGCGGTCGGGATGCCGGGTCGCACCTCGACGCGACCGACGGTCGCCACCCCGCCGCCCTCGCGCGCGTGATCGCGCACCTCGAGCGCGAGGCGCGCCGCCGCCGCGAAGGCGTCGCGTCGCTGGTCCATGGGCGTCGAGCCGGCGTGCGCGGCCTGGCCGGTGAAGCGGACCGCGTGGCGTTCGACACCGGAGGTGCCGACGACCACGCCGAGCGGCAGCCCCAGCTCTTCGAGCACGGGCCCCTGCTCGATGTGGAGCTCGAGGTAGGCGATCGCGTTCTCGAGCTGCCGGTGGCTCGCGGTCATCCGCTCGAGCTCCACACCGTAGCGGCGCAGCACCTCGTCGATGGGCTCGCCGTCGCGCGAGCAGAGCGTGCGAGCAGCGTCCACGTCGAGCGTTCCGGATGCCGCGGAGGAGCCAAGCAGGCTGCGACCGAACTGCGCGCCTTCCTCGTCAGCCCAGTCGACCAGCCGCACGGTCAGCGGCGGCGGCGTTGCCTCGGCGGCGAGCCGCCGCAGGCACTCGAGGCCGGCGAGCGTGTCGAGGACGCCGTCGAGCCAGCCGCCGTCGGGCACCGAGTCCACGTGTCCGCCGATCACGACCGCCTTCGGTGAGGCACCGGCTAGCGTGGTCCACAGGTTCCCGGCCTCGTCCTGCTCGACCGCGACCGGCAGCTCGGAGAGCTTTCCTCGCAGCCAGTGGCGCGCCGCCTCCCAGGCTGGCGTCCAGGCCACGCGCTGTGCGCCGCGCTGGTCCGACGTGAGACTGGCTAGCTCGCGGAGGTCGGCCAGGGTCCTGCGAGGATCGAGCGGCATGGCCCGCACCGTAGCAGCCCGTGGTCCGCCGAGGAACGGCGGACTTGGTCTGTGGCAACATCGGAGCCTCCGTCGGGGGGCGGGATCCGATGTACCAGATTCGCCTCGAAGAGAGCTCGATCGCCGCCATCCGCCGCATCGCGCGCGAGCAAATCGACGGCGCGCTCGAGTCGCTACGCGAGGGCAGGGACCGCAACGAGGCGGTGCACGACGCGCGCAAGCGGTGCAAGAAGCTACGGGCGGTGTTGCGCCTGGTGAGAGATGGGCTGGGTGAGGACGCCTATCGCGCGCAGAACGACCTCTTTCGCGACGCTTCACGGCTGCTGTCCCCGGCGCGGGATCGTTGGGTGCTGGTCGAGACCGTGGAAGCGCTCCAGGCGCGCTACGGCGCGTTCCTCGCGGAGAGCACGTTGACTCCGACCCGCGAGCTGCTCCGGGAACGGCATCGGATTGCTCTGGAGAGATTGCTCGACGTGGAGCGGGCCGACGAACGGGCGGCGGCCCTGCTCGAGCAAGCGCGAGAGTCGATCGGCAAATGGTCTCTTCGTGGAACGCCGGAGGTCGACGTCGTGGTGGCGGGTGTTCTCCGGGTCTACAAGCAGGGGCGAAAGGCGCTCGCCAAGGCAGAGAAGGAGCGGACCACGACCAGCTTCCACGACTGGCGCAAGCGGGTGAAGTACCTGTGGTACCACTCTCGCCTCCTGCGCTTGCGTACTCGAGGAGCCGCGACGCTCACCGATCGTCTGGAGCGGCTGTCCCGCCAGCTCGGAGAGGAGCACGATCTCGCCGTGTTCGGGGCCCACCTCAGATCCGACCGCACGCTCACACGGAGCCTCGAGCACCGCGAGCTCCTGCTGGGCCTGGTTGCGCAGCGCCGCAGCGACCTTCGCGAGACGGCCCTCGCCATGGGCCGCCGGCTCTATGCGCGCAAGCCCGGCGAGGTGGCCTCACGCTTGGAACGACAATGGTCGAAGGCGTCGCGCGATGACAGCGACGTGGCGGCCGCCGGCGCCGCGGAGAGAGAGCTCCCCACCGCGAGCCAGCCCGCGCAGGGCGCCGCGACCGTGACGAGGTTCGATCCCGCGCGCCGTCGCTCGAGCTGAGCGCAGGCCGCGGGGGTGCTCCCGGGGTGCAGCGGCAGCGTGCTCCACGACGCCTAAGCGCCGTTGCGCGCAGATCCCTGTGCGCAACTCGACTGGATCGTGGATGTGCCTTCCGAGGCGGGCGTCAGCCGGCAGCGCGCCGCAGCGCCTGGTCGAGGTCGGCGAGGATGTCGTCGAGGCTCTCGAGCCCGATCGACAGGCGCACCGCTTCTGGCGAGACGCCCGCCGCTCGGCGTTGCTCCTCGTTGAGTTGGCGGTGGGTGGTCGAGGCGGGGTGCAGCGTCAGCGAGCGGGTGTCGCCGAGGTTGGCGAGGTGGGAGAACAGCTCGCACGACTCGACGAAGCGCACGGCCGCGTCGTAGCCGCCGCGAATGCCGAACGTGTACACCGACCCGCAGCCCTTCGGCAAGTACTTCTTCGCGAGCTCGTGGTACGGGCTCGAGGCGAGACCGGGGTAGGCGACCCACGAGACATCCGGGTGGCGCTCGAGCCAGAGCGCGACCTCCGCTGCGTTCTGGCAGTGGCGGTCCATGCGCAGGCTCAGCGTCTCGGTGCCGAGCAGCGTGTAGAACGCGTTCTGCGGGGCGAGCGAGGCGCCGAGGTCACGCAGTCCCACGGCGTGGGCATGGGTGGTGAAGGCCAGGTCGCCGAACGACTCGTGGAAGCGGATGCCGTGGTACGCGGGCTCGGGGTCGGCGAGCGCGGGGAACTTGCCGTCGCGCGACCAGTCGAAGAGCCCGCTGTCGACCAGCGCACCGCCCATGGTGGTGCCGTTGCCCGACAGGAACTTGGTGGTGGAGTGGACGATCAGGTCTGCGCCCCACTCGATCGGCCGGCAGAGGTAAGGCGAGGGCAGCGTGTTGTCGACGATCAGCGGAATCCCGGCGGCACGCGCGATCTCGGCGAGAGGCTCGAGGTCGGCGACCACGCACGCCGGGTTGCTGACCGTCTCGACGAAGATCGCCTTGGTGCGCGGCCCGATCGCGGCCCGTACCGCGTTGGGGTCGCGCGAGTCGACGAAGTCGACGTGCCAGGCGAAGCGCTGGAAGGTCTTGCCGAACTGCGTCACCGAGCCGCCGTAGAGGTGCTGCGACGACACGAAGCGGTCGCCGGGCTGCATCAGCGGAAAGAGGGCGAGGATCTGCGCCGCGTGGCCGGTCGCGGCGCAAGTCGCGCCTCGCCCGCCTTCGAGGCTCGCGATCTTCTCCTCGAGGGCGGCGACCGTCGGGTTGGCGAGCCGCGAGTAGAGGAAGCCGTAGGTTTGCAGGTTGAACAGCGACGCCGCGTGGTCGGAGTCGTGGAAGACGTAGGCCGCGCTCTGGAAGATCGGCGTCTGCCGCGCTCCCGTCACCGGCTCGGGCGGCACGCCGGCGTGCACCTGGCGCGTCTCGAAGCCGTAGCGCTCGGTTCGCTCGCGCTTCACGCCGACCTCCGGCCAGACGCCTCGCCCGGGCTGCGGCGCGGGCGCGACGCCCCGTCGGGGCTCCAGCGGGGTCGCTGACTCGAGATCACGCCGGTGTTGAAGCCGCTCCACGCGAGCTCACGGTGGAGCCGGCTCCATTCGATCTTGGGGCAGCGGTCCATCACCACCGTCAGCCCGGCCGCCTCAGCGCGCCGCGCGGCGTCCTCGTTCACCACGCCGAGCTGCATCCACACCACCCAGATCCCCTTCTCCTTCGCGACCGCGATCGCCTCGTCGACCACCTCGCCGGCCGCTTCCGAGCTGCGGAACACGTCGACCATGTCGATCGGCGCGGGCGCCTCGCGCAGGCTGGCGTAGGCGCGCTCGCCGAGGATCGCCCCCGCCTCGCCACTCTGGGCCGCGACCCTGGGATTGATCGGGATCACCCGGTAGCCCTTCTCCTGCAGGTACTTCATCGCGAAGTAGCTCGGCCGTCGCCAGTCGGAGCTGGCGCCGACCATCGCGATGGTGCGGACGCGCTCGAGGATGGAGAGGAGGTGGGCGTCGGAGTAGGGGGGCATGGGAGAGGTGTCCCGCGACTTAGAGAAGAAGGCGCGCTGCTCGCGACTCTAGCGAACCGCCCGCGAGGACTCAGCCTGCATCACCACGCAGCATCGGTCGTCGCGCGCGTTCATGTATCTCTGGCCGTTGCGTCAGCTCTTCGCGTCGCTTGCGGGCGGCAGTGCGACGATGTCGACCAGGCTCTCGAGACCCGCGAAGTCGTCCGGGTTCCGTGTGAACAACGGGAGTCCGTTGGCGAGCGCGACAGCCGCGATCAAGAGATCGATCGCCCGGCGTCCGCGCGCCTTCCGCCCGAGACTTGCCACGGCGGCGTAGAGCACGCCGTAGGCGCGTGCCGCCGCTGCGTCGAAAGGAAGCGGGGACAGCGTGGCCTCGACGCGCTGGAGCCGATCTTGGCGCCGCGCGCGTTCGGCGGGATCGGTCGTCGCGTGCGGCCCCGCGGCGAGCTCCGCGAGCGTGATCGAGGAGATCGCGACGTCACGAGGCAGGAGCGCTGGATCGACGAGCCCGAGGCCGACCACCACGGACGTATCGAGGAGTCCTCGGGCGCGGCGATGCTCAGGCACGCGGTTCCAGTCGCTGGTCGAGCACTCGATCCACGTCCCGTCGAAAACGCTTCGCGTCGACCGGCGGAGAGCTCGCGAACACAGCAGCCAGCTCGCTGGCGGGCACGAATCTCTTTGCCGGCGCTGGCGTCAGCTGGCCCACGACCACGCCGTTGCGTGTGACGACGAAGGACTCTCCCCGGTCGAGCGCGCGCATGATCTCGCCGCTCTCGTTGCGCAGCTCCCGTTGCGTGATGGTCTTGGGCATGGTCCCTCCGGAGGATCCATCGATGTTCCGATCCCTTGATCCCGCGGACCCAGTGTAGCACGTGTGCTACGCAGGGAGTCGACCGGGCCAGTGACAGGATGCGTCGATCCCTCGTCACGTTTCTCCGGTCCACAGCCATGCTCCGATTCGTCCGCCCCGTTCTCCGCACCTGGCGCCGATCACCCGGCGTGGCCGCCGCGATCGTGCTCGTGCTGGGGCTCGGCATCGGCGTCGCCGTCGCGACCTTCGGTGTGGTCGACGCGGCGCTGTTGCGACCCCTGCCGGTGCCGGCGGAGGAGGACCTGCTCTACGTGGTGCTGACGCAGCGCGAGAAGGGTGGACACTTCGGCGCCAGCTACCACACCTTCGCGGCATGGCGCGATCGCGTGCGCGCGTTCGAGGCGGTCGCCGCCCTCCGCGCGCGCGCCTTCGCGGTGGGCGTGCCCGAGGGCGGGGGTGCACGGGTCGAGCGGGTAGAGGGGACCGAGGTGTCGCAGGGCTACTTCGCGGCACTCGATACGCGGCCGAGCCGAGGGCGCGCATTCACGGCCGAAGACTTCGCCGTCGCTGGCGAGCCCGTCGCGATCGTGGGCGACGGCTTCTGGCGCGAGCGGCTGGCGGGCGATCCCGCCGCGATCGGTCGCGAGCTGGTGCTCGACGGCGTCGCGCACCGCGTGGTCGGCGTCATGCCGCCGAGTGCCCACGAGCCCAATCTCGGCTGGCGCGCGCTGTGGACGCCGTTGCGGATCGACGAGGCGTCGGCGCTGTTGCGTCCGGTCTGGACATTCAGCGTGCTCGGCCGACTGCGGAAAGGGGCGACACTCGAAGGAGCGCGGGCCGAGCTCGACACGATCTCTCGTGAGCTCGAGGTGGAGTTCCCGAGCTCGAACCTCGGCTGGACTGCTCTGGCGCGTCCGGTGCGGGAGTGGATCGTCGAGGGAATCGACGCCTGGTTCCGGGTCGTCCTCGCCGCGGTCGGCCTCGTGCTGCTCGTGGCTTGCGCCAACGCTTCGGGCTTGCTGCTGTTTCACGTGCATGGCCGCCGGCGCGAGCTCGCGGTGCGCCGCGCGCTCGGCGCCGGGCGCGCGCGACTCGCCGTGCAGCTCGTCGCCGAGAGCATGGCGCTCGCCACGGCGGGGTGTGCGCTCGGCCTCGCGGTTGCCTGGACCCTGTTGCGCGCCGTTCGCACGATCGCGCCCGTCGACCTCCCCGGCATCGAGCTCGCGGTAGTCGACGCGCGTCTGGTGGTGACGGCGGTCGCGACCCTGGTGTTGGCCGGCGCGGTCACCGGCGCGGTGCCCGCGTTCCGCGGCGCGGCCGGGGAGAACCGACTGCTGCAGGGCCTGCGACGCGGTGGCTGGGAGCGGGACCGCGGTCGGCTCGGTCGCGTCTTGGTCGCGACGCAGACCGCGTTCGCGGTCGTGGTGGTGGTGGGGGCGACGCTGCTCGGCGCGAGCCTGCTGCGTCTGCGCGCGGTCGACCCGGGCTTCGACGCGGAACGCTTGCTCACGCTGCGCTTCGAGCTGCCGTCGTCGGAAACGCTGGCGGCCGACAAGCAGGCCCGCATCGCGCGGCTGGAGGAGCTCGTGACGGAGGTAGCGGCGCTGCCTGGAGTCGAGTCGGTCGCGCTCGCGGGCATCGCGCTGCCCCTGGCCGACGGGCAGGGGAGCTTCGAGGTCTTCGTCGAGGGTCAGGAGCGCGGAGCGGGGCCTGCAACGGTGGTCAACGCCCAGTACGTGACCGCGGGCTACTTCGGAACGATGGGGCAGACGGTGAACGCCGGCGTCACCTTCGAGCCCGGCGAGACTTGGGACAGCGGCCACCGAGTGGTCGTCAACGAGACCTTCGCGCAGCGCTACTACCCGGGCGGCGAGCGCGGCGCCGCCGCCGTGGGTCGCTCCGTCGAGTTCGGCAACGGCGAGCGCGCCGTCATCGCGGGCGTCGTCGAGGATGTGCGTCAGCTCGGCCTGGACCGCGAAGCAGCCGCCGAGGTCTACGTCGCCTGGGGCATGGCGCCGCTCGCGCAGGCCCTGCTGGTGCGCGGTGACGTGCTGCCGTCGACGCTTACCCGCACGGTGTCGGACAGGCTCGCAGCGCTCGAGCCAGGTATCGCGATCTGGGAGGTGCGCAGCGGAACCGAGCTCGTGGCCTCGTCGTACGCCGACCGCCGGTTCTCGACCGTGCTCCTGGCCGGGTTCGGAGCGCTGGTGCTCGCGCTCACCGCCTTCGGGGTGCTCGCTCTGGCGCTCCAGAGCACCGCGGCCCTGACACGCGAATTCGCGCTGCGAGTGGCCCTCGGAGCGGGCCGCGGCGACCTGACGCGTCGCGTCGGCGCGGAGGCTCTCCTTCCGGTTGGTGTCGGTGTGGTGTGCGGGCTGGGCGTGAGTCTCGGCATGGGCCGTTTCGTGGCGAGCTCGTTGTTCGAAGTCAGTCCGTACGAACCGCGCGCGCTCGCGGGTACGGCGCTCGCGTTCGCCGTAGCCGCCGGTCTCGCCTGCTTGCCGCCGCTGCGCAGGGCGTTCCGGGCGGACCCGATCGCGATCCTGCGCGAGGAGTGAAGATCTCCATGCGGAGACGCTGCGCTCACCCCATCCCCTCGATCCACACGTCGAGCAGGTAGGGCCGGCCGGTGGCGAGCGCACCGAAGGCGCGCTCCAGGGCGGCGGGAAGCTCGGCGGGATCGCGCACCTCCGCGGCGTCGACGCCCTGGGAGCGCGCGAGTGCGGGGAAGTCGAGATGCGGCTGGTCGAGGTCCATGTGGGGGTAGGGGCGGGTGGGATCGACGCCGAAGCGCTTCCGGTAGATGTCCATGTTGTGCTTGAGCACGCGGTACTCGCGGTTGTGCAGGATCACGAACAGCACCGCGAGCTCGTGGTGGGCGGCGGTCCACAGCGCCTGGATGCTGTACATCGCCGACCCGTCGCCGGAGACCGCGACCACGGGTCGCTGCGGGTGGGCGAGCTTGACGCCGAGAGCGCCGGGGAGCGCCTGGCCGATGCCGCCGCCGCGGGTGCCGTAGTAGTCGTGCGCCCGCTCGAAACCGAAGGCGCGCAGTAGGTCGGGGCTCGCGGTGATGGCCTCGTTGACCACTACGGCGTCGTCGGGGAGCGCCTTCGCCAGCTCGCGCATCAGGCGGGTCACCGCGATCGGGCTGCGGTCGTGGCGCTCGGCGGCACGCTGGCGCTGGCGCTCGACCTCGCGTGCGTGCTCGTCGTGGAGCGCGACGCGGCGTGCCGCCGCGGCGGCACGCAGCTCCTCGCCGCCGGCCGCGGCGATGGCCGAGGCCAGCAGGTGGAGGGTGGCACCGAGCGGCGCGGCGATACCGACGTCGACCGCGAAGTTGCGGGCGAGGCGGGAGGCCACGGCCTCGACCTGCACCACGCGGGCACCGGTCGGGAAGTAGCTCCCGGGCGAGTACCAGATCTCCTCGAAGAAGCTGCCGCCGACCAGCAGGACCGCGTCGGCGTCGCCCAGCTCGCGACGGATGCCCTCGGCGTCGAACGGCATGCGCTGGCGCGCTGCTGGGTGGGCCATCGGGAACGCCAGGTGGTGGTGCAGGCCTGGGTGGTAGAGCCGGGCACCCAGCAGCTCGGCAACGGCGAGCAGATCGACGTTGGCGCGTCCTTCGGTGACGCCGTCGCCCGCGACGATCACGGGCGCCTTCGCCGCCGCAAGCACGCGGGCCGCCGCCTCGATACCCGCCGGGTCGGGCCGCGCCTCGCGAAACACCGTGCTGCGCGGCAGCGCCGCGTTCTCGGTCTCCTGCTCGAGCACGTCCATCGGCAGCGCCACGAAGACCGGACCGCGCGGCGGCTCGAGCGCGGTCTGGAAGGCCCGGTGGAGCAGCAGCGCCAGGTCGTCGCCGCGCTCGGCCTGTGCGCTCCACTTGACCAGCGGCTCGGCCATGCGCACCAGGTCGTGGGCGAGCAGCGGTTCGCGCAGGAGCAGACGGCTGTCGGCCTGCCCTGCCGTGATGACGAGTGGAGAGCAAGCCTCCCAGGCGTTGTAGAGCATGCCGAGCGCGTTGCCGAGGCCGGGAGCCACGTGCAGGTTGACGAACCCGACCCGACCGGCGGCCTGCGCGTAGTGGTGGGCGGCGCCCAGCGCCACGCCCTCGTGGAGCGCCAGCACGTAGCGCAGGCGCGGCTCGTCGAGCAGCGCATCGAGCAGTGGGCTCTCGGTGGTGCCGGGGTTGCCGAAAACGTGCTCGACGTCGTGGGCGAGGAGGGTGTCGAGGAGGACTTGTTTGCCGCGCATGGGGTCGAACGTCGCTGCAGGTCGTGCCTGCCGGACCGCAGGGCTGAAGCGCCCTGGGCCGGTCGAGGCGGGTGCTCCCCCTGAGGCTACGAAGGCTCGAGAGAGGATATGCCGTTGCGGCGGATCCTCGATGGCGAAGTGGTCCGCCGGATCAGTCCGGCTGCTCCGAGGGTTCGAGGGAGTCGCATCGATCAGCCAGGATGCGACCCTACTGTTCGGCGAGAGTCCGGGGAACGGTTTCGGATTCGGTCTTCCCTTCTCCTGTTCGTCGGGCATTGGCCGCGTACTCGATGAGAACGTCGCGACGCTTTGGGTGAGGGCATCTGGCGGCGAGAAGGTCGAGGATCTCCACCATCCTCGACAGGACGATAGGGCTGGAGGCCCCGTAGTGGCGGATCGGGTCGAATGCCTGGTGGACTAGGGATCCGAAGTCAGTCGTCTGCGCCATGACTCGTACCACTCCCTCGTCGGAGAGGCGGAGTGGCGAGGGGAACTGCCTGTGGACGAGACGGGAGAATGCCTGAAGAAGGCGGTCGAGGCATGCGACCGCCGTATACGGCGCATTGATCCCGGGCGAAAGCGCGCGCACGGCGATCTCGACGAGTTGCTCGATGGCGAACTCGACGTCCTGTTGCGTGGTCCGCGCCTTACCGGTCGAAAAGCAATCGAGCAGCTCGTCGTCGAGATCTTCTGTCCACGACGCTTTTGGTGAGATGTTGGCGAAGGCGATTCCTGGGGTGAGAAAACTGCCGGGGCGGACGAAGAGGTTGATTCTCAGCTCGTGCTCGACGGCGAGCTTCATCAGGCGCTCGTCATCGACGGCCTGAAGGTACCCACCATCTCTGGGTCGCAGCTCCCATCCCTTCCACTCGCCCGGATCCGGCTGTGGATAGGAGTCGCTACCCTCTCCAAGGTGTTCAGGAAACAACCGTTCGATGCTTTGGTCGAGATCCTCCGCAACGACGTTGATGACGTGGTCCGCCTGGATCGAGCTCGAGACGTGATGGATGAAGTAGATGAGAACGGCGAGCGAGAGGAGCGCGAAACCGATGCCGAGAGTCACCGACAGGTGAGGGACGAACTTGCCGTCCTCGACCGATCGAATCGAACGGAGCGTGAGCAGGCAGTAGACGAAGGTCGAAATGAATGTTCCGAGCACGACCTGATTCGCACGGTCGCGCATGAAGTTCCGGAGGAGGCGATGGCCGAACTGGTTCGAGGCGAGTGAGAGTGCCACGATCACGATCGAGAACGACACGCCGGCGATCGTGATCATCGATCCGGCGATCGTCGAGAGAATCGCTCTGGCCCCGTCGGGTCCCCCGCTATAGACGACACCGAGGACATCGGAGAATGGGGAGTCGTTCCGCTGCTCGAACCGGATCGTTGCGATCGCGAGGGCCGCCGCAGCGGAAGTCATGACCGTCGGGACGAACCAGAGCGTCGATCTGAGTCGATCGAAGAAGACTGAGATTCCTGTGGTCACCGGCTATGGCTCCGTAGTGTTTGTCAGTCGCACGGTGCGCCGAAGAACGTTGGCGGTCGGGTCCTGGCGGCTGCGCCGCAGCGTGCGCATGGGGGTCGAACGTCGCTGCAGGTCGTGCCTGCCGGACCGCAGGGCTGAAGCGCCCTGGGCCAGTCGAGGCGGGTGCTCCACCTAAGAGACGAAGGCTCGACAGAGGATATGCCGTCGCGACAGGGGCGGTTCCTCGGTGGCGAAGCGCTAACATGCGCTGGGCCGCGCAGCACTCCCCAGCAAGACCGACCGGGAGCGCGGTCGTCGAGGAGGAATCCCCTATGAGTCTGAAGTCGAATCCAAAGTCGAGTCGCCGGAGGCTCTCCACCGTCGGCCTGATCGCCGCTCTCGTTTTCACCGGTGCTGCCGGAGCCGCCGGAGCCCAGGAGCCGCAGGCTGCGACCGGTCCGACGCTCGACGAGGTCCTGCAGAAGCACTACGAGGCGCGCGGCGGTCTCGCGGCGATCCAGGCGCTCGATGGCATCGTCATGAAGGGTGCCTTCTCGATGCAGGGCATGGAGATGCCGATCGTCGAGTACCGCCAGCGGCCGAACCGTTTCCGCAGCGAGACGGACTTCCAGGGCATGCAGATGGTGGAGGCGTACGACGGCAAAGCCTCTTGGGCGAGCAACCCGATGATGGGCAGCGGCAAGCCCGAGAAGCAGGGCGCCGAGGAGACGAAGACCGC
>DATLFI010000094.1:0-17255 GCA_035524895.1 Thermoanaerobaculia bacterium | reverse complement strand
CCAGCTCGTGCGCTTCGAGAACATCCGTCTCGAGACGCTCGCGGCCGGAGTTCCTGTGCCACTCGCGGGTCATCTCGCGGTGACGCCGATCCTGGTGCCGCACCGCCAGGAGTACTCGGAGGTCGTGGGTTTCAGGATCGCCGGGCCGCGAAGCAAGGTCCTGTTCATCCCCGACATCAACGGCTGGGAGGAGTGGGACGGCTGGGGCGTGAAGGTGGAGGACGAGATCGCCGCGGTCGATGTTGCGTACCTCGACGGCTGCTTCTTCGACCACGGCGAGGTGCCGGGTCGTGACATGTCGGGGTTTCCCCACCCGTTGATCGCCGAGAGCATGCGGCGTTTTGCGCCGCTCCCCGCGACCGAACGCACGAAGGTCCGCTTCCTCCATCTCAACCACACCAACCCAGTGCTGCCGCCAACGAGTGACGAGCGGCGACGCGTAGAGCTTGCCGGCTTCCGGGTGGCCGAGGAAGGCGAGCGGGTGGACCTGTGACCGCGCCGGCTGCGTCGTCTCGCGATCGCGACTGCGGCGGGCGCATGCCCTGGCCGCGGCGCCTGCCCGCGATGGCCCTGGCGCTCGCGGTGGTGCTTCTCGGCAGCGCTGGCCTCGCCGGTGGACTGCTAGAGGCGCGCGCCCAGGAGCCTGACGCCGGAGCGGCCGCATCGAGCCTCTCCGGCTCGAGTGTCGTGCGCGGGCGGGTACATGGTCCCGACGGCGCCGTGGCCGGAGCGACGGTGACGGTGACGGTGACGTCGGCGGAGGCCGGAGCAGGGGAGCGCGTCACCAGGACCGACTCGAAGGGGCGATTCGCCTTGCTCGACGTGCCGCCGGGGACCTGGCCGATCCGCGTGGCGGCGCCCGGGTTTCTGCCGTCCGAAGGCATCGTTCGTGGCGGTGGCAAGGCGGCGCCGCTCGAGATCGAGCTGCGCTCGCTCGACGAGGGCAGCCCGCACTTCGCCGAGGGCGATCCGCAGCGGATGGCGGTCGATTGGCTCGAGCGCGGCAACGCGCTGCTCGATCAGGGTCGGACGGAGGCGGCGCGCGCGGAGTACGAGCGGGCGCTCCGGATCTTGCCGCCGGAGGGTCGATCTGCGGTGTTGCGCGCGGTCGCGCGCACGTACTGGCTCGAGCGGCGCGTCGCCGACGCGGTGCGAGCGATCGAGGAGGCGCTGGTCGCCGACCACGCGTCGACCGACACCGCGCAGCTCTATCGAGTGCTCATGGGCGAGCTCGGTCGCGAGGCGGACGCGAAGCGCTTCCTTGCCGACCTGCCTCGGCTCGCGGCCGCCACACCTTGCCCTGAGAACCTGCGTTCAGCCGCCGGGCAGCAGGCTCTCGATCTCCCAAGCGCTGCCGCGCCGGACGAGGCGAAAACCGGCAAAGCGCTCGACCTGAGCGTTGCTGCCGTCGCGCGGCTCAAGAGTGCGGGTGACCTGACAGCTGGCGGTGGCGCGCTCGCTCTGGATGTTGAACGAGCAGTCTCGGAACGAGACGTCGGCGAGTCGATAGTTGCGGACATCACGCCGTGTCAGACCAGCAGCCGGGTGCACGGTGTTGATCGCGTTGTGGTCGAGGCTCTTCCAGGCGTTCTGGAAGGCGATCAGCGTGCGACGGATCGCATCCTGCTCGCGGAGGTCGGCAATGTCGATCGCGGGCGTGGTCACCGTGGGCGTGGTGACCGCGGGCGTTGTTTCCGGCGGCGTCCGGTCCTCTCGACGCTCCTCGGCGGCCCTATCCGTAGTAGCTCCCGTTCCGGGTCCCGTCGCGCGGTCAGAGTCGCTCGCGCCAGGCCCACCGCCGGAGTCCGAGGCGCCCGGACGGTCCGGTCGGGTTCGCGAATCGGTCGTGGTCGGACGGTCTGGGGGCCGGTTCGGTTGCCCTTGATTGCCGGTTCCGGTCGGGGTCGTGACCCGTGCCGGGTCGTTGCTGGGTGTCGTGCTCGCCGATGTGGAGGCTGGAGTCCTGGTCCCGTCGCTGGCAGCTTCGCCGGTGGGCGTGGCCGCCGTGCCTCGTCCGGCATCGGACGAGCGCGGACTCGTCTCCGAGATCGAGCTCTGGTCCCCGCCGTTCGGGGACACTCCACTTCCCGGCGCTCCGCTCTCGTCGGCCCCGCCCGGTCCAGCCGAGGAGAGCGTGCCCGAGGTGTCGGGAGTGCCGGTCGTGCCCGCACCGTCCTCCAGGGACTCTCCGACCCGCTCTTGCTCCCCGTCGCCTGCCTCGCCGGCGTCGCTCTCCGGGCTCGAAGTGAGGACCCACACCAGCAGGCCAATCGCCGCCATCGCCACCGTGCCAGCGGCGATCGCGATGGGCAGGCGGCCCAACCCGCGCGAGGGCTGCAGCGTCGGCGGCTCGAGGGCCGCGTATTCCACCGCGTGAGCCATGGATTGTGGAGGCGGCGGTCCGACAGCGCTCGAGCTCTCGGTGCCCGGCGCCGTGGGTCGCGAGGCCAGCCCGGCGGTGAAGCGCTGGCGCAGGGAACGCACTCGCGGGTCGCCGGGCATCTGCGCCTCGAGTCGGCTCAACGCCGCCTCTGCGCCCTGGTAGTCGTCGGCCAGCAGCTTGATCTCCACGTCGCTCAGGAGCTGCGCGGGGTCGTCGAGTCGCGGGCCGGCTGCGGCGCTCGCAGCCTGCCGATGCTCGAGCTCCTGGAAGGCGGCGAGCACCGAACCGAACACCCGCTCGAAGGTCGCCTGGTCGACCTCGCGGCGGGCCATGTTGATGGTCATGGCCGCGGCGGTGAGGTCGCCGGCGTCGATGGAGCGCAGCGCCTTGGCCGCGAGGCGGTGCGCCGAGGACTCCGCTTCGCTCTGCGCGCCTGGGCGGAAGAGGTCCTCGGGGTGCAGATCTTCTGCGCCGGTGATCTCCGCCGCGACCTGATCGAGCGCCGCGATCACCTCGTCGAAGCTCTGGTAGCGCTCCTCGACCGACTTGGAGAGGCAACGGTCCACGACGGCCACCAGCTGCGCCGGCAGGTGTGGCATCTCCATCGGCGGCGGCGGCTCGTGGAGGAGCTGGTAGAAGAGGGTCGAGACCGTCTCGGCGCGGAAAGGTCGCTTCCCTGCCAGCAGCTCGTAGGCGAGCACGCCGTACGAGAAGATGTCCACCCGATGATCGATCTTCTCGCCACGGAGCTGCTCGGGCGACATGTAGGCGACGGTGCCCAGCGCCATGCCGGTCTGGGTGAGCTGACTCTCCTGGTCCTTCAGCTTTGCGATGCCGAAGTCCATCACTTTGACGCGGCCGTTCTCGAGCACGCGAATGTTGGCCGGCTTGATGTCGCGGTGGATGACCCCCTGCGAGTGCGCGTAGCGCAGGCCGTCCGCGATGCCGCGCAGGTAGCGCACCTTGGTCGGCAGCGGCAGGCTCTCGAAGCCCTCCTTGATGAGGACGTCGAGATCCTCGCCCGTGAGGAACTCCTGGACGAGGTAGGGGGTCTCTCCCTCGATGCCGAAGTCGTGGATCGTGACGACGTTGGCGTGGTGGAGGTTGCCGGCGATCTCGGCCTCGCGGAAGAACCGCTGCTGGACCTGCTGGTTCTCCGAGCTGCAGGTCTTGACTGCGACCAGCCGCTTGATGAAGGGGTCGCGTCCCTTGTAGACGACGCCGAAGCCACCCTCGCCGATCTTGTCGAGGATCTCGTACTTGCCGATCCGCGATAACGACGACTTCTCTTCCACGTTGGGTCCTGCGTTGGGGGCACGCGCGAGCGAACAAAAGGCCGCCAGCGCCGATGCCGGCTCGGTCCGAACATCTCGGCGAGGCACGGATAACCCCGCAGAAGTGTAGCGGATCGGTGGGAAAATGGGGGCGATCCCGGAGGCGCGCTGGGCCCCGCTCCGGGTGAAACGGCACGGCTTCTGTGGGGCTGCAACCGTGCCGTGGCCTGGAGGCTGGACGCTTCTCCCGGGCCGGTCTCGGCGATCCTACCCGGAGGGCTAGCCTGGGCCCGCCTCCCGATCCTCCAGCTTGGCCGCGAGCCGCTCGAAGGTGACTCCCAGGCGCTCCGCCGTGAGCGCCGCGAGCGAAGTCTCCGCAACCCCCGGCTCGAACTGGTAGGTGGACTCGAGTCGAGCGTCGACCTCGACCTGGAGGAACTCGAGGCCGTGGATCGCGCCCTGGTCGCGCAGGGTGCGCGCGAAGTCCAGGAAGTGCGTGGTCGCGAACGCCCTGGGCTCGACTCGCCGCAGTAGGCGCAGGACCATGGCGAAGACCTCGGTCCCCTCGGACGGGTTGGTGCCCGAGCAGAGCTCGTCCAGGATCACCATGGAGCCGCGGGACATCTCCTCGAACAGACTGCGGATGCGCACCAGCTCGCGCCCGAGGCGGCCTTCGGTCTGGCTCGCGCCTTCTTCCTCCACCAGCGACACGAAGAGCCCGTTCTCGACTCGCAGCCGCGCTGCCCCGCAGGGTGCGTACAGTCCGGACTGGCCGAGGAGCTGGGCCAGCGCGATCGACTGCAGCAGCCGGGTCTTGCCGCCCGAGTTGGGTCCGGTGACGAGTGTGATCGGCGCTGTGCCTCGCGACTCGATGGTGCAGGGCACGGGTGGTCGCGCCTGATCCAACAGGAGCGGGTTGAAGAGCCGCTCGAGTCGGAGCGGCGCGCCTTCGTCGAAGCTGGCGAGGCTGGTCTCGAGACCCAGGCTCGTGGCGCGATCGCGGAACGAGCGCGCCGTGAGGTACACCTCGAGGTGGCCGAGCACCTGCACCAGCGGCACCAGCGCCGGAGAGACTTGGCGGAAGACATCGTTCACCAGGCGATCCATCAGCTCCCGGTTGGACATCGGGTAGCCGCGGTAGAGCAGTCGCCAACGGTCGAGCAGCCGGCGCAAGGGTCGCCGGTAGAACCGGTTGCGGCTTGGCTCTTCGACCCGGTGCACGGTGAGCTCGCGCAGGCGTCCGTCCCCGCCCACGGTGACCTGGAGACCCAGCCGCGCCAGGCTCGACTCGAGCTCCAGCAGGTCGACCAGGGTGCGGTACTCCTCGCTCTCCCGCCATGCCGACGCCGAGTCGTGGAGCCGGCGGAGCGCGGAGGCGGCGCCGGCGAAGCTCTCGTCCATGAAGTCGATGACCAGTTTGGCCTGGCGGAAGATGTCGAGATGGAATGCCGCCAGCTCGATCGCTCCGTGGTAGCCCGGCGTCTTCATGAGCGAGAGCAGATCGAAGATCTCGCGGTAGAGCGCGTAAGTGCGTTCGCGCAGGATCTCGTCTGCGTCCAGCTCGCGAAGCACCCCCTGGCGCATCGCGATCGTGGCGAGATCGGTCGGGGCGTGGGCCAGCGACCGGAACAGGAAGTCGTGGTTCACGGGATAGCGCCGCCCGCCGATCTGCAGCGTGAAGCTGCTCTCGATCAAGCGGCGCAGGAAGATGTCCGAGGCGAACAGGCCTGGCTGCCATTGGCTATCGGGCACCGTGGCGCGCGCGAGCGCGTCGTGGATCTGCGTGCCCAGCTCGCGCCCGAGGAAAGCGAGACCGAGAACCTCTAGCAGCGCCTGGTGGTCGACCCCGGAGTGCGCCTGCTCGTGGAGCAGGTCCGGGATCTCGATGTTCGCGAGG
Source organism: Thermoanaerobaculia bacterium (assembly GCA_035524895.1). Taxonomy (GTDB): domain Bacteria; phylum Acidobacteriota; class Thermoanaerobaculia; order Multivoradales; family Multivoraceae; genus DATLFI01. The sequence goes on along the minus strand of DATLFI010000094.1, from coordinate 11,701 downwards.
CTGGAGCCTGGGACCATGGCTGGATCGAGCCGAACGTTCGCCTACTGCGGAGCCAAGCGCGAAACCAGAGGGTACTATTGTCGAGGACCTATGCCCGAAGCGACTGATCTGACGGCGCGCTACCAGCTCGAGCAGCTCCTCAACTGGACTGGCTCGGCGCGCACCTTCCGCGGACTGCATCCGGACACCGGAGCGACGGTGGCGGTGAAGCTACTCTCGCTCTCGAGGACCCCGGCTGCGCCGGCGCTCGCGCGCCGCTTCGAGACCACGGTCGGCGTCCTGCGAACGCTGCGCCACCCCGCCTTGCCGCGGATTCTCGACCACGGCCTCACCTCCTCGCACGACGCCTATCTGGTCACCGCCTGGGCCGATGGCGACCCCCTTCCGGATGCCGGGCCGGTGTCGCCCGCGTTCCTGATGCCGGTGCTGCTGCAGGTGGTCGAGGCGCTCGAGACGCTGTCGCTGCACGGGCTGGTGCACCTGAACCTGCGTCCCGACAACATCCTCGCGACCATCGACGGTCGTGTCTCGCTGGTCGGCTGGGGCACCTCGCTCTTGACCGTCGACTGGCAGAGCCACTCGCGGCCGGCGGGCGCCGGCGGCAGCGAAGACTACGCGGCTCCCGAGGTGCGTCGGCCGCATGCCGCGGGCGATGCGCTCTGGCGGGCGGATCTCTTTTCGCTGGCTGCGGTCGCCACTCGGCTGCTGGGTGGGCTCCAGGCCGCGCCAGCGGAGGAGGCTCCCAGCGTTCAGCTCCCGCGCCGGGCGAGCGAGTCGCTGCACGACCCAGAGCAGCTACGGTTGGTCCTCGAGCGCTGTCTCTCTCCAGATCCGGCCGCCCGGCCGGACTCGTACGTCGAGCTCTCTCGGGCGCTCCAGCACGCGATGCCGCGGGTGACCGCCAGTGTCGCGGAGACGCAACCGATAGCCGCGCTGCGCCTCGCTGGGGGTGGTGCCCGCCGATGGGGCGCGGTCTCGGCACGCGCCACCGCGGCCGAGCCGGCGCGAGCCGACTCCGTGGCTGTCATCATTCCGGTTTCCCATATCGCTGGCCCACACTTGCCGAAAGGATCCCCTGTCATGAGCAAAAAAGACGACGCCGACGACCCGAAGTCGGCGGGCGGCAAGCAGCAGTCGTCTCGGCGGGGTGAGGGGGGTGAGGGCGAGAGCACTTGGGGCGGCTTCGACCCGGACAAGACGATGCTGGGCATCGACCCAGAGAAGACCATGCTGGGTATCGATCCGAGCCGCCTGATGGAGGCCGAAGCGGCGAAGGCTTCTCCGCCACCTCCGGAGCCGCCGGTCGACGCGCCACCCAAGGAGCCCTCGACCAACCCGATCGATCCCAAGCAGCTTCGGGAGGAGGACCAGGAAGCCGAGTCCGAAGAAGGTGGCGCGCCGACGTTGCTCGGCGTCGACATGCGCAGCTTGGGCTTCGACCCGGACAAGACGATGCTCGGGATCGACCCGGGCGGCGCCCTGGCGGGAGCCGAATCGGCAGTGGCGCCCGCGACGCCGTCGCCACCCTCCGCCTCGCCGCCGGCGATGGATGCCACCACTGCGGTCCCGCTGGCCGCGGTACCCGCCGCTACGGAGCCGGGAGCACCGGCGGCTTCGACGACGCCCAAGGTCGCGGCTGTGGACGAGACCGTGTTCTTGCCGCGTCCGCAGCGCCTCGCGAACACCCCCTCCGAGGCGCCCCCGGCCGACGCTCCTGCCCCGACGGATCGCACCGTGATGATGCCGGCGCCCGCGGCGCGTGACACCGATCCGGCCACCACCAAGATGGGCACCACGCCTGCCGCCGAAGGCACCGTGATGATTCCGATCCCGGGAGCGGTGCCATCTCCCGAATCGCCGGCCGTGGACCGGACCGTGATGATTCCGGTCCCGGCTGCGAAAGTCGGCGCCCCGCCTGCTGAAGCGCCCAAGGAGGCGGCGAGCCGGCCGAGTCCTGCTCCTGGAACCGTAGGGCCGGCATCCGCCGCTGCCGCTCCCGCTCCGCCCTCTGAGCCCAAAAGGTCCGCGAAGCCGGCTCCGCCCCCCGTCGTCGCACCGCCGCCGTCGTCCGGCGGCAAGTCCGCGCCGACCAAGCCTCCCGCTGCCAAATCGGCCCCCCCGGTGTCAGCGCCAACTCCCGCGGCTCCTGCCTCGCCGAGCCCTGCTGCGCCCCCAGCCGCCGCGGCGGCCGGGGCCTCCCCTGCGGCTGCTGGCAAAGCATCGGCGGGACGCTCGATGACCTGGCTCTGGATCGCGATCCCTGCGGTGGGCCTCCTGGTCATCCTGGCGATCGTGGTGGTCGTCGCGATCAAGGTGCTTCCGGGAATGCTCGGCGGCGGGGAAGCGGAGACCCCAGCCGTGGCCGAAGCGCCGCCGGTGGTGGTCGAGCAGATTCTCGAGCTGCCTGAAGAGACTCCGCTCGAGATGCCGCCGGAGCTGCAGGAGGCCAGCGACTTGCTCGCCGCCGGGCAGCCGCTCCAGGCGCGCCAGCGGCTCGACGCCATCTCCGAGCTCGTCGAGAGCACCGAGCAGCCGGTGGCGCCCGAGGTCTACGAGGCCTATCGCGTGCTTCGCGAAGAGGTACTGGCGGCTCGGCGCGATCAGCTCGTCGATGCGATGCGGGCTGCCTGGTCGAACCGCAACCTTGCGGCGCTGCGGCAGGTACTGCGGGGAATCGCTCCGGAGGAGGAGCAGGCCCTCCAGGCCTCGCTCGAGGCCAAACCGCTGCTCGACCGCACGCGCGCCGTCAACCGATCGCTCGCTCGAGGCGAGTCGACGCTGCAGGGAGGCGACCCGATCGCAGCGCTGGTGCTGGGTCGCGCCTTCGAGTCCGAGTACGGCGAGCTCGCGGGCGTCTGGGACCTGCGTGAGCGCGCCGCGGCGCAGGTAGAGCGGTCCGTCGACGAGTTGATCGGCACCGGCCAGCCCGAAGAGGCAGAGAGCCGGCTGACTCGCTTGCGGGAGCTGTGGCCCGATCGCGCCGGCCTCGGTGGCCGCCAGCAGCGCATCCAGGGGCAGCGTCAGTCGCAGGAGCGGTGGGACACGCTCTACGCCTCGATCGAGCAGACCGGCGAATCGGGACGCCTCCACGAGGCGCTCGCCATGTTCGAGGGGGTCGACGTACCGGAGCGCCATCGCGTGAGGTTCGCGAGCCTGCGAACGAGGACCCAAGAAGCCTTTGCCGCCGCGGATCGGAATCCGCCCTCTGTGACCTTGGCTTCCGCGGCCGACGTCGAGTATCGGCGCAACGAGCCGATCCTGATCGAGCTCCTGGTGCGCGACGACTATGCGGTGGTCAGCGTAGCGCTCCACGCGCGTCGTGCTCGCGGGCAGTACCAGACCATCGAGCTGGAGCGAGTGGCGGCCGACCGCTATCGCGGAGAGATCCCGGTGTCGATACACGCCAACGAGCGCAGCGTCGAAATCTGGGCCGAGGCTACCGATCACTCCGGGAACATCACCCGCATCGGGTCCTCGGAGCAGCCGATCGAGATCCGGCGCGGACGGGGCGTTCGAGGCTAGCAATCGTCCATGGGCCGCCCATGGACGACTGCTAGGCCGAGGCCGGCCCGCTCCTTCGGACAGCCCGAGCGCCGCACCGACGCGGCGGCTCTTCGTGCCGATTCCGGCGTCGCGAGTCTCGACACGGCCGAGGGGTCGCGGCGCCGGCATTCTCCTTCGTGCGTTGCCGCTGCGCTATGCTGCACTGCGTGTACGAAGGAGGAATCGCCCAGAAATTCACCGAGGGAGGCCCCTCGACCTTCGCCGAGCTGGGCATCGAGCGCGACGTGGAGCGTCGCCTGACCGAGATGGGCTTCGCGCACCCGACGCCCATCCAGGCCCAGGTCATCCCAGAGGCTCTGGCTGGCCGCGATCTGATCGGTCTCGCGGAAACCGGCTCGGGCAAGACCGCGGCGTTCGGCCTGCCGCTGGTCCAGATCCTGCGGCTCGAGCGGGGCGAGGCACAAGGGCTGATCCTCTGCCCGACGCGCGAGATCGCGCTCCAGACCAAGGCCTTCCTCGACTCGTTCCGCCCGCCGCGAGGGCGACGGATCGCCGGGCGTCGCCAGGGCGAGCTGCGCCGCGGCGTCGACAGCGTGTGCCTGATCGGCGGTGTGCGCATCCAGCCCCAGATCGCCGACCTGCAGCGCGGCTACGACATCCTGGTGGCTACTCCGGGTCGCCTGCTCGATCACGCGGAGCGCGGCACGCTCTCGCTCGACGGGGTCGTGGAGCTGGTGTTGGACGAGGCCGACCACATGTTCGACCTCGGGTTCCTGCCCCAGCTCTACCGGGTGCTCGCCCGCCTCCCCAACCGCCGCCGCACCATGCTCTTCTCGGCGACGATGCCGGAGCCCATCGAGCGCCTGGCGTCCCGCATCCTCAGCGATCCCCTGGTCGTCGACCTCAGCCCTGCGGGCCGCGCCGCGAGCGGCATTCGGCACCGGGTCTTCCTGGTCAGCCCCGAGGACAAGAAACGCTGCCTGCTCGGGCTGTTGCACGAGGTGAGCGGGAGCACACTGGTCTTCATTCGGCGCCGCACCGACGCCGAGTGGCTGTCCAAGGTGTTGGAGCGCGCCGGGCACCAGGCGGAGCGCATCCACGCCGATCGCTCGCAGGCCCACCGCGTCGAGGCATTGCAGGGCTTTCGTGAAGGCAAGCACCGCATCCTCGTCGCCACCGACGTGGCGTCGCGCGGCATCGACGTGCCAGGCATCGATCACGTCATCAACTTCGAGCTGCCCAACAGCGTCGAGGACTACATCCACCGTGCTGGCCGCACCGCGCGCGGCGCCGCATTGGGCACGGTCTCGTCGATTGCCACCTGGCAGGACAAGCCGCTGGTCGACTCGCTCGAACGCGCGCTGCAACAGGAGATCGAGCGCTGCTCCGTGGCCGGGGTCGACGCCTGGGAGGAGCGGCGGCCGGCCCGGTCTCGCAACGAGCGTTCGCCGCTGCGACGACGAGGCAGGCTGCGCAGCCGGTGAGCCGCGACCGGCGCGTCCTGGCCTGATCCGAGGCGCGCGGTAGACTGGCTCGACCGCTACCGCAAAGGAGCCGCGCTCTTGGACGCCTGGTGGGGCACCCTCGATACCTCACTCCGGATCTTCTACGCCATCGGCCTCGGGTCTGGCCTGGCGCTCGTGGTGCAGCTCGTGATGCTGTTCCTCGGGCACGACGGCGGCGACGGCCACGACGCCATCGACGGCGCGGGCGAGCTGCCGGTACTGTCGCTGCGGGCCATCACGGCGTTCTTCGTGGGATTCGGGTGGACCGGCGTCGCCGCGTTGCAGGCTGGTTACTCCGTTCCGGTGGCGACCGCCGCGGGGCTCGGCGTCGGTGGCGCCTTCATGCTCGCGGTGGCGTTCCTCATGCGCCTGCTCTACGGGCTGGAGCAGAGCGGCAACGTCGACTACCGCAACGCGGTCGGCAGCCATGCCAAGGTCTACCTGCCGATCGCGCCACGCATGGAGAAGGCCGGCCAGGTCGAGGTGCTGGTGCAGGGGCGCCTGCGCGTGGTCGAGGCCATGACCAAGGCCGACCGCACGCTGCCGCCGCAGTCGCGCGTGAAGGTAGTCGACCTGGTCGATGCCACCACGCTGTTGGTGGAACCGGAATGATGCGAAGTCCGCGTTGGTCGCCGGTGGAGCGCCGCGATCGGAAGGAGGCCGAGAAATGCTGTACGTAGTCCTGTTCGGAACATTGGTGCTTCTGCTGACGGCGGTCGCGATCGTGCGCCGCTACAAGCGCTGCCCATCGGACAAGATCCTGGTGGTCTACGGCAAGGTGAGCGGCAAGGGCTCGGCTCGCTGCTACCACGGCGGCGCCGCGTTCATCGTGCCTGTTTTCCAGGGGTACGAATTCCTGGACCTGCAGCCGGTCACCATCGACATCAAGCTCGAGGGTGCGCTCTCGAAGCAGAACATCCGCGTCAACTGCCCCTCGAGCTTCACCATCGGCATTTCCACCGAGCCGGGCGTGATGGAAAACGCCGCGGAGCGGCTGCTCGGGATGCCGATGCAGCGCGTCGCCGAGCTCGCGCGCGACATCATCTTCGGCCAGATGCGCGTGACGCTCGCGACCATGCCGATCGAGGAGATCAACGCCGACCGCGACAAGCTGATCGAGAATATCTACACCGGCGTCGAGGTCGAGCTCAAGAAGGTCGGTCTGCGGCTGATCAACGTCAACATCCAGGACATCACCGACGAGTCCGGCTACATCGACGCGCTCGGCAAGGAGGCCGCGGCGCGCGCCATCAACGAGGCCAAGGTCAAGGTGTCGCAGCAGGAGCGCGACGGCGAGATCGGCGCCGCCGACGCCGCGCGCGACCGCCGCATCCGCGTCGCCCAGGCGCAGGCGACCGCGGTCGAGGGCGAGAACCTCTCCGGCATCAAGATCGCGCAATCGAGCGCGCTGCGTCGCGAGCAGGAGGCAGAGGCGGAGCGCCTCGCGAGCGCCGCCGAGAAGGTCAAGGGAGCGCAGGCGCTCGAGGAGGCCTACCGCGCGGAAGAGGCGTCGGAGAGGCAGCGCGCCAAGCGCGAGCAGGCGACGCAGTACGCCAACATCGTCGTGCCGGCCGAGATCGAGCGCGAGCGGGTCAAGACCCTCGCCGAGGCGGAGGCCGAGAAGACGCGACGGATCAAGCAGGGCGACGCCGACGGCTTGCGCGCCATGCTCGAGGCGGAGGCCGAGGGCCTGCGCGCGGTACTGACCAAGAAGGCCGAGGGCTTCGACGCCATGGTCAAGGCCGCGCACGGGCAGCCCGAGATGGCCTCGCTCCTGCTCGTCACGGAGCAGCTCCCCAAGCTGGTCGAGGAGCAGGTCAAGGCGATCTCCAACCTCAAGATCGACAAGGTCACGGTGTGGGAGGGCGGCCGCAACGGATCAGATGGCCGCAACGCCACCGCCGACTTCGTCTCGGGTCTCGTCGGCGCGCTGCCGCCGCTGCACGAGCTGACCCGCAACGTCGGCATCAAGCTGCCGGAGTACCTCGGGCGGATGGAGCGTGTCGGCGAGGGCGAGGGCGAGGGCGCCGCGCAGCGGTCGGAGCGTCCGAAGACCGGCGAGAGCGAAGCGAGATCGCGGCAAGCACCAGGCGAGCCACCGCCCCGCACCGAGCCCGACAGCGCGGCGCGCCGGCCTCGCGAGTAGCTACGGGGAATCGTCCCGGCTGAGCGCCCGCCTGATCCGCCGCCGGCCCGTGCGGCTGGCACCCTATTCGCCGGCAGTCGGCGGGGCGTCGCGGGCCGCCACCTCTGTCTCTCTCCCGCGCACCACGCGGCGACCGGCCAGTGCTCCCTCGCGCGCCGTGACTACGGTGTACTGGCGTTCGGCGCCGCGATGCCCATCGCCGTCGGAGTACCGCACGACCCAGTCGGCGGTGCGCCCGAGCGGTGTTGGAGAAGAACGCTGTGTAGTGGCGATCGCCGCGTGTCGTGTGGAGAATCGGCAGCCACGGCTTCCGGTCGGGGTTGAACCGCCGGGGCGCGATGCGGGCCAGCTCGCCGCCGCCGGCCCGCTCGCGGTACTCGCGATCGACGTCCAGGAGCTCGTCGACCGGCGGGTCGAGGCCGTCACCGGTGGTGAGCCGTGGACGGGCGCGCTGGAGCCTTGTCGCGAGCGAGTCGCGAATGCCGGCCAGCCGCTTCGGCCCCAGTCCCCCGAGGGTGGCCAGGCGCCCGTCGTGGGCCGCAGCCTCGAGGTCTTCGAGCGTAGCGATGCCGAGGTCGTGGTAGAGACGCGCGGCCGTCACCGCCCCGATGCCGGGGACCGTGCGCAGGAGCGCCTCCGGGTCGGCCTCGCCGCGCAGGCGGTCCAGCATCGGCAGGCGTCCGTTGGCGACGAGGTCGCGGATGGCGCGTGAGATCGTGTCACCGATCGCTGGAAGATCACGCAGGCCGGCGATGCCCCGCCGCGCGAGGATCGCATCGACGGGCTCCGCGAGCTGGTCGAGCATGCTCGCGGCGCGTTGCCACGCCTGCACGCGGAAGTGGCTCGCCCCCTGCTCGGCGAGCAGCCGTGCCACCTCGTCGAAGCGCAGCGAAATCTGCCGGTTGAGCTCCGCCCCGGCCGTGTTTCGACCGGTCTCACGTTCCGTAGCGCCATGCATCTCGCGGGCTCCGTGCTCAGTGGCTCGCGCGTTCGACGACGCGGGCCAGCGCGGCGCCCACCTCTTCGGCCACCTTCGCGATCTCCGGGTCGTCGAGCAGGCTCATCGCCGCTTTGGGGTTCATCGCCCGCACCACGGTACGTCCTCGCTCGACCGCAACACACACGTTGCAGGGCAGCAACACGGAGACTGCGGGCACTGCGCGTATGGCGCGCAGCGCCGAGGGCGGATGACAGGCGCCCAGGATCACGTTGGGCTCGAGCTCGACTCCGAGCTTCTCCTTTAGCTTCGCTTGCAGGTCGATCTCGGTGAGGACGCCGAAGCCCTCACGCGCGAGCTCGCTCCGGCAGCGCGCCACTGCCTCGGCGAAAGGTAGGTCGCTCGTTGCCTCGAAGGCGACGCCGGTGTCTCTCATTGCGTTCTCCCGAATTTGGACCGCGTCGCGCGCGGCCGGGATCGGACGTTCTTCGCCTGGCCGCGAGCATGAGTCCGCGGCACCTCTCGCGGTCCGGACGCTAGCGCACGCTTCTCGCTAGCGAGCTGGCGAGCGAGCGCGTCGCGCACGCAGACGCATATCGTGAACACGGACTCGTCGGTGGTGCGGTAGAACACGTGGAGCCCCTCCCGCCGGGCTTCGACGATACCGACCCGGCGGAGCACCGCCAAGTGCTTCGAGACGTTCGCCTGGCTGCCGCCCACCCGCGCCAGCACGTCGCCGACGCACATCTCGCGCCCTTCGAGCGTGTGGAGGATCTCGAGACGGGTGGGGTCGCCGAGGGCCTTGAGGCGCTCGGCGACGCGTTGCAGCAGCTTGCGCCGTCCTGTCATGGCATCGCTCAGCTCAGGCCCGCGCGGCGCAGCAGCGTCATCATCGGGCACCAGCCCGTGAAGGCGGACTGCAGCAGGTTGAGACCGACGAAAGCGGTGAACAGGAAGAAGGCCGGGTGTACCAGCCAGCCCAGGGCCACCGAGAGGATCACGAACGTGCCGGCGATAGCCCGCAGGGCTTCCTCGACGCCGAGTTTCATGACGGGTCTCCTTGCGCTTCCGTTGACCCGCCGCGCCGCACGATCGTGCCGGCGCCGGCGGTGGTCACGTACATGTAGTAGAGCAGCGGGATCACGACCAGCGTGAGCCCGGTCGAGACGACGACCCCGGAGATCAGCGCCACGGCCAGACCTTGGAAGATCGGGTCGAGCAGGATCACGGAGCCGCCGACCACGAGCGCCGCGGCGGTGAGCGCGATCGGCCGGAAACGCACCGTGGCGGCGCGGGTCACCGCCTCCTCCGGCGTCGCGCCGCGGGCGAGCTCGAGGTTGACGAAGTCGACCAGCAGGATCGAGTTGCGCACGATGATGCCCGCGAGGGCGATCGCGCCGATCATCGAGGTGGCCGTGAAGAAGACCCCGAAGAGCGCGTGGGCCGGGACGATCCCGATCAGGGTCAAGGGGATCGGCGCCATGATCACGAGCGGGGTCACGAACGAGCGGAACCAGCCCACCACGAGGAGGTAGATCAGCACCAGGACGACCGCGAACGCGATGCCCATGTCGCGAAAGACCTCGTAGGTGATCTGCCACTCGCCGTCCCACCGCACCATCGGCGTGACCGGGTCCTCCGGGTTGCCGGTGAAGCGCACCGCCACCTCGCGCCCGGCGGTATCCCGTACGGACGCCAGCGGCTCACCCATGTCGAGCATCGCGTAGACCGGCGACTCGGCGGTGCCCGCCACCTCGCCCAGCACGTAGGTCACCGGCCACAGGTTCTTGTGGTAGACGAAGCGCTCGCGCGCCGTCTCCTCGGGCCGCACCAGCTCGCCGAGCGGCACCGGGTGTCCGGCGCGGTCGTGGACCTCGATGCCGAGCAGGTCGGCCGCGCTCGAACGGTCGGCGCGCGCGAGCCGCATCAGGACCGGCACCGACTCGCGAGCCCGCTCGTCGTGGAGGCGCGCGGGCGAGTCACCGGCGAGCGCGACCCGCAGCGTGCGCGCGACCTGCTCGGGCGAGATGCCGGCGCGCGCCGCCTTCTCCCGGTCGACGTGGAGCAGGAGGCGCGGTCCAGGCTCCTCGACGTACCAGTCGACGTCGACGACTTCGGGCGTGGCCTCGAAGATCTCACGCACCTGGCGCGCGATCTCGACGCGCTGTTCGAGCGTCGGCGCGTAGACCTCGGCGACCAGTGTCGACAGCACCGGCGGGCCCGGCGGCACCTCGGTCACCTTGACGTTGGCGCCGTGGCGCAGCGCGATCGGCCGGAGTAGCGGCCGCAGCTCGCGGGCGAAGTCGTGGCTGGGCCGGTCGCGGTCGTGCTTGGGCAGCAGGTTGACCTGGAGGTCGGCGACCACCGGCCCCGAGCGCAGGAAGTAGTGGCGCACGAGCCCGTTGAAGTTGAACGGCGCGGACGTTCCCACGTAGGTCTCGACGTCGGTGACCTCGGGCAGCGCCGCCGTGGCGAGCGCGAGCTCGCGGGCGGCCGCGGCGGTCGCCTCGAGGGTGGTGCCTTCCAGCATGTCGATGACGACCTGGAGCTCGCTCTTGTTGTCGTGCGGCAGCATCTTGACCACCGCCCAGCGCAGCGGGAAGAGCGAGACCGACAGCACGAGCAGGAGCGCCACCGCGCCGAGCAGGATCCAGCGGCGCGCGCGGCTGGCGAGCAGCGGACCGAACAACCGGCGATAGACGCGATCGAGGAGAGGCCGCGGAGTCTCGACCGCGGGTCCTTCGCGCGGCACGACCGGCAGCTCGGCGACGTGGCGCCGGAACAGTCGCAGCGTCAGCCAGGGCGTCACCACGAACGCCACCAGCAGAGAGAACAGCATGGCCGCCGAGGCGTTGATCGGAATCGGCTGCATGTAGGGCCCCATCAGCCCCGACACGAAGGCGAGCGGCAGCAGCGCGCCGATGACCGTGAAGGTGGCGAGGATGGTGGGGTTGCCGACCTCGTCGGTGGCGAGCACGGTGGCCAGGCGCGCCGGAGCCTCGCGGAGCCCGTAGTGGCGGTGGATGTTCTCCACCACCACGATCGCGTCGTCGACCAATATGCCGATCGCGAAGATCAGCGCAAACAGCGTGACGCGGTTGAGCGTGTAGCCCATCGAGTACGACGCGGCGAGCGTGAGCGCGAGCGTGACCGGCACCGCGACCGCCACCACCACCGCCTCGCGCCAGCCGAGGGCGAACGCCATCAGCACCACCACGGACACCGTGGCCAGCCCGAGGTGCTTCATCAGCTCCGACGATTTCTCGTCCGCGGTGAAGCCGTAGTCGCGGGTCTTGGTCACCGTGATGCCGGAGGGCAGGAGCGGGCCGGCGAGTCGGTCGACCAGGTCGTCGAGCTCCTCGACCAGCGTGACCGCGTTGGTGCCGGGCTTCTTGGCGATCGCCAGGGTGACTGCCGGAGCGTCGAGCCCGGCCGGCAGCTCTTTGTGGGCGCCGGCTGCCCCCGAGGTGATCCAGACGTACTGCGAAGGCTCCTGCGCGCCGTCGCGCACCTCGGCCACGTCCCGCAGGTAGACCGGCTTGCCGGCGTGGACGCCGACCACCGCCGCACCTACGTCGTCGACGTGTCGGAACAGGGCGCCGACCTCGA
>DATLFI010000093.1:0-5060 GCA_035524895.1 Thermoanaerobaculia bacterium | reverse complement strand
CTGTGGGAGCGGCCGAGCTAGAGCAACACAAGTGGGAGTCCGAGTGCAAATAGCAGACTCATGATGACAACGCTGACGAAGCCCATGGAGCGGAGAGGCTGGCGCTCGACGTCGCTAACGCGGAGCAGGAAACCGACGCCGGAGTTCATCTTCAGAAGCACGCGACTCACCAGGGTGGAGGCCGCGTAGAGCCAGAGCAAGATCGAGGTGAAGAAGGCGGAATAGAAGAAGATCGCCGGTGGAAGTCCTTGGGGACGCCACCGCTGCGGAAATCCGATGACGGGCGGGCGCGACGCATCTTGGCCGCGGTAGCCTTCGAAGTCTGTAAGGCGCGTCGGAACGAGCGGTAGCGTCGTATTCCCCACACCGGGAGCGAATGTGACCAGTTCTCCGAAATGCGCTAGAGCTGTGGCTGCCCTAGAAGGTCGCTCTACGTCTCTGCCCGCCTCCACATCCACACCGACCTCTAGATAGGCAGGATCGTAGTAGAAGGCGCTTCTGCCGACACCGAACATCACGGTAGAAGAGATGATCACCGTGAAGAGAAAGTCGATGCCCAAGAGCGTCACCGGACTGACTCTTCCCGCCCATCCCATCACCTTGCGGGTCTGCCAAAGGGACAAGAAGTCCGGTATCAGGTTCAAGGCCGCTGCCAAGGCAAGGACAGCGCCTGCCTCCCCGAGGAACCCCACCACGTCCACATTCACTGTGTATGCGTATGCCCGGTTAACTAAAGCTGTCCTGGGGAACGTGATCGACAGCCAGACCCAGGTGATTAGTACGATGGATAGCAGCGAGCACACGGAGGAGCGGGCGAAACAGGTCCAGGAGAGGTGTTTGTTCCCAAACACTCTATCAAAGAGTACAGCAAATGCCTGGGGCATCGACTCGAGCTGATCGCGATAGTCCGTGGCAATAAGTCGTCGCGCCACGATCTCACGACTCTCCATCGAGAGTGTCCTTTCTGCCTTCTCGAACAAAAACCACAGCCCACCAGTAGCGGCTGCCCAAGCCATGAGATACAACTCGACTCCGGAGTCGGCAGTCAGCCCTCCCGCAACCAGCTCCACGATGCCCAGCAGCGCCACCAGGCTCGTGGCGATCTTCGGCCAGTGCTTGGTGATTGCGGTCAAGTCCCGATCTCTGTGTAAAACGCGGAGCGGAGCTCCTCGGTACGGCTAAGCTGCCTGGGCCACCTCCTGCGTCTCGAGGAGGGACAGGTCGAGGTAGCGACGGTCACCCCAGATCGTGGTCGTCTTGATCGCGACGGCGGTGATGAGCCGGAGCGCGCTGGCGCGGTCGGGGAACGCGCCGGCGGACCTGATCCTGCGCTTGATCTCGCCGTGCAGCCGCTCGAGGCCGTTGGTGGTGCGCAGCCGCGGCCAGTGGGCCTCAGGAAACGCGTAGAACTGCGTCGCGGCCGGGAAGCCGCGCTCGAGCACCTCGACGGCCTCCGGGAGCTCCTTGTGCCAGCGAGCCTTGAACTCGGCCAAGAGCTTCTTCGACTCCGCGAGCCCGGGCGCCTGGAAGATCGCCGCGACCTCGCGAGCCACGCGCTTTCTGAGCCGATGAGGCACCTTCGCCCCTACGTTCCGCTGCAGGTGGACCGTGCACCTCTGGCGTCGCGCCTCGGGCAGGAACTTCCTGACCGCGGCCGCGAGGCCGGCGTGCTCGTCGGCGATCACGAGCTGGACACCGGACAGACCCCGCTCGACGAGCTCGGCCAGGAGCTCCGACCAGCTCGCCTGCGACTCCTCGGCGCCCAGGGAGACGCCCAGGAGCCTCCGGTGGCCGTCCGGGCCCACGGCGTAAGCCACGAGCGCGCTCACGTTCTCGACCTTCTTCGCCCAGCGCGCGTCCAGGAACGTCGCGTCCAGGTACAGGTAGGGGTGAGCTCCCTCGATCGGTGCGCTGCGAAGCTCCTGGACCACCTCGTCGAGCCGCTTCGCGACCCGGCTCACCGTCGAGCGCCCGACCCGCTCGCCCATCAGCGCCTCCGTGACGTCGGCCATCTTCCGCTGGGAGACACCGCTCACGTAGGCCTCGACCATCATCTCGTCGAGCTCCGGGCTCCGGCGCTGGTAGCGGCCAATCACGTCGGCCGGCGAGCCCTGCTCGCGGCTCCTCGGGACCGTGACGTCGATCTGGCCCAGGCTCGTCAGGAGCCGTCTCAGGTACGTCCCGTTCCGGTGGTCCTTGCGGCTCCCCACGCGCTCGAAGCGCCGGGCTCCGACCATCGCCTTCAACTCCTCCTCGAGCACCATCTCGAGCATCAGCCGGATCGAGCCGCGAAACAGCGCGCTCAGGTCATCCCGCAGCTCGCCTTGCGCGACCCGCTCCATCTCGACAACGTCTTGCATCGGAAGCTCCTCGCTTGAGGGTTCCGGGACGGCTCCGCCGCCCACGGCTCCCTCGGTTCATGTGACGATGAACAAACCAACGAGGAGCTTCCGTTTTTTCTTGCCCTACGTCCAGCCCATCCGCTTTTACACAAATCTCGCGACACTAACGCGCCGAGGCGCTCTACGCCGAGCTGGACGTGCTGCGGGAGCTGAGGCCGAAGGTGAAGGCGGCGATGGTGGCCGAGGCGAGGCGCGATGCGGCGTGGTCGGTGTTGCTGAGCATTCCGTACCTGGGTCCGGTACGCGTGGCCCTGCTGCTGGCCACGATGCGCACACCGTGGCGGTTTCGCACGAGGCGGAACCTGTGGGCCTACAGTGGCTTGGCCGTCGTGACGGCGTCGAGCTCCGACTACTCGCTGGTGGATGGTCGGTCCGTACGACGGCGCCGCGCACCCATGACCCGGGGACTCAACCGAAATCACAACCGGGTGGTGAAGGACGTCTTCAAGGGCGCGGCGACAGCGGCTACGCGACGGCCGGGCCCGTTGCAGGACCTCTACAAAGGAATGATCGCTCGCGGGATGAGGGAGGAGCTCGCGCGCGTAACGCTGACCCGTAAAGTCGCCTCACTCACGCTACGGCTCTGGAAGACAGGAGAACGCTACGATCCGACGAAGCTGACGATGCAAGCGCGCTAGCGTCCGGACTCAGGACGGCCGCGGTGGGGACGTTCCCCTCGGCGACGGCTCCAGGATCCGGGACGAGGGTGCGGGGGACAGTCTCGAGCAAGTCGTTCGCCCGGCTCACAGTCACGCCGAGGCACTCGTCTAACCGTAGGCCCCTCCGCAGAACCCGAAAAAGCGACAGGCCGGCCCTAGGCGGCCGAGTCTCAGATAGAACCATGGTTCGCCCCGCGCGACCCTCAACTCTTGGACACCGTCCAGAAACGCATCGGGAGACCAACCGAGGAAGAACGATGCGAAAGAAGACTGCACCCACCCCGGGCACCAAGGGACCTCGCCAGATCGTACATCGGGGGCTGACTGCCAAGGCGGATAAACCGCTCGAGCTCTCAGCGGCCACGGAGTGCGGTCTTGACAATCGCTCTCATAGAACGACTTGGCGCTAACCTGCGCGCCCGCGCGTCGGGCGTGGCAGGTTCAGCGCCTGGTTAGGAAGCCCACCCCGGAAAGCTGATGAAGGCGATGACCGGCAACCGGGTCGTCGTAGGAGTCCCGCTGATGGTGACGCTGCCATCGGCATCGAAGGCCGGGCGAGTCGATCCGGCGCAGGTGTTGAAGCCGAACTGCCCTGACCAACTCCTTCCCCTACCCTGTGAAGAACCCCTCCCTTACCTCTGACCGCCAGCAGCTGTCCTCCTCCAAAAAAAACCGCAACAAATGTGTTGCGTGTTTCCGGCCGACCTGCTATTATATGCAACGTAAGCGTTGCGCGATTTCGAAACCACTGACCGACGGGGGAGCAACGACGTATGACCACCGCGACCGACAAGCCAGACACCACCGACCGGATCGAGAAGCACTTCGAGGTAAGCGCCAAGCGCTCCCGGGTATGGCGGGCGATCTCCAGTTCCGCCGAGTTCGGCACCTGGTTTCGGATGGAGCTCGACCGTCCCTTCATGCCGGGGGCGACCGTCTTCGGGCGGCTCACCATCCCGGGCTACGAGCACGTCACGCTGGAAATCCAGATCGAGAAGATCGAGCCCGAGGGCTACTTCTCCTATCGCTGGCACCCATACGCGATGGATCCCGCAATCGACTACACGGCCGAGCCGACCACACTGGTCGAATTCCGCCTGGAAGCAACCGCAAGGGGCACCGCCATCACGATCACGGAGTCCGGCTTCGACCGGTTGCCGGCTTCGCGGCGGGCCGAGGCGTTCCGGATGAACGAGGCGGGGTGGACCGGCCAGTCGAAGAAGCTCGCGAGCTATGTCAGCTAGTCGCGGGTCGGCTGCGCGCCAGGCCGCACCGGTGTTCGCCGCCCTGGGCGACACGACGCGTCTCCGCCTGATGCATCGCCTCTCGACGGAAGGCCCGCTCTCGATTACCCGCCTGAGCGCAGGCAGCGGTATCACCCGCCAGGCGATCACGCGGCACCTGCACGCACTCGAGAAGGCAGGCCTGGTGCGAGACAGGAAGGAGGGCCGGGAGCATGTGTTCTCGCTCGATATGAAACGACTCAAGGTCGCGCGGCAGTACCTCGATGACGTCTCGGCGCAGTGGGACGCGGCAGCGGCGAGGTTGAAGGCGTTCGTAGAGCAAGACGAAGACTAGACATCCAGCATGGCAAGGAGGAACCTGTGGTAGACATCGTTCATCGGATCGGCATCAAGGCTCCCGCAAGCAAAGTGTATGAGGCGGTGGCAACAGCGCAGGGCGTGGCAGGATGGTGGACCCGCGACACGACCGGTACGGCGACGGTCGGCGGGAAGGTCAACACTCGTTTTCTTCACCCGGACGGGAGGGAGATCGGGCACATGGATTTCGAGATGACCAAGCTGGAGCCCAACCGGGAAGTCCGTTGGCACTTCACCGATGGACCGTCGGAATGGATCGGGACCGAGGCCACTTTCCAGCTAGCCGAGGACAGTGAGATGACGATCCTGATCTTCGGACATCGGAACTGGAAGGAACCGGTGGAGTTCATGGCCCACTGCAGCATGAAATGGGCGGTGTTCTTGCTGAGTCTGAGGGA
>DATLFI010000092.1:0-4434 GCA_035524895.1 Thermoanaerobaculia bacterium | reverse complement strand
AGCATCGCCACCGCTCGCGCGCCAACGCCGAGCCGCCGGTAGAGCCCCTGCAGGCGAAGGACCTTCCCCGCGCACCGCATGAGCATCCGGCCCCACGGCGCTCCCAACGCAGCCCACGGGGGTTCCACCACGGGCTGCTATCGGAGCGGGCGGTGCGCGACAAGACGAGGCGTCGCGGCATAGGCTGGCTTCCTTTACACTGTGGCCCGGGATGACGCCACGTCGCAAGGTGCTCGCATCGGTGAAGCAGCCGACGGAAGCGGCCGGCTGGCTGCTCGCGGCGCTTCCGCTGATCGTTTCTTGCAACGGCCAGGCTGTGCGCGACGCACCTCCCAGCGAGGCCGCGGCGTCGGTGCCGGTCGCGGCTGCCGCCGACCTACGCACACTGCGCCCCGTCGACCTCACCTACACCTTCGACGAGAGCACGCTCTATTGGCCGACCTCGCCCACCCGCTTCGAGCTCGAAGAGCTGGCCGACGGGCCGACCGAGGCCGGGTTCTACTACTCGTCGTACTCGCTTCGTACGCCCGAGCACGGCGGCACGCACCTCGACGCGCCGGTCCACTTCGGTGAGGGCATGCTGTCGGTGGATCGGGTCCCGCTCGAGCGGTTGATCGTGCCGGCGGTGGTGATCGACGTGTCGCAGCAGGCCGCAGCCGACCCGGACTATCGGTTGACGGTCGCCGATGTCGAGGCCTGGGAGGGCGAGCACGGGTCGGTGCCCGAAGGCGCCGCGGTGTTGCTGCGCACCGGCTGGGGCCGGCACTGGCCCGATCCGGTGCGCTACCTGGGCGACGATCGCCCCGGAGACGCCTCCAGCCTGCACTTCCCGTCCTTCGGCGAGGAGGCGGTTCGCTACCTGATCGAGGAGCGAGGCGTGGTCGTGCTCGGGGTCGACACCGCCAGCATCGACCACGGACCGTCGACGGACTTCCCGGTGCATCGCGTTTCGGCGGCGGCCAACGTGTGCGGGCTCGAGAACCTGGCCAACCTCGACCAGCTCCCGGCAACCGGAGCTTGGCTGATCGCATTGCCGATGAAGATCGGAGGCGGCTCCGGCGCGCCGTTGCGAGCGGTCGCGCTGGTGCCACCGGGTGGATGACCCCCGGCCTGCTCCATGAGTGACAGCAACCAGCGCCACACGGTCCGTGTCCCCAAGATGCTCGAGGTCGAGTACTCGGCGGACTGCCCGCCGATCCAGACGCGCATGCAGGATCTCAGCGAGACGGGATTGTTCCTCGAGTCCCATTTTCCCCTGGCGATAGGAACGGTGATCGACCTGCGCTTCGAGCTGCAGGACGGGAACCCCGAGCCGATCGTCAGCCGCGCTCGCGTCTGCAACGTCGACCCCATGGTCGGGCTGGGGGTCGAGTTCGTCGACATGCCGCCCGCCGTGCGACAGCGGCTGCGGATGTACGTGGCGTCGATCTACTTCGGCATGGGCGATTGACGCGCGCCGCAACCTCTGAGTCTCGAACCTCCTGACGACCGGGCGCCGTGAGTCACCGCGGCGCGCGGCGCGGCGTGCGTTGGCGTAGCATGGGTGATCTGGTCGCAACCTTGGCAGTCGCGTCGGCGGCCGCCACGCGGAGCGACCCGGTTCGGGAGAACGGATGGCACGAAGGCCCGATTCGAGCAAGGCAGGCAAGGGTGGGCGACGCGCCGCGTCGCGGCCGGCTCCGGCCGGCACCGAGCGTGGGGCGCCCGGGACCAAGAAGCGTCGGGCGCAGCCCTCGAAATCGGCGTCGAGGAAGCCGTCGAAGCCGTCGAAGCCGTCCGCCACTGCGCCTGGCGCGCCGGCCCTGCCCTGGGATCGTCTGCGTTGGCGGTGCGATGCCTCTACGCTCTCTTTCGAGAGCACCGCCGAGATCGAGCCGATCGATCAGATCGTCGGGCAGCCGCGCGTGAACGCGGCCCTCGAGCTCGGAGTCGGCATATTCCAGCACGGGTTCAACGTCTTCGCCATCGGCCAGAGCGGCACGGGCAAGCGGTCGCAGGTGCTACGCGCGTTCAACGACCGCGCATCGCGCGAGAAGCCCGGTTACGACTGGTGCTACGTGCACAGCTTCGAGGATGGCGACAAGCCCAAAGTCCTGCGGCTGCCCCCGGGCCAGGGACCGGAGCTGCGTCGCGACCTGGAGCGCGTGGTCGAGGACGGTTTCGCGGCACTCCAGACAGCGTTCGAGAGCGAGGAGTACCAGGTTCGGCGCGAGGAGCTGACCGAAGACCTGCGAGAGCGTCAGCAGCAGGTCCTCGACGACGTGCGCGAGAGGGGGCAACAGAAGGACCTCGCCTCGCTGCGCACGGCGGCCGGCATCGTGTTCGTGCCGGCCAAGGACGGCGAGCCTCTGGGCAGCGAGGAGTTGGACGCGCTCGGCGAGGAGGACCGGGAGCGCATCCACAAGCAGGCGGAGGAGCTCCAGGCCGAGCTGCAGAAGGGGTTGCGCCAGGTACCGCGGTGGCAGCGCGACCTGCGCGAGCAGCTCCGCCAGGTCGGACAGGAGTTCGCGGAGATCGCGGTGGGCTCGATGTTCCAGGAGCTGCAGCAGAAGTACCGCGAGCTACCCGAGGTGGGGGCTTTCCTCGACGAGGTGCGCAAGGACGTCACCACCAACGCCCCCAGGTTTCTCTCCCGCCAGGGGTCCGATCAGGGACAGCAGGCTGCGAGCAAGGTGGTCCAGGGTGCGGCCGGCGCGTCGCTGCCGACGACGGTCGCCGAAGCGGCACAGTACCGGTACGGGGTCAACGTGGTGGTGAGTCATTCGCCGGAGGGCGGCGCGCCGGTGGTCTACGAGGACAACCCGACCTACGGCAACCTGGTGGGTCGCGTCGACCAGGTATCGCGCAACGGCACGCTCACCAGCGACTTTCACCTCATCCGGGCTGGGGCTCTGCACCGCAGCAACGGGGGCTACCTGCTGCTGGAGGTACGAAAGGTGTTGCAGCAGCCGTTCGCGTGGGAGGCGCTCAAGCGCGCGCTGCGCTCGCAGCAGGTGCGCATCGAGAGCCCCACAGAGCTGCAGAGCCTGTTCCGGCCGGCCACGATCGAGCCCGAGCCGATTCCGCTCGAGGTCAAGGTTGCCTTGGTCGGTGACCCATTCTTGTACTACTTGTTGTCGAGCATCGATCCCGAGCTCGACGAGCTCTTCAAGGTGGTGGCCGACTTCGCCGAGACCATGGACCGCGACGCGGAAGGGGAGCTGCTCTACGCCGGAGTCGTGGCGCACATGGCGCGCGAGCACGGCCTGCTCTCCTTCAGCCGCGACGCCGTGGCGCGGCTGCTGGAGCGCGGTGCGCGGCTCGCCGGCGACCAGCGGAAGCTGTCGGTGCGCCTGCGCGAGCTGGAAGACCTGGTGCGCGAGGCGAACCACTGGGCGATCGAGCAGGGCGTCGAGACGGTCACCGCCGAGCACGTGGATTCGGCGCTCGCGGCGCAGATCTACCGTTCGGACCGCATGCGCGAGTCGATGCTCGAACAGATCGAGCGCGGCCGGTTGCTCATCGAGACCTCCGGTGCCGTCGTCGGACAGATCAACGGTCTCGCGGTGCTGCGACTCGGTCGGTTCACCTTCGGGAGGGTGTCGCGCATCACGGCACGGGTGGGCCTGGGCGAGGGCAAGGTCGTCGACATCGAGCGCGAGGTCAACCTCGGCGGTCCGCTCCACAGCAAGGGCGTGCTCATACTCGCCGGCTTCCTGCTGTCGCGCTACGGCCGAGACCTGCCGCTGTCGCTGCAGGCGAGCCTGGTCTTCGAGCAGTCCTACGGCGGCGTCGACGGCGACAGCGCCTCGTCGGCCGAGCTCTATGCCCTGCTCTCTGCGATCGCGGAGCTGCCGCTGCGCCAGTCGTTCGCGGTCACCGGGTCGGTCAACCAGCTCGGCGAGGTGCAGCCGATCGGCGGCGTCAACGAGAAGATCGAGGGTTTCTTCGACGTCTGCCGGCTCCACGGCTTGACCGGCGAGCAGGGAGCGCTGATCCCGGCGTCCAATGCCGAGAACCTGATGCTGCGCTCGGACGTGGTCGAGGCCGCGCGCCAAGGCCAGTTTCACGTGCACCCGGTGGCCACCATCGATCAGGGGATCGAGCTGCTCACCGGTTTGCCTGCAGGCGAGCTCCAAGCGGACGGCACCTATCCCAAAGGCTCGGTCAACCGTCGCGTGCACGACGCACTTCGCGTCATGACCGACCGCCGTCTCGAGCTGATGCGGCAGGCAAGCGCACGCACCGGAGCTCGACGATGAGCCAGGCCGCCCCCAAGCTCGACGACGCGATCGGGCGCGTCTTCGTGGCGCTCAACAGCTCGCCAGGCAGCCTCGCCGCAGCCGAGCAGGCCGCCGACCTCGCGGCGCGCTGGCGGGCGGAGCTGGTGGGCCTGTTCGTCGAGGACCCGCGGCTGATCGGAGCGTGCGAGCGCGCGCTGGGTCAGGAGGTGGG
>DATLFI010000091.1:0-4342 GCA_035524895.1 Thermoanaerobaculia bacterium | reverse complement strand
AGCGCTGCGAACGAGGTGGCGACCGGAACCGCTCCACATACGTCTCGAGCTCGTCCGGCCTGCCGTTCCCCTCGAGGAAGAGATCCATCCACACCTTGAGCGTCAGCGCCCTGAGCACCACGTCTTCCACACGAATCGATCGGCGCCGGTAGGATCCGCGGATCTTGGAGCGGAGTCGCGGCACGGCAGCGAGCAAACGGCTCGCCGCCCGGCGTCCTCGCTTGCGACGGCGGACGGCGGCGCTCGGGACGTTGGCCCGCCGGTCGAGGAGCTCCTCGAGCCGATCCCGGTCGAGGAGCCGCCAGATGGCGCTCCGGTCGTCCTCGAGGTGGCCGCGAGCCCAGTCGCGGACGGGACCAGGCTCCGCCAGCAGCGCTCCGAAGTCTTCCAGGTTGTGTTGGGTAGCGAGCGGGATCTGCCACGCCTCGGGCAGGAGTCGTTGCGCCGCCAGCAGGTAGAGGCGCTTGTCGATCCGCTGTGCCGTCGGTACACGGGAGACCAGGGCGAGAATCGATCGGCGGATGAGAGGAGCACGGTGTTCGAGCACCAGCTCCTTGAAGTAGGCGGAAACGTGGAGGTAGGCCTGCAGCCGGTGCTCGAAGTAGGCCTGGTCCTTGGCGTCGGTCGGATCGAGGTGCCGGTAGCTGTCGATCACCGCGCCCAGGGCCTCCTCCGAGGCTTCGGTCCAGTCCGACAATGCTTCGGGCCTGACCACGGAGCGCAACAGAGGAGGGTCTCGGAGAGAGCGATAGTCGACCTCGAGCAGCGCTTCGCGGTGGTCGAAGACCCGGGTGCGAAAGCCGAAGCATTCGTCACCCCTCAGGACACGGGTGAATCCCTCCCTGCGAAGCCTGTGCATCAGCTCGAGCTCGTGCGGGTGGAAGACGCCCAGATCGGTCCTGGCGTCGGTCAGGTAGGTCGAGCGGGTGGCTTCGCTCCCGTAGTCCTCGACCGAACGCTCGTAGAGCCGGTGATCGAGCTCGAAGCGCCTCGCCAGGGCTCGTGCGATGTCCGCGTCGGAGCCGTTCCTGCTCCAGCTCCCGGAGGCCGCCCAGGAAACGGTCCGCACCTGGCTCGGGTCGGAGAGACTCTCGAAAGCCGCCCCGAAGATTGCGCGGCTGTCGGCGCCGCCGCTCAGGAAGATCATCACCCGAGACGGATCCTCGGCTTCGTAGTCCTTCGCGACCGACGAACGGATCTCCTCCGCCAGGTGTTGGACGAGCTCTTCCGTCGTGTCGGAGTTCGAGGCGCCGAGCTCGAGCTCGAAGTACCGTTGCAACCGGGCTTCGCCTCGAGCGATGACCAATCGGCAGCCGCCAGGAAGCCGTCGAATGCCTGCGAAGAGAGACTGCTCGGAGAACAGGAAGCCCGAAGCCAGGAAGATCCCCGCCGCACCCGGATCGAGCTCCTTTCGCACCCCCGGGCAGTTGAGCAGCGCTTTGACCTCGGGAGCGAAGAACAAGGTGGAACGACCCTGCGCGTAGAAGAGGGGACGGCTGCCGCTGGGATCGACTGCGAGCACTGGCGGGCCCCCTCCGTCGGCTGGAACCAGGAGAGCCGCGAAGCTGCCGTCCACTTCTGAGAGCAGGCCGAAATCAGAGTCTTTCGTACGTGCATTCCTGTCGTCGCCGGTCTGCGGGCACGCGGCCGCCTGCTCCCAGCGGCCCTCTACGAAGACGCG
Organism: Thermoanaerobaculia bacterium; assembly: GCA_035524895.1. GTDB lineage: Bacteria > Acidobacteriota > Thermoanaerobaculia > Multivoradales > Multivoraceae > DATLFI01. The sequence goes on along the minus strand of DATLFI010000091.1, from coordinate 2,661 downwards.
GGCTCCGAGGGAGCTCGAGCCCGGCTGCCAGGGCCATGCTCGCTGAGGATGATCGCGCTGGTAGATGCGGCCGATCGCCCAGCGTCCTCCACGATCGACACAACGATCGATCTTCAGCCGCTCGGTGTGCTCGAGGCAACGTGACATCTCTGCCAGCACCGGGTCGTCGAGCACCCCTCCTCGGCGCTCGTCACCTAGCTCGATCCACCCGAAGATCCCTGGCACACGTGCTCCCGACTGGATTCGGTAACGGCTCGTCGCTGGCCTCCAGCCGGCGCTGACGGCGAGGCGGCAACGGCGAACCGCGACTGTCGACGCTGGGCAGTAGCGCCGACAGCTCAGCGCCGATGTTACTCTCCTCGTCCCGCACGACGGGCGGTCGTGACTCAGTTCGCTAGAGCGAGTCGCCGAGCCGCGACCGATCCTGAATTCTAGAGCCGGATCGTCAGGGTTCGACCGCCGTGCCGCAGAAGAGAGCAGACGGAGCGAATCCCCCGTCAGTCAACAGCACACCGACACGACGGGCTGTCGGCCGCAGGGGCAGCGGAGAGGCCGTTAATTCGCCAGCGCCGGACTCGAGGAGAACCGTCTCGAGGGCGCAGGGTGTCAGCATGCACGTCGCCTATCTCCATTACCTGATGGCGAGCGATACGGCCGTCCATCACGTCCGACAGTTCGCGGATGCTGCCCGAGCTCTGGGCCACCGTGTAGACGTGCACGCGCTGAATCTCGCCGAGTCCGGCGCACCCGGGGGGGGTGGACCCTCGTTGCGCCGACGGTTTCGTGAGGTCGTGAAGCGCCGATTCGCACGCTACCTGCACGAGCCGAAGGAGCTGATGTGGAACCTGCCCTACCGGCGTCGCGAGCGCGAGCTACTGCGCTCCGGTGCTCCGGACGTGCTCCTGGTCCGTAACGGCTGGCTCAAAGCTTCCTTCGTGGGGTCGGCCCGTGAAGCGGGGGTTCCGCTCGTGCTGGAGGTCAACTCACCGGCGGCGGAGGCGCGGCTGTACGACCGGAAATACGCCCATCTCCCGCTGGTGGCAGAGCGCCTGGAGGGTTGGAAGCTCCATCGGGCTGAGAGGGTGGTGGTCGTCTCTGCTGCTCTGAGAGACTATCTGGCGGCGCGGCATAGCGTACCGCTCGAGAAGTTCGTTGTGACTCCCAACGGCGCCGACGAGGCTCGCTTTCGCCCGGACGTCGAGCCCGACCCTCTTGTCCTGGAGCGCCTGGGAAATGGGCCGATCATCGGTTTCGTGGGCTCTTTCGAGAGGTGGCATGGGATCGATCTGCTGGCGACGATGGCGCGGGAGGTCGCCAGCCTCCGCCCCGAAGCCCGCTTCCTGTTCGTCGGGGACGGCCCGGATCGTGCACTCGTGAACGAGCTCCAGAGCGAGCTCGGCGACCGCCTGCTGTGCACCGGCCGGGTCCCGCATGACAGGGTTCCCGGCCTGGTTGCGGCGATGACGGTTGGGGTCATGCCCGAATCCAACTTCTACGGCTCGCCGCTCAAGGTGATCGAGTGGATGGCGGCAGGGCTGGCCCTGGTGGCTCCAGCGTACGGCCCCTTGTGCGAAGTGGTCGACCACGGCGTCCATGGACTTCTGTTCGAGCCGCGCGAGCCCGACAGCCTTGTGGCGTGCGTCGTTCGACTGATCGACGAGCCGGAGCTGCGCACCGAGTTGGGGCGTCGAGCTGCGAGCCGCGTCGGCCGATCACTGACCTGGAAGCACAACGCCCACCGAGTCCTCGACGCGTGTCGGTTGGCCTCGATGCCTGCCGAACGGTGAATGCCGGCCCGCCCCTGGCGATTGGCCGTCGCCAGTCCTCGTAGAGGATGCGGCAGGAGCGTGGTGCGCGGATCCGGCCCGCAAGCCCCTCACCGGATCCATGCCAGCGATGGACCTCGAGTCTCTGAGGTCGAAACCACGTCATCGGGGCAACTCCTGACAGAATCAGGGCATGTGCGATCTCGACGCTCTCTCGGCGGAGTCACCAGGTCCGGAATGAGGTCCTGCGGTTCCCTGCGTCAGGTTCGCTCGATCACCTTCCCGTCGCCGAGGTTCCTCGCCCGATGAGCGGATCGTCCTCGCTCTACACCTCCCTCTTCCAGAGACTCGGCTTTCCGCTGCTGGATCGCCTCAACGGCACCCGCATCTCGCGCCGCCTCGAGGAGCTCGAGAAGTCCGAGACACTGCCGGTGGACGAGATCCTCGGGCGTCAGCACCGGGATGTCGAGCGGACCGTGGCGGACGCGCGCGCCAGGAGCGGCTTCTACCCGAAGCTCTGGGAGACCGAACGCCATCGTGGGATCCCCTCCCTGCATCCGGCCCTCGACGGCCTGCCGGTGGTGACCAAGGAGGACCTGCTGGCGGGAGCCTCGAGCTTTCCGGAACCGTCCTTTCGCGGGCGCGTGATCACTTGTCGCACGAGCGGCTCGACCGGGGCACCGATGACCTTCTATCGGTCGGTCGAGCAGGAGAGCTGGTTCTGGGCGCTGCGCTTCAGGATGTGGGGGTGGGGTGGCTACCGGCCCGGCGATCCGTACCTGACGATCAACCTCAACACCCGGGACGACTGGCGTAAGCGGATTCAGGACGTTCTCTTCCGCTGCACCTACCTCACGTTCAACTCGGAGAACCAGGATTCGGGCGTCATCGTGGA
>DATLFI010000090.1:0-16010 GCA_035524895.1 Thermoanaerobaculia bacterium | reverse complement strand
GAGGGTCATTCGCCGGAGCCGAGAGTGTCACACGATCACCAGCCGGGCCAGCCCTACGCGAGTCCGTAGCGTTTCAGCTTGTCTAGAAATGTCGCGCGCGAAAGCCCCAGCTGCCGCGCCGCCTCGGATTGGTTGCCCGCTGCTGCGGCGAGCGAGCGCGTCAAGAGTGAACGCTCGAGCTCCTCGACTTGCTCCCGAAACGAGCCCGTTCTCGGCGTGAACGAGGGCTCTGGCGGAGCCAGCTGCGCGACTCCGAGGGCGCCCCCCGAGCTGAGCGCGACCAGGCGCGTGATCACGTTTTCGAGCTCGCGCACGTTGCCCGGGTAGTCACGCGCCGTGAGCGCGGCCAAGAGCTCGGCGTCGAGCGTTACGCCCTCGACGCCGAAGCGGCGGGCGGCGTCGCGCGCGAACACCTCGGCCAAGAGTGGAATGTCGTCGCGCCGCTCGCGCAGCGGCGGCATCGTGAGCTCGACCACCGCGAGTCGGTACAGCAAATCCTCGCGGAAGCGACCGGCCTTCACCTCCGCGCGCAAGTCACGATGCGTGCAGGCGACGACGCGCACGTCGACTTGGCTGACGACGCCGCCCACCGGCTGAATCTCACCGCTCTGCAGCGCGCGCAGCAGCTTTGGCTGAAGTCGCTGCGGGAGCTCGCCCACTTCGTCGAGCACGAGCGTGCCGCCCGACGCTTGGCTGAAGTAGCCGCGGCGCGCGGCGCTGGCCCCCGTGAAGGCGCCGCGCACGTGGCCGAACAGCTCGCTCTCGATCACCGACTCCGGCAAGGCGGCGCAGTGGACCTTCACGAACGGACCGTCGGCGCGGTCGGAGTTGTAGTGGATCGCCTGGGCCACCAGCTCCTTGCCGGTGCCGGTCTCACCGAGCACCAGCACACTGGTGTTGCTCTTGGACACCGTCGCGATCTGCTCGTAGACCTCCTGCATCTCGTGCGAGGCGCCGACGATGTTGGCAGGGCGAAAGCGATCGCGGAGCTGGGCGCGCAGGCGCTCGTTCTCCTCGGCCAGGCGCTCGCGCTCTTCTTCGGCGGTCCGCCGCAACTTGACCGCCTGGGCGATCAGCGAGCCGACGATCGACAGCAGGCGGAGGTCGTCGGCGAGGTCGTAGTGGGGGTCGTAGACGCGGTCGACCGAAAGCGCGCCGAAGATCTCGTTGCCGGTCTTGATCGGAACGCACAGGAACGACAGCTCCACGTCGTCGCGCCGGCGCGTGCGGTGCAGGAAGACGTCGGACTCGCTCAGCCTGGGGAGCACAGCCGGCTCGCCGCTCTCCACCACCTTCCCGGTGACGCCCTCGCCCAGGCGATATCGCGCGCGCCGGGTCTCCTCGTCGCTGGCGCCGTGCGCGGCGAACGTGGCGATGTCGCCGGTCTGCCGGTTGAGGAGGGTGAGCGTGCCGTGGTGCAGGCTCATGTGCTCGGCCAGCGCCTCGAGCACCGGGGCAATCACCTCGGCGAGGTCGAGGCTCTGCTCGAGCAGCCGGCTCAGCTTGTAGAGCAGCTTGAGCTCGCGTCCTTCGCGCGGCTCGCGACTGTCGGAGCCGTGCTGCTCGGGTTCCGGATCGGCCGGGACCGCTCGGGCTGTCTCCATCGTCACCCCACTTCCCGGGTCTGCGGGAGGTAGCGGCCGCGGCGGGAGCGCCGGCCGTTGGCCGGCGCTCCCACTCTTGGCTCAGATGTCGTAATACAGCAGGAACTCGTACGGATGCGGTCGAAGCGCCATTGCCTCGACCTCCTTCTTCCGCTTGTACTGGATATGGGTCTCGATCACGTCCTGCGTGAAAACGTCGCCGCGGAGCAGGAACTCTTGGTCGGCCTCGAGCGCCCGCAGCGCGTGGTTGAGCGACTCTGGCGTCTTGTCGACCTTCGCCGCTTCCTCGGCAGGCAGGTCGTAAATGTCCTTGTCGAGTGGATCGCCCGGATCGATCTTGTTCTGGATGCCGTCGAGCGCGGCCATCAGGATGGCGGCGAACCCCAGATACGGGTTGCAGCTCGGGTCGGGGCAGCGGAACTCGACCCGCTTGGCCTTCGGCGACTGCGAGTACATCGGGATGCGGACTGCCGCGCTACGGTTGCGGCGCGAGTACGCGAGGTTGACCGGCGCTTCGTAGCCGGGGACCAGCCGCTTGTAGCTGTTGGTCGTCGGGTTGGTGATGGCGAGCAGCGCCGGAGCGTGCTCGAGGAGCCCGCCGATCGCATGGAGCGCCATCTGCGAAAGCCCGGCGTACTTGTCGCCCGCGAACAGCGGCTTGCCGCCCTTCCACAGCGAGAAGTGCGTGTGCATGCCGCTGCCGTTGTCGCCGAACAGCGGCTTCGGCATGAAGGTCACCGTCTTGCCGTACTTGTACGCGGTGTTCTTGATCACGTACTTGTACCGCATCATCTGATCGGCCATCTCGACCAGCGGCGCAAAGCGCATGTCGATCTCGGCCTGACCCCCGCTGCCCACCTCGTGATGCTGCGTCTCGACCGAGATGCCCACGCTCTCGAGCGTGAGCAGCATTTCGCTGCGCAGGTCCTGGTGCTTGTCGGTCGGCGGGCAGGGGAAGTAGCCCTCCTTGAGGCGCGGCTTGTAGCCGAGGTTGCCGCCTTCCTCGTCGCGACCGCTGTTCCAGGCCCCTTCGTCAGAGTCGACCAGGTAGAAGCCCGAGTTGACCGTCTGGTCGAACCGCGCGTCGTCGAAGATGAAGAACTCGGCCTCGGGGCCGAAGTAGGCGACATCGGCCAGCTTGGTCTGCTCGAGGTACTTGATGGCCTTGACAGCCACGTTGCGCGGATCGCGGCTGTAGCGCTCGCCCGTGATCGGATCGAACACCGAGCAGGTGAGGACCAGGGTCCGGTGCTGGAAGAAGGGATCCTCGAACGCCGTGGCAGGGTCCGGCTTGACCAACATGTCGGACTCGTTGATCGACTGCCAGCCACGAATGCTCGAGCCGTCGAAGCCGACGCCCTCCTCGAAGGTGTCGACCGTCAGCTCGCGCGCCGGCACCGAGAAGTGCTGCCAGACGCCCGGGAAGTCGGTGAACCGATAGTCGACGATCTCGATGTCCCGGTCTTTGATCATCTTGACGATCTCTTCTGGCTTCATCCTCTCCTCCTCGAAGTGCATCCGATACCTGGGAAGGGCCCTCCACTGAGGAAGCGCCCCCAACGTTCTTGTAGGACCGACTCGGCTGTGGCGAGAGCAACCCCGGTGCCAGGACGTGCCGAGGCCTGGATCTCGAGCCACTGGCCAGGCTCCGAAGGTTATCGTGGCAGCGCACCACCACCAGCCCGACGCCCATCGAACCTACAACAATGTCGTATGCCGGCGTTCCCTGGCCGCGTTCCGGGGCCCCGCATAGCCAGCGGCCTGGGTCGCAGCGCATCCCGGGGAGCATCAGCGACGAAATTGTCGCAGAAGATCGGCCTTTACGACAATAGTGTAGGAACTGGAGCGCCGGCAATCCGCCTCGACAACGATCCGGGCGAGCACCGGCGAGGAAGCGCCCTCAGGCGCTCAGCACGTTCTCGCGCTGCCCGCGCAGGACGCCGCGCGTGTCGACGACCAGCGGCGCGTGTCGCGCGACCAGCTCGTAGTCGACACCGGTGTGGTCGGTCACCACGACGACCGCGTCGAACGTCTCGAGCGTCGAGGCCTCGAGCGGCACCGAGCGCATCGCCGGCAGGTCCGGCCACGACCGCATCGCCGGCGCTTGCGCGATGAACGGGTCGTGGTACGAGACCTCGGCGCCCAGGTCGAGCAGCAGGTGCAGGATCTCGAAGGCCGGGCTCTCGCGCGGATCGTCGACGTCCTTCTTGTAGGCGAGACCCAGCAGGAGGACCTTGCTGCCCCGCACCGGGAGCCCGCGGTCGTTGAGGGCCCGCTGCAGCCTGCCCACCACGTAGTGCGGCATCTCGACGTTGATGCTGCCCGCCAGCTCGACGAAGCGAGCCGTGAGCTGCACCTCGCGCGCCTTCCACGCGAGGTAGAACGGATCGACCGGGATGCAGTGGCCGCCCCAGCCCGGCCCCGGGTCGAAGCGCATGAAGCCGAATGGCTTCGAAGAGGCGGCGTCGAGCACTTCGCGGACGTCGATCGCCATCCGATCGAAGATCATCTTCAGCTCGTTGACCAACGCGATGTTGACGGCGCGGAAGATGTTCTCGGTCAGCTTCGCCGCCTCGGCAGCGCGCGTCGACGAGACCCGCACGGTCGACGGAACGACCAGATCGTAGAGGGCGCACGCCGCATCGAGCGAGCCTGGGCTCGCCCCGCCCACCACCTTCGGGATGCGCGTGATGGTGTGCTCTTGCTTCCCAGGCTCCTCGCGCTCGGGTGAGAACGCGAGCAGGAAGTCGCGATCCAGAGCAAGGCCGGTCGCCTCGAGCAGCGGCTGCACTACCTCGTCGGTGGTGCCCGGATAGGTGGTCGACTCGAGCACGACGAGCTGGCCGGTGCGCAGATGTGTCGCGATCTGCTCGGTCGCCCGGCGGACGTACGAGAGGTCCGGATCACGGTGCACGGTGAGCGGCGTCGGCACGCAGATCAGGATCGCGTCGGGCTCGCCGAGCCGGCCGAAATCGGTGGTCGCCTCGAGCCGACCTTCCTGCACGTGGGCACCCAACCGCTCCTCGCTCACGGCCTGGATGTACGAGCGACCGGAACCGATGCGCCGCACCTTTTCCGCATCGACATCGAAGCCGAGCACCCGAACGCCGGCATCGGCGAACGCGGCGGCCAGCGGCAGGCCGACGTAGCCGAGTCCGATGACACCGACGCGCACCGAGCGGTCGGAGACCTTCTCTTGGAACGCTTTGTCGATCATGCGCGGGATCGCTATCGGGGAATAAGGGTATACGGAGCGATGGCGGTGTCGGGGAAAAGGGCCGCCCGCAGCCCCTGGGGGTTACAGCCCGTGGTATTCGCGGTACCACTCCACGAATCGTGGCACGCCCTCGGCGATCGTGACCTCGGGCTCGTAGCCCACCAGCTCCCGAGCGCGAGAGACGTCGGCGTAGGTCTGACGCACGTCTCCAGGCTGCATCGGGAGGAGCTCCTTCTCCGCCTCGCGCCCACAGCAGCGCTCGATCGTGGCGATGAACTCCATCAGCTCCTCCGGCTTGCCGCGACCGAGGTTGAGGATGGCGAAGGGCAGGCAGCGATCCAGCGCCCCGAGCACCCCCTGCACGATGTCTGACACGAACGTGAAGTCGCGGCGCATCTGACCGTGCCCGAAGACTCGGATCGGCCGGTCGTGCAGGATGGCATCGGTGAACAGGAAGAGCGCCATGTCGGGCCGGCCCCACGGTCCGTAGACCGTGAAAAAACGCAGTCCCGTCGCGCGCACGCCGTAGAGGCTGTGGTACACCGAGGCCTCGAGCTCGTTGGCCTTCTTGGTCATGCCGTAGAGCGAAGCCTGGGCGTCGGTGTTGCTGGTCTCCGAGAGCAGGAGATCGGGATTGTTGCCGTAGACCGAGCTCGTCGACGCGAACACGAGACCTTCGACGTCGCGCTGGTGACATCGGGAGATCACCTGGTGGAAGCCGTCGATGTTGTCGCGCAGGAACTTCTCTGGGTGCTGGATCGAATGCCGCACGCCGGCTTGTGCGGCCAGGTGGCACACGCGCGTGCCCTGGCCCGAGCCGAGCGCATCGAATGCGGCGTCGAGCCTGGCGGCGTCGTTGAGATCGCCGCGCACCAACCGGAACTCGGGGTACGCCTCGAGCGTCGCGTTCCGGCGCTCTTTCAGGGTCGCGTCGTAGTACGGGTTGAAGTTGTCGAACCCGACCACCTCGTCGCCTCGCTCGAGCAGGGCGCGCGCGGTATGGAAGCCGATGAAGCCGGCGGAGCCGGTGAGAAGGACCCTCATGCGCGCACTCCGCTCGGGGCACCCGTCGGCATTCCGGCACGCAACCTGAGGCTGCGGGCCAGGGTCTCGACCGGTTCGAGCAGGGCCTCCTCGACCGAGAGCCGGTCGAGCAGCTCGTCACGAAACTCGCTCTCGGTCTCCATCACCGCATCGCGCAGGCGTGCGTACCGATCGTGGTAGGCGCGCAGAGCCCCGCGCAGCGCCGAGGCCGGCGCGCGCTCGTGCAGGTCGAGGTGCAACAAAGTCAGACCGACTGCCCGTCCATCCTGTTGCTCTGGAACCAGCACGAACATCCTCCCATCACGCTCGCCGCGCGCGACCAGCAGCCGCCGCTCCTCGGCGACGCGCCGTTTGGTGCCCTTGAGAGCTGGCTCGTGCTCGGTGCGCGACGCCATCCCCAGGGCCACCCCGCCGCGCCCCGTCACCCGAATGCTGGCAGATTCTTCCCCTGGGTCGCCTTCGAGCCGGTAGCGCGTGAACCCACGCACCTCCGCCACCAGGGGATCGAGTGCCGCGAGCGCGCGCAGGTCCGAGTAAGCGATCTGTTCGCGGAGGGCGCCCGCGGCGAGCAGATCGCGAACCAGCGGCACGGTAACCAGGGCCTCTTCCGCGCGCGAGATGCCGACGGTCACCGTCTTCGCCTGATGCTTGATCGCGTCGACCGGACGCGTCAGCTCGTCGATCGCTCGGTTCAGCGCCGCGACCAGGTCATCGATCAGCGCGGCCGGCGACGCGGTTCGCCGCCGCCGCCTGGCGTGCTCGTCGAGCCCGACCGTGCCGTCCACGACCTGCAGCAACTCCGAGAGCACCACCGCGGTGCTGGCCTCGAGGTGGCCGTCGTAACGACGCGCGGCGAGCTCGAGCTGGAAAGCCGTCGCGAACCCACCAGCCTCGCGTCGCAACCGCTCGAGGGGATCCTCCGGCTCGCCGTCCTGCTCGATAGGGGCCGAGACGCCGGAGGCTAGCCGTTCGATCGCCGCGCGCAGCTCGCGCAACGGCCTGGCCTGAGCATCGATCGCGAGCGCCGCCGCGTAGCCGAAGAGATGTCCAGCCACCGCGCTCAGCACGAACGAGAGCGCCGGGTGCACTCTCGGCACCTCGAATATTTCCGCGGCTGCCGTGAAGCGGCGCTCGCCCTCGGTCGCGAAGACGATCGGCGTCGCCTTGTGGGCAGCGAAGATCGCGATCTCCTTCGCGACGTCGTCGGCGTTGGAGCCGACCAGCCCGGCGGCGCACACCAGCACGAGCGGCTCGGAGGACAGGTCGATGTGCTTCTTGTCCTCGGTCACGTCGCAGGCGATCGACTTGTAGCACAGCTCCGACAGCTTGATCCGCACCTCCTGCGCAGCGATGCGGTTCCAGCCGTTGCCGACGAGCGCCCAGTGTCGCTTCGGCGGCGCCCGGCGCTCGGCGATCGCCGCGATGTCCGCGCGTCGCTCGATGGTGCTCGCCATCGCTGCCGGCAGCTCGCCGCGGAGACCGCGGGCCAGCTCCTGCAACGCGGCGTCGGTGGCAAGCGTGCCCTCGCCACCGTAGAGCTCGCCCAGCGCTATTGCCAGCAGGAACCCGCCGGCGATCTGGGAGTAGAACGCCTTGGTGGAGGCGACACTCATCTCGACGTCGCGGCCGTCGGAGGTGTAGAGCACGCCGTCGGCCTTGTCGGTGAGGTCGCTGCTGCGCCGGTTGACGATCGCGACCACGGTCGCGCCCCGCGCGCGCACCAGATCCACGGTGCGGTTGGTGTCGGTGGTGGTGCCCGACTGGCTGATTGCGACCACCAGGGCGTCCGACATGTCCGAGTCGAGATGGAAGCCGCTCAGCTCGGTCGCCGGCATGGCGAGCACCGCCGGCGCATGCGGGCGCCCGGTCAGGACAAGGCGGAGCGCCTCGGCAACGCCCTGGCCCGCGACCGCCGCCGTGCCCTGGCCGATCACCAAAATCCGCCGCACCGCTCCGGAGCGCAGCCGCTCGCGCAGGGCCGTAGGCAGCACGTCCTCCCCGAGCGCCACCCGCAGCACGCCGTCCGGCGCCTCGAGCAGCTTGCCGCGCAGGGTCTTGGCGAATGACGCCGGCGCCTCGGAGATCTCCTTGAGCAGGAAGTGCGGATAGCCGCGACGGTCTATGTCGCGGGTGGTGATCTGTGCACGGTGGAGATCGCGATCGGTCACCGGCAGCACAGTGCCGTCATACCCGACCCGCAGGATGCCCTCGAGCCGCCCAGCGCGCCGGCGGTCGAGCACCACGATCTGGCCGCGGCTGGTGGCCGGGCTGCTCGTGTCGGCGGGGGTTTCTCCGTCGAGCCGCAGATAGGTCTCCGTTTCCTCGACCACGCCGTACGGCTCGCTTGCCACCACGAACACGCCCTCGCCGAGCCCGACGTAGAGCGCCTGACCCGAGCCGTGGAGGGCGAGGTAGAGAATGTCGGGGTCCGCCACCACGCTCGCCGCGATGGCCACCGACCCGACGAACGAAGCCACCGTCTCGCGGAACGCGTCCACTCCGTTCCACCCTTCGACCAGCCTGCGCGCCACCAACGCGGGAATCACCTTGGCGTCGGTGGTCACCTCCGACGGGAAGCGAAGGTCCGCGGCGGCCTTGAGCTCGAGGTGGTTGTCGACGTCGCCGTTGAGGGCACCCACCACCATCGGCGTGTGGGAGCGCGCCGGAGACTCGCGCTCGTCGAGCGGGTGTGCGTTCTGCTCGCTGATGATGCCGACGCTGGCCCAGCGCGTGTGACCGAGCGCCAGCACGCTCACGTTGTCGCCGCCCAGCGCCAGCCGCAGGAGCTGGTCCTCGCGGATCGCGCGGCGCAGCTCCCGCACGTTGTCGCCCAGCTCGCCGATCTCCGCAGCGGTCTTGTAGACCAGCGCCAGAGCGCCCCCTTCGAATCGCACCGCGCCGCCGCGGTAGAGCGGATCGTCGAGGCGATGCGCGAGCATCTGGCGCGCCAGCGGAGCCGCCGGGTCGACCCCATGATCGTGCAATACGATCTGGACGCCCGCGGAGTCCCGCCCCCGCACCTCGAGGCGATCGAGACCCGACAGCACCTGCTGCACGGAGAGCAGGCCTACGATGGCCGCCGGGTTTTGCAGCTCACCCGCCAGCTCTGCCACCGCCACAGCCGCACCGACACGGTCGCGGCCGATGGCCCACACCGCATCCTTGAGCGCCACGAGCAGCCGGTTCAGCTCTTCGATCGCCGCGCTGCCTGCCGCCAGCTCACCGCGATCGAGACGCTCCTCGAGCACGACCAGCCAGCCCTCGAAGATCGCAGCCTGCCGACCCACTTCGTGGCGCAAGCCAGCGTCGGCGACCAGGGCGCAAATCCCGGCGGGGCTCTTGAGCAGTGCGTCGAGCTCGTGCAGCGGCGGAACGGTGGTCGCGAGAGCCGCCACGGTCTGCTGCTCGCCGAACGCGCCCATGTCCCCGAGCACCTCGAGCCGCCGGCGGCCGGCCGCCAGCAGACCCAACACCGCCGGAGCGTCGAGCGTTACGACCGCGCCCGGAGGCGGGCGCAGCACTGCGATGATTCCGCACAAGACCGCTGTTCCTGGGGATCGCCTGGGACTGGGAGGGACGCCGGGCGCGCGCCGGCCCGCAAAAAGGGAGCCTACCAGCCGTTGGCCGCGCGCGCTGCCAGGCAGGGTTACCTCTCTCACGCACCGCAGTTCGCCGGCGCTGGCCGTGCCTCTCAGCGTCCCCTCGCCCGCGAGACCACACCTCGCGCCCACTCCCGGATCGCGGTCGCCGCCCCATCGGGTGAGTGCTCGCGCTCGATCGCGGCGCGGCCGGCGGCTGCCAGTCGCTCCCGCAGCCCTCGATCGTCGAGCAGGCGGGCGATCTGGCGCTGCCAGTCGAGCACTTCGTTGGCCACCAGGAGCTCTCGCTCCGGTGCCGCGATGGTGCCCGCGGCAGCCCACGGGGAGGCGACCACAGGCGTGCCCACCTGCCAGGCTTCTAGGATCTTCACCGGTACTCCAGCCCCGCAGCGCAGCGGCGCCAGCGCGACTGTCGCCGAAGCAAGGACCGACCGCAGATCGGCCGGATCGGCGACGAGCTCCGCTCCGGCGTGGCGGACCCGCGCCTCGAGTCGACCTGGGCGGGCGCCCGCCACCACCAGACGCAGCTCGGGCCTGGTCCGGCGCAACGCCGGCCAAACCGCGTCGAGGAAGAACAGGACCGCGTCCCTGTTCACGAAGTAGCCGAGATTGCCGGTGAGCGCGAGCACCGGGCGCGCGCCGGGTTCGCGGCGCGCGGTCGGGCCACCTGGCTCGACCGACAGCGGGAGCACCGAGAGCTTGGCTGCGTTCTCGGCGCCGGCCCGCATACGCATCGCCTCGCGATCGCGCGCGCAGACCACCGCCGCCGCCGCCGCGAGCTCGAGCGTCTCGCGTTCCGCCCGCGCCAAGAGACGCGCCTCCTCTCGCAGCACCGAGCGCCGCCAGAAAGCGTCGAGCTCGGCGCGCTTCTCGAACGCGAGGGAGAGGCAGTCGATGAAGTCGACGACCACGGGCGCGCGCGAAAGGAGTGAGCCTCCAGCCAGAGCCCGGAGCGCGTGCCTCGACCGCACGAGCTGCACCAGCACGAGCGCGCATGCCTCGGTCTCGGCGGAGAGCCTGCGGCGAAGGTCGCGCGACGCGAACAGTCCGGCCTGGAGCGGCTCCCCCGCGAACGCCGCGCGCACCAACCCTAACAGCCGATCGCCGACAGTGCGTCGATACCGCACCACGCTCACCCCCGGCGGCAGCGACTCGGCCGCGCGCGCCGAACGCCCTGTCCCGGGCGCGAGGAGCGTCACGCGCCACTCCGCAGCCAGCGCGCGCGCGAACTGCAGCGTGCGGAGCTGGTCGCCGCGCCGCGCCGGCCATGGGTCGCGGGCCGCGACCATCATCAGCCGCTGCGAGGCTGGATACTCTGCCGGCATGGTTGGGGTGTGCGCAGCGCTATCGGGAGAGGAGGCGCGACGAGGATTGTGGCACCATACCCGGACCGTGCCGCGCCACCCCGCGATCGCAGGCCTCACCGCCGAGATACGCGGCTCGGTCTTCTCGGCGCTCGCTCACCGCCTCGACGGTTTCCCAGGCGAGACCTATCCGTTCCACGTCGGCGACACCTGGCTCGAGCCTCCTCCCGGGACCAGGCTGGCGGAGCTCGACCGCGGCGCCGCGCACCATCGCTACGCGCCGCCTTCCGGGCACCCGCTGTTCGTCGACGCGCTGGTCGACCGAACGCGCGCGCGCACCGGCATGCCGATCGAGCGCGCCCAGGTCTACCCCACGGCCGGCGCGACCGCGGGCCTCTTCGCGGTGTGTCGCGCGCTGCTCGACCAGGGAGAGCAGGTCCTGGTTCTGGCGCCGTACTGGCCGCTGATCGACGGGATCGTGCGCGCCTGCGGCGCCGAGCCGGTGGCGGTGCCGGTGTACGGCAACGGTGATGGCGGTGACACCGGCGACTGCGAGAGCGCCGAGGAGCTGATCGAGCGCCTCGACCGACGTGCATCGCCGCGCACGGCGGCTCTCTACCTGAGCTCGCCGAACAACCCGAGCGGCCGCGTGCTGCCGCGCTCCTGGGTAGAGGCGATGACCGAGTGGGCGCGCCGCCGCGATCTGTGGCTGCTCTCGGATGACGTCTACGAGGCCTTCGTCTACCCGGATGCCGCGCCGGCAGCGGAGCCCGCGAGCCATACAGAGGTGATGCCGCTGGCGCCCGAGCGCACGATCACCACGCACTCCTGCTCGAAGGCATACGCGATGGCCGGCCACCGCTGCGGCTGGGTGGTGGGACCCGCGGTAGTCCTCGACGCGGCGCGCAAAGTGGGCACACACACCTTCTACAGCACCCCGACCGGCGCGCAGGTCGCGGCCGTCGCGGCCCTCCGCGAGGGCGCTCCCTGGCTGCGCGCAGCCGCGCGCCAGTACCAGGCCGCCGGCCGCGTCGCCGCGTCGGTGCTCGGCCTCGCACAGCCGCAGGGCGGCACGTTCTTGTTCTTCGACGTCGCGCCAGCGCTCGACGACTCCGGCCTCTTCGGCTTCCTCGAAGCCTGCGCCGACCGCGGGCTGCTGCTTGCTCCGGGCCTCAGCTTCGGTCCCTATCCGACCTGGGTACGGCTGTGCTTCACCGCGTCGCCGCTCGAGGTCACCCGGCGTGGCGTCGAGGTCCTGCGCCGCGTTCTCGACGAGCGCCGAGCTGCGACGGCACTCGGTGGTTCGCCGAGCCCAGCCGCGCACGGAGGTCACGCGCCATGACGTTCCTCGCCGCCGTCGTGCAGCTCAACAGCACGTCCGACGAGGCGGCGAACTGGCGCTCGGCGCGGGCGCTGATCGAGCGCGTCGCGATGCGCGGAGCCCAGCTCGTCGCGACTCCTGAGAACACCAACTTCCTCGGCCCGCACGAGGAGAAGGTGCGACGCGCACAACCCATAGACGGCCCCACGTGCGAACGGTTCGCCGAGCTCGCCGCGCGACTCCACCTGCACCTGCTCCTCGGCTCTTTCAACGAGCGCTGCGACGAGGATCCCGCGCGCTGTTACAACACCAGTGTTCTCTTCGCGCCCCACGGCGACGTGCTCGCCAGCTACCGCAAGATCCACCTGTTCGACGTCGACGTGTCGCCCGAGGTGCGCTTCCGCGAGTCGCAGACCATCCGACCCGGCGACACCCCCGTTTGCGTCGAGACCGCGCTCGCGCCGATCGGTCTCTCGATCTGCTACGACCTTCGTTTTCCCGAGCTCTACCGCGCGCTGGCCGACCGCGGAGCCGAGTTGCTCACCGTGCCTTCGGCCTTCACCCTGACCACCGGCCGCGACCACTGGTACCCCCTGCTCCGTGCGCGCGCGATCGAAACGCAGTGCTGGGTCCTCGCCCCCGCGCAGGCCGGCCGCCACGACGACCAGGGCCTGCGGCACAGCTACGGCCACTCGCTGATCATCGATCCTTGGGGCCAGGTCGTCGCGTCGGTCGGCGGCGACGCGCCGGGTGTCGCGGTGGCGGAGATCGATCTCGAGCGGGTCGCTGCGGTGCGGGGGAAGATCCCGGTGCGGCAGCACCGTCGGTTGTAGCTGAGCTCGTCCCGACCTTTGCGCCCACAGACGACGCGCTCCGCGGACCGAAGCATCCAGAAGAGGGCCGCCCATCGACGCGCTCCCCGGGAGGAACGGAGACGGACGCCCTTCCGGGCACCGGCGCTCGCGTTCTCGAGCTTCAGGAGGTGCTCGCGCCTGCGCGGTCGGCCGCTCGGAGCGCGCTCCTACTTCGAAGGGTCCTCAGAGTCGCGGCCGCCCGAGCTGCCCGTCCGGGCGCCCGCTCCCGCTCCCTGTGGGTCGAGAACGCGGGACGAAGAGGAGCCTCGAGAGAGGTTGAGCGTCCACAATGCCGGAGGAGGGGCGGGTCGCTCGGCCGGGGAGCTCGGAAGGCCGCGCTGTGATGATCTCGGCAGGCCCGCAGGACCCGGCGCGGCCGGACGCGCAGGCGCGCGTTCGCTGCTTGCAGTCCGGAAGGCGCGCGCCGGTCCCCGGCCGGGCGAGCCCGACCCTCCCCGGCTGGGGAGGATGTCCCTGAGCGGCCCTCTCCCGGCCTCCTCGGAGGAGCAACGCAACCGAGAGAGAAATGGAGGGACCGAAGGGGAAAGTAACGAATCAGGAGCGACTCACGGCATCACGCCGCTGGCATCGGCCGCCGCCACCGACCGCGCGTTGACGCGGGTCTTCTTCGCGGCCTTGAGCGAGGAACCCGCGAAGCGCACGAGGCGCCACAGGTAGCGCACGCCGCCGTGGCGCACGACGTCGTTGTGGCCGGCGTGCGGTACGGGGTACCACTGCTTGGGCGCGGCCGCGTTCTCGTAGAGGCGCTGGCCGACCTGGAAGGGGATCGTCTCGTCGGCGGTGCCGTGGATGAAGAGCTTTGGTAGCTCGAGCTGCGCCACCTTCTCGAAGCTACGGAACTGGTTGCGCGCCAGGAGATGGAGCGGGACCCTCGGGAAGCGCACGCGTGCCATCTCGCGCGAGTCGGTGAAGGTCGACTGTGCGATCAGCCCCGCGACCTGACGGTGCACGGCGCAGTCGATCGCGATCGCGCCGCCCAGCGAATGGCCGAACAGCAGGATTCGCTCGGGCGTCTCTCCGATCTCGCCGGTGAGGTAGTCCCAGGCGGCGCGGGCATCGAGGAAGACCCCCTGCTCGCTCGGCGTGCCGGCGCTGCGGCCGTACCCGCGGTAGTCGAAGGCGAGCACGTTGACCCGCGCCTTGCGCAGGAACCGGTAGATGCCGATGCGGTTGGTGATGTTCCCGGCGTTGCCGTGGCAGTAGAGAATAGTGCCCTTCGAGCGCCGGATCGGGATCCACCAGGCGTGCAGCTCCACGTCGTCAACGGTGCGGAAGAACACGTCCTTGGCAACCACGCCATAGCTCTCCGGCTGCCACAGGCCGTTCGGATAGCGCTCCGGCAGGAAGGTCTGCGAGTGCTGAAAGCGGCTGCGCAAGAAGTCGAGCGCGCCGATGCCGCCGGCGACCGCGAGCGACGGCACCGCGGCGCGCCACAGCAGGCTCCCCCGGCGAGGCGGCGCCGGCTTCTCGGCGGCCGTCAGACCGACGGCGTCCGCGGGACCCACTGGAACGACCACGCTCATGCTTGCAACGCTCCCGGAGGAACGCGCCTCCTCCATGTTGTTTCCTGGTTCGGGGTTTCCTGGTTCGGGGTCTCGCGGCCCGGGCCCTTCGTGCAGCGGCTGCGCATAGCGCCCCGGCGCTGAGGTGTCCCTGTCGTCTCCTACGTGTGTCATCGCCACTCGGTGTCAGCAACGACGGCGCGCGGAGCCGCTATTCCAAACGAGCTTCGGATGCCGCGCAGGACCCGCCATTTCCCAATCTCCTATTATGGAGGCCTTCGGCTGCGGCGAGCTCCGACGTGACCATCTATCGCATCGGCAGAGAGCTGGCGTTTCCGGCTCCCGAGGATGCCGAGCCCAGCGGCCTGCTCGGCGTGGGAGGCGATCTCGGACCCTCCAGGCTGGTGCTCGCCTACTCGATGGGCATCTTCCCGTGGTACTCGGAGGAGCTGCCGATCCTGTGGTTCTCTCCCGACCCGCGCGCCGTCCTGCCGGTGGACGCCCTCCACGCCGGCCGCAGCCTGCGCCGGCGGCTGCAGCGGCGCCCCTTCGTGGTGACCCTGGACACCGCGTTCGGCCGCGTCATCCGCAGCGCCGCCGCGATGCCGCGACGACGACAACACGGCACGTGGATCACGCCGGACATGGTGCGGGCCTACGAAGGGCTGCACCGCCTGGGCCTTGCCCATTCCGTGGAGGCCTGGGATGGCGAGCAGCTCGTCGGCGGCCTCTACGGCGTATCCCTGGGCGGTGTGTTCTTCGGTGAATCGATGTTCTCGCTGCGGCCCGACGCCTCGAAGGTGGCGTTCGTCTGCCTGGTCCGCCAGCTCGAGCGCTGGGGCTTTCGGCTCGTCGACTGCCAACTCCCGACGCCGCACCTGATGAGCCTCGGCGCGCAGTCGTGGCCACGACGGCGGTTCCTCGAGGGCCTGGCCGAGGGTCTCCGGCACGACACGCGCCGCGGTCCTTGGCGCTTCGACGGTGACCCCTACGCGCCCTGGGTTTGAGAGTCGTCTCCGGCCAGTAGCTGCTCAATCCGCGCGGTCACCATCTCCATCGCGACGCGGTTCTCGGCGCCTTCCGGCACGATGATGTCGGCCCAGCGCTTCGACGGCTCGATGAACTCGAGGTGCATCGGTCGCACCGTGGTCAGGTACTGCCGGAGCACGTCCTCGACCGAGCGTCCCCGCTCGGTGAGGTCGCGGTGGAGACGGCGGACCAGACGAACGTCGGCGTCGTGTCGACGAAGATCTTGAAGTCGAGCAGCTCACGCAGCCGCGGCTCGTTGAACAGCAGGATGCCTTCGACCAGCACCACCGGGCGCGCCTGCACCGGGCGGGTCTCGGGGCGCCGCCGGTGCACGACGAAGTCGTACACCGGTGCCGCGACGTCGCGGCCGTCGCGCAGGAGGCGTAGCAGCCCGTGGTGGAACCCCCGTGGGCTGCGTTGGGAGCGCCGTGGGGCCGGATGCAAGGCGCGGGAGCGGTGGCGATGCTGGGTCCATCGCTGAGCGAGCGCAACACCGCAGACGGCCCCACGCCGCC
>DATLFI010000089.1:0-10252 GCA_035524895.1 Thermoanaerobaculia bacterium | reverse complement strand
GCTGGTGGTGCCGCGGGGTGTGGAGCACCGGCCGGTCGCCGAAGAGGAGGTCCACGTCCTCCTCTTCGAGCCGGCCTCGACGCTCAACACCGGCAACGTGCGCGACGAACGCACGGTGGTCGCGCCCGAGCGGTTGTGAGCCGACTGGCTCCTCGGTGACTCGCCGCTCCGGTCGATCGCTCCGGATCTGCGATCATGGGACCGATCGAGCTCCCAGGGCTCGGCAACTCGCCTCTGAAGTTCCACACACATGTCGCACCTCACAGCCCAGCAACTCGATCTCTTCCACGAGATCCTCCTGAGCCGAAAGGCGCAGATCGCCTCTCTCCTGGACCAGACGGCGGCGGACTCGCGCCCGGTCGACCTGGACCTGCCGATCGGACGTCTGACGCGGATCGATGCGATCCAGATGCAGGGGATGGCGCAGCTGAACCGTCGCCAGCTCGAGATCCGCCGCGAGCAAGTAGAGCTCGCCCTGACTGGCTTGGACTCCGGCACGTACGGCTCGTGCCGCATGTGCAAAGGGCCCATCGGGCTCCCCCGCCTCGAAGCGCTTCCGGAGTCGCCCTTCTGCCTCGCGTGCCAGGAGCGCAACGAGCAGGGGTGACGCCGAGACCTTACACCTACTGCCGTTTCCCGGTCACCGTCGCAAGCTCGCCGCCGGCCTGGTCGTTGCTGAACTTGCCGGCGATCGCGTCGCCGTCGACGTCGCCTTCGAAGTGCAGCGGTAGCTCCTGTCCCTGGGCGCTGACGGTGACGTCGAACGCGAGGTGGTTGCCCTCCATCACGACGTTGCGCAGCGGATAGGTGGCGTCGCCGGTGCTGTAGATGCCGGTGCCGTCGCCGCTCACCACGAGCGTGCGCTCGAGGCTGCCGAGCTGCGAGACGCTGGTGACCTTCCACTCGCCCACCGCCGCCCCTCCGCCCGCTCCCCCGGCGGCAGGCGTCGCCGCTCCCGCGCGCTTGCCGTTCGCCATCATGCCGCCCATCGGCGTCACCATCTGACCGGTGATCGTGTCCCCGTCGATCGTCCCCTCGTAGCTGAGGGAGGCGCTCTGTCCTTGGACCTCGCGGGTCCAGGAGGCCACCAGCTTGCCGTCCTCGACGGTGACCGACTCGAGCTCCGCGGCGCCGCGCGGAGTGGTCCAGGTGCCACCCAGCTTGCCGTCCGTCTCGGTGATCACCATGGTCACGGTCACCGCGTTGCCCTGGAAGTCGAGATCGAGCGTCCAGGTTCCGGCGGCGGGCGACTGTGCAGCGGCTGCCACGGGGACCGCGGCCAGTGCGACGACGAGAAGGGCGACCGCCGCGGGACGTATCGAGAAGAGCCGAGCCGTGAGAGAACGGATATGCATCGTCAGACCTCCTCAGGGGGTCAGGGCCGGGCGCCGTCGCGGCGGCTTGCCGCCGCGACGAGAGGCGACCGCTGTTGTGGGAAAGGGAACGGAGTCTACCGAAGGCGGCGTGGCAGGGTCCCGCTCAGCGCGGCGGCTCGTCGGCAGGGGCCTCGGGCAGGTCCATCGGCGCGTAGTACGGCTTGTCGCCCTGCGCCTGGACCTTGCGGAGCCAGTTGGGCCCGGCCTGCTCGGGAGTGAACGACCAGTCCTGCCGGTGGTAGTTCCAGCTCTCTGGATGGAGGCGCTGTGCCTCCTCCCAATGCCGGGTTGCACGCCCCTCGTCCCCGGCGAGTTGGAAGTACACGCCGAGGCGGAAGTGCGCATCGGCGAGGTCCTGCTCGCGACTGCGGCGTGGCAGCGCGGCCGCCACCTCGTCAGGATCCTTCGCGACCGAGCTCGTGCTCCCCTTCTCCACCCAGTCGCGCAACGCCGGCACGTAGGCGTCGGTGCCGTAGGTGAGGTTTCCCGCACTGTAGGTCCGCGTATACGTGCCCTCGTCGAGCCGCACGATGCGGCCCTCTTCGTCGATCATCACCGCGGACGGCACGTTGACGAGATGGAACAACGCGCTCACCGTGTGGCGCGGGTCGACCAGAGCGGTGAAGGTGGCCTTCGCAGCGTCGTAGAACGGCCCTGCTGCCGCTTCACCACCGGTGTCCTGGGCCACCGCCACGAGCTCGAAGTTGCGGCCCTTCAGCTCCTCGTGCACTGCCTGCCAACCTGGCAGGTCGAATCTGCAGCCTCACCACGAGGCCCAGGTGACCAGCAGCACCTTCTTGCCGCGGAAGTCCGAGAGTCGCACCGGCTTGCCCTGACGGTCTGGCAGCACGAAGTCTGGAGCGTAAGCCTGGTCGACGAAGCTCGACCGCGCCGCTGGCACCGGCGCGAAGCTCCAGACCCGCTGCTCGTGGTCGGCGACGAACGACTGCCCGACCCTTCGCGCAAAGCCAGTCAAGCTGAACCACGTCTCCTCGCCGCGCCGCAGCACCACCTCGCTGCCGGGCCCCTGGTCGACCGGAATGCACAGCTCGTCGAGGCAAGCGCCTTCCGGCTTGAGCACAAAGCCGGTCAGCTCGGTGAGCACTTCCTGCAGCACCCACAGGTCGGTCGGATCGTCGAGCGTCCGCTCGATCGAGACAGTGCGATCGAGGTAGAGCGCCGTCGCAGTCGGTGCGGCAGGGAACGCCCCAGGCGGCATCACCACGGCCGGCACGACGAGCGCGGCGAGCGCACAAGCGCGCACGACAGACCGTGTGAACCATGGGGGGTTGCGAAACGACCGCATCGCTGGTCCCTCTGCTCCCTCTGCTCCCTCTGCTCCCACTGCTCCCTCTGAGGTTGGCACGAGCAGCATACACCCCCAGCCTCTCGGGTCGCGAGCTGCCTTCTCAGGCCCGAGCCCGCCGGACCAGTGCCGAGTCCAGGTCCGCCAGGAGCTCGGTGGCGTTCGCGTAGCGCTCCCTGGGATCCTTGCGCAGGCAGCGCATCAAGATCTGCTCGAGCGCCGGCGGGATCTCCGGCCAGTGCGCGCTCGGCGGCTGGGGCTCCATCTCGCGCAGCATGCGGATCACCGTGTACATGTTCGCCGCGTCCGGGTACGGGAAGCTCCCGGTGAACAGCTCGTAGAGCACGAGCCCGCACGAGTGGACGTCGGAGCGCGCGTCGGAGGTCCCGGTCTCGAGCTGCTCTGGCGCCAGGTAGCGCGGCGTGCCCTGCAACGACTGGCGGCCGCTGTCGCCGCGCAGCATCCGCTCGGGCTGCGCGATACCGAAGTCCATCAGCAGCGCGTTGCCGTTCGGCGCGAGGATCACGTTCTCGGGCTTGAGGTCGCAGTGCACCACGCCGGCCTGGTGTACCGCCACCAGCCCCTGGCAGATCTGGCGCGCGATCCGCAGCGCCGCGGCGTAGGGCACCCTGTCTGCCCCGCGCAGCAGCTCCCGCAGGCTGATGCCGCGCACGTACTCCATCGACAGGAACGGCGTGCCCTGTACCTCGCCGAGATCGAACACGCGGAGCACGTTCGGATGGGTGATCATGCGCGCGAGCTTGAGCTCGCGCTTCATTTGTTCGAAGGTCTCGCGGTCGCGCCACTGAGACGGTTTCAAGAGCTTGAGCGCCACCACATCGTCGAGCTCGCGATCGCGAGCCTTGTAGACCACTCCCATTCCGCCGCTCCCCAGCTCGCCGAGGATCTCGTAGCGATCGCCGATGACGCTGCCCGGCCGGAGATCCAAGGTCGCCGCCGCAGCCGGCGCGGCGACGCGGTCCAAGGCGCCGGCGACACGCACCGCGTCGTCGAGCCGGAGCATCCAGAACCGCAGCGGCGTCGCGACCCCTCGACAGTCGACCGCCCTCACGCCGACCCGTTCGGCCGCCTCGTGGATCAGCTCGAACGCGCGCTGGTCGAGCAGCAGCTCGCCCGGCACGGCCTCGCGCATCAGGCTCTCGACCAAGGCCACCGGCCGACCAGCGAAGCCCGTGAGCCCGGCGCCGCCCTCGGTGCGCCCCACCGCCACCGGGCCAGCGGCGATGACCTGCAACGGCAGCAATCCCTCCTCGGAGCCCCCGGCACGCAGCAAGGTCACGACATCCACCGCGACGGCCACCGCGCGCAGCGCGCCGTCGTCGCCATCGAAGGCCAACCACAGGCGGTGCCCGGCGTGCCCGAGCAAGCGTCCCCCGCCGCGCTGCGCCGCTTCGCGGGCGCGCGCCGCCTCGCGTCCGAGCTCGTGCAGGGTCGTCTCCGCATCCTTGACCGCGCGGCCATGGCGGCGGAAGTCGAGCCCCAGCACCGCGCTCTCCCGAAGATCGGCCTCCATCGCGACGACCGCGGGACCGCCGCCCTCGGGAAGGTTGCGCTGGAGCTGCGCGACGTACTGCTCCATGTCCCGGCGCTCGCGCAGCTCGTCCAGCAAGGCGTCGAACGATGTCGCGAGCTCCCCGATCTCGTCCTGGCGGCCTGCCGGCAGCGCGCGATCGTACTGGCCGGCGCGAGCGGCCGCCGTCGCCGCGACCAGGTCGCGCACCGGCCGCATCGAGCGCTCCGCCAGCAGGTAGGTGAGCCCGGACACCAGGACCACCGCGATCAAGCCGGACAGGGCCATCCCCAGACCGATGCGCCGGAACGGCGCCAGACGCTCGCCGAGCGGCAGCGCTCCCAGCACCGCGCCCACCGGGACGCCGTTGGCGTCACGCAGCGGCGACAGGTGACCGACCCAGTTGGCGCCGCCCAGGTTCAGCTCCACCGGTACCAGCTCTCGCCCTTCACGCGCCGCGGCAGCGAGCTCCGAGCGACCAGCCACAGCGCCGGCAAGCCGTCGCGCGGCGCGCTCCTCCAGGCTGGTGGCGACCTGCGAGAGTCGATCCGCGGTGAACCCGAAGTACGAGACGCCGGCGTCCGCCAGGCGCTGCCCCTCCCGCGCGGTCTCGTCGTCGATGCGGTAGGCGAGCGCGAAGAACCCCAGCAGATCGAGCCCCTGGACCAGTGGAATCGCCACCGCGTGGTAGAGAGCGCCGTCCTCGACCCAGGTGCCGGCTGCCTGGAGCTCCGCGAGGGCGCGCTCGAAGAGCGAGGAGCCCGCATAGTCGGTGCCGGCGGCGCGCAGGCGATCGGTGCGCGCGAGCACCACCCCGTCCGGATCGGTGACCACCGCGAAGTCGAAGCCAAGGTCTCCCTGCCGCTCGAGCAGGATGTCGAGGATCGAGCGCGTCTCGCCGCGCGCCGTGGCCTCCGCCAGGTACGCGATCAGGTTGGCGTCGGCGACGAACACGTTGGCCAGGAGCTGCAACCGCTGGTACCGCGCAGACTCCTCGTTGGCCAGCACGAGCGCACCTTGCTCCAGCCCGTCGACCACCGACTGTCGCGCTACCTGGGCGGTACGGATCCAGCCGAATCCGAGAGCGCCCGCGACCGCCAGCAACACCAGCAGCGAGGTGAGCAGGAAGAGGCGGGTGCCGAGCCGCATCGCGCCGCTCCCTCGCTCAGTCGCCGTAGCGGTCGCGCCGGCCGTAGGGGCGGCCGAACTTGTTGAAGTGGGGCGGCACGCGGCGGCGGGTGATCTCGAGCTGGAGCGAGGCCGGAGCCGCAGCCGGCGAAGCGAGGTCGCGCGCCTCGAGCTCGGTCCGCTCGTGCCAGACCAGCAGGCGTCCGCGTCCCGGCGGCAGGCCTTCGAGCCGCACGCGCCCGGTCGCGTCGGGGTGCGCGAAGTGTGGGGTGGACAGCACCAGCACGTGGGCGTACATCTGGCGGTGCACGTTGCAGAACACGCGCACCACGCCAGGGGACTCGAGCACGGCCTTCTCGCCTTCGCCACGGCCGTAGAGGCCGACGTCGAAGGCGTTGCCCGGCGACACGGAGAAGACGTTGTGCAGGATCGGGTCGTTGTTGGGGAAGCGCACCGTGCTGCCCGCGGGTACGACCAGCCAAGAAGGAGCGAAGGCCTTGTCGCGGGTCGCCAGCTCGAAGGTGCCCGGCCGCTTCGCCGAAGGAGGCGAAGGGTCCGAGGCCGGCTCCCACGCCACCACCACCTGTGTCGGCGACGCGTCGCGCATGCCGTCGCCCGCGAGCACCACACGGGTCTCCAGGGTGGCGCCGCGGGCCGCTGGCTGAGCCTGCGCCGAAGCGCGAAGCTGCCACCCCACGAGCGACACGAGCAAGAAAAGCACCAGAACCCCGGATCTCGTGCCGCGACGAGACACGGTCAGCTCGCTGTTTTCGGATCTGCTCTCAGAGCTCATGGACTCCCCGCGCCTGTCCGCACTGGACGGAACCGAACCCTCAGGGTGACTAGCCATTCGTCGTTCTCGACCTCCCGCCCCGAGCCGAGGATGAACCGGTTGCGGGCGTGCTCGACAGTGAGATCGGTGCGCCCCACGAGCCCGAGTCGTACACCGTAGTCCCACTTGTCCCACTCCCACGAGAAGCTCGGTGAGGGTGTTCCGGCAGGAGCGCGAAAGTCCGGCTCGATCTTCGAGTAGCGCACTGCCGGCTGCACGAACGGGAAGATCTGCTTGCCGCGCACCGCCGGACCGAGCGGCAGTTCGAAGCGCCACGCCACTTCACCCTCGTAACCGACGCGACCGAGCCCGCCGATGTCCTGGTCCACCCACTGACCGAAGAGAGAGAAGTCGCCGAGGTAGAGCCAGAGGTTAGCGCCGACCTCTTCCTTGTCATCGCTGGTGACCGGGTACGGTCGCGGGTCGAAGTCCGGACCGTCGAGCAGGTCGAGGTCGCCGCCGTAGAACGTGCCGTTGAGCTCCACGGTATCCGCGAGCTCGCGCTGGTTGGCGAACGCCAATACCTCGACCGCGCGGGAGGCATCGGCGTTGGCGAAGCGCAGACCCAACCCAAGCGCCCGCTCGGGGTGCTCGAAGTCCAGCCCGTCCCACTCGATCTCGGCGTCGTAGAGGATCGGGATGCCCGACTCGAGCTCCCGAGACGCGGGTCGCTGGAGCAGGCCCGGCGTACCGTTGTCGCCCGCGAGCGCGTTGGGGTCGCGCAGGAACACCGGGTTGCCCTGCGTGAACGACGCCTTGACGTAGAAGTGAGGCCCGATGTCTGCCCCGGCCTCGAGGCCGGCGTCCTCGAAGCGGTTGAACGCGGTCGACACGAGACCGTAGCTCTCGAGGTGACGGTCGTTCTGCCGCTCGAACCGACCGAACTTGCCGACCCTCACGTAGCCGCCCGAGCGCTCCGCGAGCGTGGCCGTCGCCGTCTCCCGGCCGAAGCGCACCCAGGCCTCGTCGACATCGAGCTCGAAGTCGGTCGAGGTCGGGTTGCGGTCGTAGCGGTCGATGCCGTCGAGCTTGAGCCGCGCAGCGAAGCCAGCCCCGATCTCGACGTCCCACTGCAAAGAGAGCAGCGAGACCTCGGTGTGGTCGCCGGGCTCGACCGTGCGCAGGAAGGCGTTCGCCTGACCCGGCGGCAGGGTGCCGGGCGGGAACGGGAACGCGACTGGGAAGGCGTTGTCGTCGCTCGATCGGTGGTTCGCGCGCAGGTCGAAGGAGAGAGTGTGGCGTGTCTCCTGGCGGCTTCGGCCTGGAGCTCCCCCGGCGCCCCCGTCGCGGTCCGGCTGCGCGGGCAGCGCTGGAGGAAGTAGCGCGCCGCAGCCGGCGGCAAGCGAGATCGCCATCACGAGCAGACGCATCGAGACCTCGGGAACAGCGGGACGTGAAGCACAACCGATGCCGCTTCCGGCCTTCAAGGCATGCTGGAGCTCAAGGAGCTCCGAGAGTGTACCGGATGCCCTCGTAGAACAGGCGGCGCGTGCCGCCGGGCTCGAGCAGCATGCAGCGATCGACGCCGGTGTCGACCGGCGGCGACATCGGCGGCCAAAGCATGTCCAGCGCCAGCAGCCAGCCCGCGCCGGCGTCGTGAGTGTCGCAACCTGCGTCGGCGGCGGTACGATGGATCGGAGCGCGACGCGCCGCCGCGCTTGGGGTGCGCGCTCGAAAGAAGGAGAATCGGGGATGCCCATGGCAGACGTCGTGATCGAGCCGTTCTTCGACCCTCGCACCAACACACTGACCTACGTCGCCTACGACCCGCAGACCCGCGACGCCGTGGTCATCGACCCGGTGCTCGACTACGAGCCAAAAGGCTCGAAGGTGTACACCGAGTCGGTCGACCGAGTCGTGGCCTTCTTGCGCAGCCACCATCTCCGGCTGCACTACGTGTTGGAGACCCACGCCCACGCCGATCACCTCTCGGGCTCGCAGTCGCTCAAGGCCGCCTTCCCGGGAGCGCTGGTCGCGGTCGGCGAGCGCATCCGCGAGGTGCAGGCGCTGTTCAAGCAGGTCTTCGACCTACCGGCCGACTTCCCGGTCGACGGCCGTCAGTTCGACCGCCTGCTGCGTGACGGCGAGGTGCTGCAGGCCGGCACGATCGCGGTCGAGGTGATCCCCACCCCCGGGCACACCGCCGCCTGCGTCAGCCTCCGTATCGGCGACGCTCTGTTCACCGGAGATTCGCTGTTCATGCCGGACGCCGGCACCGGACGTTGCGACTTCCCCGGTGGCAGCTCGGCCACCATGTGGGAGTCGGTCCACGATCGCCTCTACCGCCTGCCCGACGACACACGCGTCTTCGTCGGCCACGACTACGGACCCGGCGGCAGGCCGATCGCCTGGGAGACCACCCTCGGCGTCCAGAAGCGCGAGAACGTGATGCTGCGCTCGGGCACGTCGAAGAACGAGTACGTCGCGAAGCGCGATGCCCGCGACCGCACGCTCGAGGCACCGGCGCTGCTGTTCCAGAGCGTGCAGGTCAACATCGACGCCGGCCACCTGCCGCCGCAGTCGGAGAACCGCACGCGCTACTTGCGCATCCCGATCAACGTGTTCCACCGCGAGCCGACGGGCGACATCGAGCTCCAGCCGGTCGTCTCGTGATCTCCCCGCGGGAGACGACGGCCGGCTACTCCGACTCGGCCTCGGTCCACTTCCCGAAGTCGGCGCCTTCGAGGATCCAGCGACGGATGACCTCGGTCTGTTCCTGATCGAGCGGTTCGCCCTCTACCGGCATGACGTCGAGGTCGTCCGGAGGCAACACGACGCGCGTGTACATCAGGCTCTCTTCGGGCTTTCCCGGCACCAGGGCCCTGCCGCGGTCGCCACCCTTCAGGATCCGCTCCGTCGAGTCGAGCCGCAGCTTGCCGAAGTCGTCGAGGGGTCCGTGACAGGTCACGCAACGCTCCTCGAGGATGGGCCAGACGTCGCGCTCGAAGTCGACGGCCTCGCTCGACCGCGCGGCGCCACCGGTATCAGCGATGCCGAGACCGACCACCGCGACGCCGACGCAAACCAACCACCTTCCGTAGCCCTGGACCCTTCCGTAGCCCTGAACCCTTCCGTAACCCTGAACACCGTCGCGCTGCGCCATCTGCCGGACCTCCGTGTCGGACCGCGGAGGATAGCGCATTCGAGCACCGCGAATCGGAGCGACCGGGTAGTGGCTCGAACTGAGCCACTACCAGCGACCGCCGAGCCAGCCCTAGCCGGATAAGCTGCGCAAACCGATGCTTCGCTCGCGCGCCGTCCGCTCGCTCTTGATGGAGGTAGCCGGCCTCCGGCCGCCCGAAGACGACGACGCAGCAGCCGAGAGCGCGCCGGGCGACGCCGAGAAGGGAATCCTGCGCCAGGCTGCTCGCCGTGCCCTGCTGGTCGTGCTGATCGACGCGCTGGCACTCGTGCTGCTGTTCGTCCTGCGCGACCGGTCGCGGTCCTTCCTTCAGCTCGACAGATCGCCCGATTCGGTGTTCACCCTGGGCGTACTGGTCGTGGCAGTGCACCTGGGTTTCCGCCTCGCGCAGGTACTCCACCTTCGCCGTGTCGGGAGCGCCCTCCTCGACCTGCCCGCCGAGCCGCCCGCTGACACGAAGGCGCCGGGAACAGACTGACACGCCGCCCTGGCTCGGACCCCTGTCTCGGACCCCTCTGACTCGGGGCGGCCGCGACGCAGGCTGCTGCCGGCGCGTGGCGCAGCTCTCGCGGTCGCCGCGTAGTCCCAGTGTGTCGGGGCCGCACCCGTGCCTCGGCCTCGGGCCGGATCAGCCGGCGCCGCTATCCGGAGGTGAACCCATGAGCGCGAGCATCGACTTCTGGCTGGACGAGCTGGACACCCAGATCACGCAGCTGAGCCCCGACCAGCTCCAGGCGCTCCGTGAGGGCTCCGGCACCTGCCCCGTTCGCGAGCGCAATGCCGATGGCGGAGGTGCTGTCGAGCGCTCCGCCGCCACCAGCGCCGGCGAGAGCACGACCGACTGGGTCACCTGGACGGGTGTCGCGGCACCCGGCTTCGCGTGAGCCCGAGCAGCTGGACCACGTCGACGCTTCTTCCTCGCGTCTCCCGGTCGAAT
>DATLFI010000088.1:0-7909 GCA_035524895.1 Thermoanaerobaculia bacterium | reverse complement strand
GAACAACTACGAGAACGCTGGCGCTTGGAATCAGCTTGGCAGCGCTCTCCACGACCGCTTGCGCGGTGATCTTCTGAGCAGAGGTGTCGACAAGCCAGGACTTCATGTCCTTCGGTGTTACCCATGGAATGTTCCCGGCGTAGAACTCTGGGCGCGCCTTTGAAGGCGTCCCCCCTCCGCGGAACTCGACGATCTCACCGAGCAACGCAGTCCTCACCCCAACATCCCCTCCAACTCCCTCCTCCCCTCCCCGATCTCCTCCTCCAACCTCGCCAACCTCGCCAGGATCACGGCGGGCGGGTCGTACTCCACCGCCTCGTACTCCACCTCCTTGTACCGGTTGATCGACAGGTCGTAGTCGTTGCCCGCGATCTCGGCCTTCGGCACCAGGAAGCTCTTCTCCGTCCTCTTCCTTCCTTTCTCCTCTTTCCCACTCCTCCCCCGCCACCGCTTGAGCACGTCCGGCAGGTCGCTCTTGTCCGGCTGCGGGGTCCGCTTGTCGTCGAGCGAGAACCCGTCCTGTTGCATGTCGTAGAACCAGACGCTGTCGGTCCCGCCGGAGTTCGTCTTGGTGAACAGCAGGATCGCGGTCGACACGCCCGCGTAGGGCTTGAACACGCCGGAGGGCATCGAGACGATGCCGTCGAGCTTCTGGTCCTCGACCAGGATCCGGCGCAGCGCCTTGTGCGCGTTGCTCGAGCCGAACAGGACTCCGTCCGGCACGATGACGGCCGCGCGGCCGCCGGTTTGCAGGAGCCGCAGGAACAGCGCCAGGAACAGCAGCTCGGTCTTCTTGGTCTTGACCACCTGGAGCAGGTCCTTGGCGGTGGACTCGTAGTCGAGGCTGCCAGCGAACGGCGGGTTGGCGAGGATCAGGGAGTACTTCTCGGCGTCGTCCCCGCCCTTCCCGGTCCCCTCGGCCAGCGAGTCGCGGTAGCGGATGTCCGGGTTCTCGACGCCGTGGAGCAGCATGTTCATGCTGCCGATGCGCAGCATGGTGCTGTCGAAGTCGAAGCCGTGGAAGGTGCCGTGATCGAAGCGGCGGCGCGCGGCGGCGGTCTTGTCGATGTCGGGATGCTGCTCGCGCAGGTACTCGGAGGCGGCGACGAGGAAGCCCGCGGTCCCGCAGGCCGGGTCGCAGATCAGGTCCTTCGGGGTCGGCGTGGTCATCTCCACCATCAACTGGATGATGTGACGAGGCGTCCGGAACTGGCCGTTCTGCCCGGCGGTCGCGATCTTGCCGAGCATGTACTCGTAGAGATCGCCCTTGGTGTCGCGGTCCGCCATCTCGATCTCGTCTATCTGGTCGACCACGTTCGCCAGCACCCGCGGCGTCGGCATCATGAAGATGGCGTCCTTCATGTGGTGCGTGTAGGTCGAGCCCTCCTTCCCTTCACCGTTGGCGCCGAGCGTCTTCATGAAGGGGAACACCTGGTCGCGCACCAGCTCGAACATCGTCTCGGGAGCGAGATCCTTGAACTTCGACCAGCGCAGGCGTTGCTGCTTCGGCCCGAAGATCGGCCGCTCGATCGGCTTGCCGGTGCGCTCGGCCTTGCTCTCGCGCAGCGTGTGCACCTCGTCGAGGCGCTTGAGGAAGAGCAGGTAGGTGAGCTGCTCGATGACCGAGAGCGGGTTGGAGATGCCGCCCGACCACATCGTGTTCCAGATGCCGTCGACCTTCGACTTGATCTCGCCGGTGACCATGGTGGCGGAGGATAGCAACCGGGAGCAGCGGCGCCGTTGGGCGGAGGGCCAAAGAGGTGTCGTATTGGGGTTGACTTTGGAGTGGTGTTGGCGTATTCTTTCCGCCTCACTTCCGCCCCTCGTCGGAGGCTCCAGCCATGGCCGTTCTCCAGCCAACCACCCACGCGGTAACGGGCGTCACCCCGAGGCAGGCCCTCACCCCTACCCTCTCCCGCTTTGCGGGAGAGGGCGCCGCCGCCCGGCCTTCCGAGCTCAGTGGAGTCGAGCGGGCATGGGGCGCCGCCCGCGCCTCGGGACATGCCCACAGCTCGACGTTTGCCGCCGCCCGCGCCTCGAGCTCGGCACGAATCGACCAGCTAGGCGACGAGATCGCGGAGCTGGCGGCGCACATCGGCGCGGCTACCCACCGGCTGCTCGTGCTGCTCCGCGAGTTCGACGGGCGCGAGGGCTGGAGCTCGGGCTTCCGGTCCTGCGCCCACGGGCTGAGCTGGCGCACCGGGATCGACCTCGGTGCGGCGCGGGAGAAGGTGCGAGTGGCGCGGGCGCTCGGCGACCTGCCGCTGATCTCGGAGGCGATGCGCTGCGGCGAGCTGTCGTTCTCGAAGGTACGCGCTCTGACCAGGGTCGCGGCCGCGGCGACCGAGGAGGAGCTTCTCCACTTCGCGCGCGCGGGCACCGCCTCGCACGTCGAAAAGCTGGTGAGAGCCTGGCGGCGCTGCAAGCGCCTGGAGGAGATCGAGCGCGCCAACGAAAGTCACGAGCAGCGCTCACTCCAGTACCACTTCGACGAGGACGGGATGCTCGTGCTGCGCTGCCGGCTCGACCCGGAGGTCGGCGAGCTCCTGGTGCGCGCGCTCGAAGCGGCGCAGGAGGAGCTCTATCGGCGGCAGTCCGTCCCCGACCCCGCCGACCCGGCGGAGCCTCCTTCCGCCGAGCAACGTCGCGCGGACGCGCTGGCCCTGCTCGCCGAGAGCGCGCTCGGCGGCGGGCTCGCCGCTGTTTCCGCCGGGCAGCACCGCACCGCCGACCGCCATCAAGTTGTCGTCCACGTCGAGAGCCTCGACGAAGAAACCTGCGACGGCGGCGTGCTGGAATGCGGCGAACGCGTTTCCGCGGAAACGTGCCGGCGGCTCGCGTGCGACGCCGGCACCGTGACCATGGTCGAGGGCGCCAGCGGCGAGATCCTCTCGGTAGGGCGCAAGACTCGCACGGTTCCGCCCGCGATCCGCCGCGCTCTCGAGCGCCGCGACCGCGGCTGCCGCTTCCCCGGCTGCACTTCGCGCTTCTGCGACGCGCATCACGTCGAGCACTGGGCCGACGGCGGCGCGACGAGCCTGGCGAACCTGCTCCTGCTGTGCCGGCGGCACCATCGCGCGGTGCACGAGGAAGGCTTCTCCGTGGAGCTGTTGCGCAATGGCGAGGCCCGCTTCCGGCGGCCTGACGGCCGGCTGCTGCCTGTCTCGCCCGCACCGCCGCCACTGCCGGCCGATCCGATCGGCGCTCTCGGGCGGCGTCACCAACGCGATGGGCTCGCGATTGGTCCCGCCACCGGTCTCCCGACGTGGAACGGCGAGCCCTTCGAGCTCCGATTCGCAGTGTCGGCGTTCCTCGACCTCGAAGGCGCAGCGGGACGCGCAACTCGGACCGGAATCAG
Organism: Thermoanaerobaculia bacterium; assembly: GCA_035524895.1. GTDB lineage: Bacteria > Acidobacteriota > Thermoanaerobaculia > Multivoradales > Multivoraceae > DATLFI01. The sequence goes on along the minus strand of DATLFI010000088.1, from coordinate 4,551 downwards.
CATCGGGTGAACCAGCAAGCGGCTTGTCCGCTCTTCGTCCCGCGCCCGCCCGCTCCCTTCCGGCGGCAGCTCTCGTGAGCGGCCTCCGCCTCGAGCTCGTGCTGCTGATCGCCCCCCGAGCCTTGGCTTTACGTCAAAGAAGGGCACGTATGGCATTCTCGCGCACCAACCCGGAACAGGTTAGCGGTCGGGCCTGATGCGAGAAGTGGCCCATCCGGGTTAGAATCTGCTCGAAATCAGCTCGATCTCGTTTCGGTCCTCCATGCGTCCAGGAAGTGCGGTAGCAACGCCTACTCGGCGGCGAGTCCTCGGCGTTCTCCTAGCGGCAGCGCTCGGCGTGTCCGGTACGTCGAACGCAGCTCCCGTTTCCATCGACGCCGGCCTGCTGCCGGGTGGGACCGAGCTGCGCGGACCAGAGATCCTGGGGCACCCGGTCGGTAGGCTCGCCATCTGTTACGCCGAGCTGGTGCATTCCGGTCGTATGGACGACGCGCTCCACCTCGCGACCGTCGCGGAACAGGAGCGGGCCCGCGGCCAGTCGCTCGGCCAGCGCCATCGCAGCGAGGAGTTCAAGCGCAAGGTGCTGCCCCGCCCGCCGAACTTCTTGTCCGCCATCGAGCAAGGCGGAGTCCTCTCGATCCACGGCGCCGCCGCGTTCCTGGAGATCGTCACGACGACGCGACGCGAGGAGCCCGACGGCTCGGTCACTTCGAGCTCGACCACCGTGGCCTTGCCGTTCGCGCTCGAGAACGGCGAGTGGCGGGTCGCGGGATAGCAGTCGTCCCTCACAAGCGACGCAGCGCGGTCTCGACCACGCGCGTCGCGCGCCAGTACTCGTCTAGAGCGAGGTGCTCGTGGGGCGTGTGGTCGAGTGAAGAGTCGCCCGGCCCGTAGGCCAGGATCGGGCACTCGAACACCGGCCCGACGACGTTCATGTCGCTGGTACCGGTCTTGACCAGGAAGCGCGGCTCCGGCGCCGCAGCCGACTCGTGACCGATCTGCCGGATGGCTCCGAGGAACGCGGCTGCGAGGAGTCCTCCTCGGGGGGCTCGGTAGGCGGTCTCGTAGCCGTGGAAACGCAGCGTGCAGCGCAACTCGGTGCCCTCGATCGAGACCTTCAGGTCAGAGACGTTCAGGTCAGGGCCCGGCCGATCGAGGGAGCCCTCTCGGATGGCTGCTCGTCCGCACAGCTCCTCCACTCGGGCGATCATGTGCGCTGCCAGCTCTCCGGTGTCGAACCCCACCGGAAGGCGCGCCGAGAGCGTCGCGACCGCGCGTTCCCGCAGCCCGTCGCTCGAGGTCGCGATGGATCGTAGGAAGGGTTGGAGCTGGTCGAAGGTCTTGGATCGTTCCCGGTTGTAGGTGGCTGCCAGGCGCTCGAGACTGAGCCACACCTCGACCACCGAGGCCGCGACGCCTCGGTGAGGACCGGCGCCGTGCGTCATCGCGCGCTCCGCCTCGACCTCGACGAGGAGGCTGCCCTTGTAGCCGATGGTGAGGCGATCCCAACGGCTCGGCTCGCCGATCACGCAGACAGCGGGACGTGGCTCCCGTCGACCGTCGAATCGGCCCGCCAGGTGCCGTGCGCCTCGGCTCCCGGGCGCCTCCTCCTCGACTGCCCCCGCGACCACGACGCGCAACCCGGCCGCCCGCGCCGCCGCGGCACCGAAGCGCGCGGCGCCGCAGGCGAGCGAGCACAGCGGGCCTTTGGCGTCCACAGCGCCACGACCGTAGAGCGAGTCCACGCCGCCGTCCCCAGGCCCGCGCCGCACTGGAACCTCGCCGGCCACCGTGTCGATGTGTCCCAACAGGAGCGCCATCCGAGGCGCGTCCGTCGCGCCGATCTCCCCCACCGCGTTGCCGGCCTCGTCGACATAGGAGCGCTCGAAGCCCAGCTCGCGGAGTCGCTCGACCAGCCACTCCGCGGCCTGGCGCTCGCTACCCGACAGCGAGGGGATCCCCACCAGCCCCGCGAGTAGTTCCTCGGCAGCTCGACGATCTGCCTCCCGTGTCACGGCACATGTCACGCCAACACCTCGCCCAACGCCGCGACCGCGCTCTCGAGCTCGCGCTCCTCGATGACCAGGGGCGGCAGCAGGCGGATCACCGTGGGGCCCGCCGGGAGTGCGAGCATGCGGTGGCGCTCGAGCAGCGCGCCGAGGTACGGACCCGCCTTCTCCCGCAGCTCGATCCCGAGCATCAGGCCACGGCCGCGAATCTCTCTCACTCGCCTGCTGCCGCCGAGCTCGCTGCGCAGCCCCTCTGTCGCAGCGGCACCGAGCGCTGCCGCCCGCTCTGGCAGGCCGTGACGCTCGAGGGTCTCGATCGTCGCGCGACCGGCGGCGCACGCGAGCGGATTGCCGCCGAAGGTGCTCGCGTGGGTCTGGGGCTCGAGGTGCCGGCCGACGGACTCCGTGTACACGGTGGCGCCCAGCGGAAAGCCGTTTGCGATCCCCTTGGCGAGCGCGACGACATCGGGCTCGAGGCCCAGCGCGACGTGCGCGAACCAGGCGCCGGTGCGGCCGAAGCCGGTCTGGATCTCGTCGACCACGAAGAGCGCGCCGCGCGCGTGCGCGATCTCCTGCGCGGCGTGCAGGAAGGATGCTTCGAGGGGGCGCACGCCGCCCTCGCCCTGCACCACCTCGACCACCAACGCCGCCGTATCGTCGCCGACCGCGGCGTCCAGGGCCGCCGTGTCGTTCACCGCCACGAAGGTTACCGGCAGCAAGGTGCTCGTGAAGGATGCTCGCGCCGCAGGGCTAGAGGTCAGTGACAACGCGCCGAGGGTTCGGCCGTGGAAGCCGCCGCGCAAGGCCACGAGCCCGCGCCTCCCCGTGGCCACCAGTGCGAATTTCAGCGCCGCCTCCATCGCCTCGGCGCCGCTGTTGCAGAGATACGAAGCTCGCAGCCGCGCCGGCAGCACGCCGTGCAGGCGCTCGAGGAAGCGGGCTCGGCTGTCGCAATACAGGTTGCCGGGACACGCCACCAGGCGTTCCGCTTGCTCGGCGATCGCCGCGGATACGGCTCCGTGCGCGTGGCCGAGCGGCGCCACCCCGTAGGCGCTCGTCAGGTCGAGAGTTAGCCCACCCGCGTCGTCCTCCAGCCACGATCCCGATCCGGCGCGTATCGGAGCGAGCGGCCGGCGGGCCATCAGGCTGCCGCGGTGCAGGTCCTCGAGCGCGCGCGCTCCCTCGGAAGGTCGAGCAAAGGCGATCCCCGATGCAGCGGGCTCCGCCTCGCCCACCAGTTGCGTGCCGCCTCCCTCGAGCGCGGCAAAGATCGGTCGCGCCACGCGGCCATCCGCAATCATCACTCGTCGCACTCCGCCGTCGAGTGCTGCCACCGCGCCGAGCACCTTGCGCTTCATGCGACCGCGCGCGCTCTGCAGCAGCTCCTCGGCGTCGCGGCGCTGAGCGGAGCGCACCAGGCTTCCGGGGTCGGGATGGGAGCTCAGGAGTCCCGGGACATCGGTCAGGAAGACCAGTGCTTCCGCACCGAGCGCGATCGCGACCGCCGCAGCCGCTCGGTCGCCGTCGACGTTGATCGCCTCACCCTCGAACGACGCTCCGGGCGGCGTCAGGACCGGCAGGTAGCCGTGCTCCAGGAGCAGGCGCAGCAGCTCGTCGTTCACCCGCTCGACGGTGCCCGTCCAGTCGTCGCGAAGCACCAGTCGGCGATCGTCGACCCGAATGCGCAGCTTGTCCTTGCGACGTCCTTCGAAGATCCGGCCATCGAGGCCAGAGAGCCCCACCGCGGCGACACCTCGACCCTGCAGCCGCTCCACCCAGCCCTTGTTGAGCTGGCCGCAGTAGACCATCTCGAAGATCTCGAGCGTGCGCCGATCGGTGCGTCGACTCACCAGCCCGCTCTCGGACACCACGTGCTGCGGCGGGTGGCCGAGAGCAGTCGCGACCTGGTCGAGAGTCTGGGCCCCGCCGTGGACGAGCACCATCTTCTGTCCTGCCGACCGCAGCGCGGCGACGTCCTCGGCGACCGCGTCGGCGTCGATGGCCAGGCCGCCACCGACCTTCACGACCACCACGCTCAAATCGGGTGCAGGCCCGGGAACCCCAGACCCGCTCCTTCGTCGAAGCCCATCATCACGTTCAGGCACTGCACGGCCGTTCCGGCGGCGCCTTTCATCAAGTTGTCGATCGCGCACAACGCCACCACGCGACCGCTCTCGGAGTCGAAGTCGAACCCGACCTCGGCGACGTTGCAGCCGGCGAGGATCTTGGGCTCGGGACGCCGGTAGAGCCCCTTGCGCTCGCTCACGAAGCGCAGGAACGGCTCGCACGCGCAGGCCTCGCGGTAGGCGCCGAACAGGTCTCGCTCCGTGACGCCGGGGGTGACGAACGCGTGCGTCGTCGCGAGCACGCCGCGAACCAGCTCGATCGCCGTCACAGACAGGTGCACGCGAAGAGGCGCGCCCAGCGCCTCCAGCGCCTGCTCCACCTCGGCGGTGTGCCGATGGCGCGTGGGCGCGTAGCTGCGCACGGCCCCAGAGCGCTCCGGATGATGGCTGCCCGGACTCGCCTCGGCGCCCGCCTC
>DATLFI010000087.1:0-6420 GCA_035524895.1 Thermoanaerobaculia bacterium | reverse complement strand
CCGGTGGTGAGCGTCGTTCCTCCGAAGCCGTAGAGATAGCGCAGCACCAGGAGACCGTCGGTGAGCGCGTCGGTGGCGCCGTTGTCGTCGATGTCGAGGGCGTCCTCGATCCCCGCCCGATACGGCGAGATCGCGGCGGCGTCGCAGCGGCTGCAGCCGCCGCCGACCGCGCCGGCGGTGAGCGTGGTGCCGCCGAAACCGAAGAGGTCGCGCAGGACGAGCAGACCGTCGGTGAGCGCGTCGACCGTTCCGTTGCCGTCGATGTCGAGAGTGGCCAGCGGCGGCAGTGAGTATCGCTGCGCGAAGATCCCGGCGGCGTTGCCGTCCTGGGGTTCGGTGGTGCGCCAGACCACGACGAAGTCGCCGTCGGCGTCGAAGTCGATGGCGACTTGGCCCTGCGAGCCCACGGTGTAGCTGTTGGCCTGCACGTCCAAGCCCTGGGCCACGCCGGCGGCGTTGAAGCGGCGCAGGAAGACGCCCTGGTACGAACCGTCCTGGTTCCTGCTTTCCCAGGCGACCACGAAGTCACTGGCGTCCTCGATGGCGACCTTCGGGTAGCGCTGGTAGTTGAGAGTGAAGCTATTGGCCTGGAACTCGCCGCCCAACGCCGCGCCGGCGGAGCTGAAGCGTCGGCCGAAGATACCGAGATTCCCATAGGGAATTGGGCCGTCCTGGTGGAGGCTCTGCCAGACGACCACGAAGTCGCCGTCGGCCTCGGCGGCGACCGCCGGCCTGCTCTGGCTGTCGCTGGTGTGGCTGTTGACCAGGAACTGGATGCCGACGCGCGTGCCCGCCGAGTTGAAGCGCTGAGCGAAGACGCCGTACCCACTGCTATCGCCGAAGCTGTCCCAGACGACGACGAAGTCGCCGTCGCCGTCGATCGCGACGGCGGGGAACCTCTGATTGCCCGGGGTGTAGGAGTTGATCTGGAACTCCGCGGCCAGCGCCGCGCCGGACGAGTTGAACCTCTGCCCGAAGATGCCAAGGAAGGAGCCGTCCTGGCCGAGGCTGTCCCAGACCACGACGAAATCGCCGTCGCTGTCGGCGGCGACCTTCGGGTATCTCTGGTAGCCGACGGTGTAGGAGTTGACGCGGAACTCGCCGCCGAGCGTGCCGCCGGAGGAGCTGAATCGCTGGCCGAAGATGCTGTAGTTGGTGACGCCATCCTGCATCAAGCTGTGCCAGACCACGACGAAGTCGCCGTTGCTCTCGGCCGCCACCGCAGAGAAGCGTTGAATGCTGGTGGTGTAGGTGTTGACCTGGAACTGGACGCCGAGAACAGCGCCCGCGGAGCTGAAGCGGAGACCGAAGATTCCCGGGCTGCTGCCGTCGAGCGCGTCGTCGGTCCAGGTGACGACGAAGTCACCGTCGGCGTCCGCAGCGACTGCAGGGGCGACCTGATTGAGGAAGGTGTAGCGGTTGACCTGGAACTCGCCGCCCTGCGGGATCACCGGCTGCGCCAGCGCCGAGCGGGCGGCGCCGCCGAAGAGGATGCACACGTACACGACGAAGCGAGAGCACGTCGCACGGCTCTTCGGCATAGCCGATCTCCTCGATGCTGGGTGGGAAGTGGAGGTAGCGTGCGCTCATCCTACGAGCGCCGCTCCGCGCCGGTCAAGAGGGCTTCGATGGTGCCCCCCGGGTGGGGGCCGCGATGCCGCGTCAGTCCAGCGTCTGCAGGTAGGGCACGATGGTGGCGGCGTCGCAGCGGCCGCAGCCGCCGCCGACGGCGCCGGTGGTGAGCGTCGTCCCGCCGAAGCCGAAGAGATGGCGCAGGACCAGCAGGCCGTCGGTCAACGCATCGGTGGCGCCGTTGCCGTCGATGTCGAGCGTGGCGAGCGTGGTCGCCGCGAGGCGCTGCACGAAGATGTCGTTGGTTGCGCCACCCTGTTCGCTATCCCATGCGACCAGGAAGCCGCCGGCCCCGTCGGAGGCGATGTCCGAACGGTTCTGGGGACCTATGGTGTAGGAGTTGACTTGGAAGTCCGCCGCCGAGAGTGGCGCCCCCGACGAGTCGAACCGGCGAGCGAAGACGCCGATGCTGTCCCCGTCCTGGCCAGGGAAGCTCCGCCACACCACGACGAAGTCGCCGTTGGCGCCGGCGGCGATGGCGGGGCTCTCCTGGGCGGTCGGTGTGTAGGCGTTGACCTGGAACTCGAGGCCCTGAGCATTGCCGGCCGAGTCGAAGCGGCGCGCGAAGACCTGGTACGACGAGGCCGATTCCGACTGAAGGGTACGCGGATAGTACAGCTTCGACGCCGATCGAGGTGCGCGCGCGGAGAGCCTGGCTCGACGCGGGTCGCAGGGCTCAGGTCCCGATCCGCTCGAGCTGAAAGAGCGGGCTCTCGAGGCTCTTGCCGCGTCGCAGGTCGATGGTGCCCTCGAGGCTCCATAGGTTGTCGCCCTCGGGATCGACCAGGGTCTGACGCACGCGCCACACCCGCGGCTGCACCACGTCGATGCGCGTGAGGTCGGCGCCGCGCGCGCGCCCCGAGAAGTCGAGCTCGGTGTGCTCGGCGAAGAACGGCGCGAGCGCGGTCTGGAAGCGGTCCTCGGTCCAGGGCTCGGCGCCCTCGACCTGCCGCACGCTCGCCACCGCCTCCTCCCAGTCGTGGTGCGCCAGCGAGCGCACCAGGTAGTGCAGCTCCGCCCGCACCCGCGCGGCGAACGCGCGCGGATCGCCGAGCAGCTCCTGGTCGCGGATGAGCTGCTTGATCTTCTCGGCCTGATCGCGGCGCTCCAGGCGCAGCTCGGGGTGCAGCATCGCCTCCCACTCCTCGAGCAGGCTCGCGTCGGTGTGCTCGACGGTGGTGCGCAGGAAGGCCTTGATGTCGAGCAGCACCTCGTCCTGGGCGTTCTTGGGCACGCTCTGACTGACCGTCTTGAAGAGCTGCGAGATGTAGCGCAGCAGGAGCCCCTCGCTGCGCTCGAGACCGTAGCGGCGGACGTAGTCGTTGAAGCTGGCGTAGGTCTCGAACATGTCGCGGCCGATCGACTTGGGCCGGATGTTGTCGCTGCCGACCCAGGGGTGGACGCGCCGGAAGCGGTTGAAGCTCTCGTAGACGAACTCCGCGCGAGGCTTGGGCCAGGTCACCTTCTCGAGCTTCTCGATGCGCTCCTCCCAGGGCAGACCCTGGGCCTTGAGCTGGGCCATCAGCTCGTCGCGGTAGACGTCCTGCTGCCGGTAGAGGACCGCCATCGGATTCTCGAGCACCGACTCGGCGAGGGTCAGCACGTCGAGTGAGTAGTCCGGTGCGGTGGGGTCGAGCCTCTCGATCGTCTCCACCAGGAAGAGCGAGAGCTGCTGGTGCAGCGAGAAGTTGAACTGGAGATCCTCGTTGACCACCACCCAGCGGTAGTTGGTCTTGGCGTCCTTGGAGATACCGAGCACGCCGGTGTGGTAGAGCGAGCGCACGTGCGCCGCGGCGGTCTGAAGCAGCTCGGCCTTGCGCGCCGGGCTTTCGTGCGACCGTCCGATCAGCTCGCGCAGTGACGCGAAGTTGGGGCGGTCGGGGTCGTTGCGGTCGCCGTCCTGCTGCAGGAGCGAGAGCACCATCGAGTTCGACATCCGAAACTGCGACTTGAGCGTCTCGGGTGGGCGCCGGACCAGACTCTCGAAGGTCTTCTGGTCCCACGGGATGAAGCGTTCCCGCGGCGGCGCCTTGCGGTGTACCTTGCTGCGCTTACCTCCGCCCGCGCGCCGCTCGCGCCGCTTGTTCTCGATCACGTGCTCGGGCGCCTGGCACACCACCCAGCCCTTGTCGTCGAAGCCCTTGCGGCCGGCGCGGCCGGCGATCTGCTTGAAGTCGCGCACCTTGAGGATGACCGTCTCGGTGCCGTCGAACTTGCAGAGCTGGGTGAAGACCACGGTGCGGATCGGGATGTTGACGCCGACGCCTAGGGTGTCGGTACCGCAGATCACCTTGAGCAGGCCTCGCTGCGAGAGCTGCTCGACCAAGAGCCGGTACTTGGGCAGGAGGCCGGCGTGGTGGATGCCGACGCCGTGGTCGAGCATGCGCCGCACCGTCTTGCCGTACGGGGTGTCGAAGTGGAAGTCGCCGACGTGCTCGCGGATCGCCTCACGCTCCTGACGCGACGACATCGACGCGCTGGTGAGGCTCTGCGCCAGCTCGGCGGCGTCGCGCTGCGTGAAGCAGACGATATAGGCCGGAGCGCGCCCCTTCTCGACCAGATCCTCGACCGTCTCATGAAGCGGCGTCTCACGGTACTCGTAGTAGAGCGGAACCGGCCGCTGATCGGAGGAGACGGTGACCGGCTCGCGCTCCGTCTGCTGGCGCAGCTTCTCCTCGATGGCGCGCATGTCGCCGAGGGTCGCCGACATGAGCAGGAACTGGGTGCGCGGCAGCGTGATGAGCGGAATCTGCCACGCCACGCCGCGCTCGGGGTCGGCGTAGTAGTGGAACTCGTCCATCACGACGTAGGGCGCGTCGACGCGGTCACCCAGGCGCAGCGCCAGGTTCGAGAGCACCTCGGCGGTGCAGCAGATAATCGGCGCCTTGGAGTTGATCGAGGCGTCGCCGGTCTGCATGCCGACGTTCTCGGCGCCCAGGTCCTCGCACAGCGAGAAGAACTTCTCGCTCGCGAGCGCCTTGACCGGCGAGGTGTAGTAGCAGCGGCGCCCTTCGCAGAGGGCCTTGAAGTGGAGGCCGAGGGCGACCAGCGACTTCCCCGAGCCGGTCGGCGTCGAGAGGATGACGTGGTTGCCCTGCATCAGCGCGAGGAGGGCTTCCTCCTGCGCGGGGTAGGGATCGAAACCGACCTCCTCGACCCAGGCGAGGAAGAGGGAGAGGATCTCGGCGGGATCCTTGGTGCCGCCTTCCGGAACGCGCGAGGCGAGCGTTGGGCGTGCTTTCGGGGGGGCTAGAATTGCTTCTAGGGTATCGGGATCAGCCATTCGTTTGGACGCCGAGCGCAGAGCTCGGCCTTGGGACCTTTCGGATTGTAACGCGGCGCATGCGGTGCGGGGCGCGAAGCGCCAGCGCCGTCCGCGGCGCCAAGAGGAACTAGCCGGAGGAACGTGCTACCCAGCACGTTCCGGAGGCTCAGCGTTGATTGGCGCGCAGCACCTGCTTGCGCAGCCGGAAGGTGGCCGGCGTGACCTCGACGAGCTCGTCGGCGTCGATGAACTCGATGGCGTCCTCGAGGCTCATCTTACGGGTGGAGCTGAGCTTGACGAACTCCTCGGAGTTCGAGGCGCGCATGTTGGTGAGCTTCTTCTCTCTGGTGATGTTGACGTCGAGGTCGTCCGGGCGAGAGTGCTCGCCGATGATCATGCCCTCGTAGACCTCGGTGCCGGGCGGGCAGAAGAGGATGCCGCGCGACTGCAGGTGTTCGCAGGCGTAGCCGGTGATTCGTCCCGCGCGGTCGGCGACCAGCGCCCCGGTGTTGCGGTGCGGGATGTCGCCCAGCCAGGGGTCCCAGCCGGCGAAGTCGTGATGGAGGGTAGCGGTGCCCCGGGTATCCTCGAGCAGCGCCGAGCGCATGCCGATCAGGCCGCGCGACGGGATGCGGAACTCGAGGCGGACGCGGCCCGATCCCTGGTGGAGCATCTCGACCATGCGCCCGCGGCGCGGGCCGAGCAGTCGCGTGACCGCCCCCACGTAGTCCTCCGGCACGTCGACGAGAAGGGTCTCCATCGGCTCGTGCACGACGCCGTCGATGGTCTTGGTCATGACCTCGGGCTTGCCGACGCCGAGCTCGTAACCCTCGCGGCGCATGGTCTCGACCAGGATCGAGAGCTGGAGCTCCCCGCGTCCGGCGACCTCGAACGCCTCCGGCCCGTCGGTGGGGGAGATCTTGATCGCGACGTTATAGAGCTCCTCGCGCTCGAGCCGCTCCTTGAGCTTCCGGGAAGTGACGAAGCGGCCATCACGACCCGAGAAGGGTGAGTCGTTGACCGAGAAGCGCATCGAGATGGTGGGTTCTTCGACCGTGATCGGGGGCAGCGGCACCGGGTTCTCGACCGAGGCGATGGTCTCGCCGATCGACACCTCTCCGATGCCGGCGAGCACCACGATCTCTCCGGCAGAGGCTTCCTGGATCTCGACGCGTTCGAGGCCACGATGCGAGTAGAGCCGCGACACCTTGGTCGGCACGGCGGATCCGTCGAGGCGGCACAGGACGACCTGCTCGCCCTTGGCGATCGAGCCGTTGCGCACGCGGCCGATGACGAGCCGGCCGACATAGTCGTCCCAGCCCAGGGTCGTGATCAGGAGCTGGAGCGGAAGCTCGGGGTCGTACTCCGGCGCCGGCACCGTGGTGAGGATCTGGTCCATCAGGAGCGACAGCGGCTGGTCCTCGCCGTCGAGCTCGAGGCGGCACCGTCCCGCCCGTGCGTTGCAGTAGACGACCGGGAAGTCGAGCTGCTGGTCATGAGCGCCGAGGTCGATGAAGAGATCG
>DATLFI010000086.1:0-16921 GCA_035524895.1 Thermoanaerobaculia bacterium | reverse complement strand
CGCCAGGGCCGACGCGAGCAGGCCACAGCACGCGCCGCGGAGGTGCTGGGAGTCGACGACCAAAGCGTCGCCGCATCGTAGGGGGTTCGCCATCGGAGGGGTCACCCTCTTCACGGGGCGGCGCGTGCGAGCTGGTATCTTGCCGCCATGCCAGCGCGCAAGAGAACCACCAAGCCGTCCGCGGCGCCGCGCCGCCTTCCCGCCGTCCCTCGCCAGCGCGCCGTCGCGCACCTCATGGACCTGCTCCGCATCGAGGGCCTGTCGGGGCGAGAGAGCGAGGTCGCCGCCGCGGTGCGCGGGAAGCTCCGCGAAGCCGGCTGCCCGCGGTCGGCGGTCCGCCACGACGACGCCCACACTCGCATCACGCGGGGCGAGTTCGAGGTCGGCAACCTGATCGTGCTGCTTCCCGGGAGTCCCGGACGCCGGCGCGAGCCGCGGCGGCTGCTCGCCGGCCACCTCGACACCGTGCCGCTGTGCCGTGGTGCCGTGCCCGTGCTGCGGCGCGACCGCATCGTTGCCCAGGGCGACACCGGGCTCGGCGGCGACGACCGCACCGCGGTCGCGGCGATCGTGAGCGTGCTCGAGACGATCTTCGAGCACGGCCTCGACCACCCACCGCTCACCGTGCTGTTCACAGTCGGCGAGGAGGTCGGCCTGCTCGGTGCGCGGGCAGTCGAGATCGCCGACCTCGGCCATCCCGAGCTCGGCTTCAACGTCGACGGCACGAGCCCGTCGGAGATCACTCTCGGCGCCATCGGCGCCGATCGCTGGGAAGTCGACGTGCGCGGCCGCTCGGCGCACGCCGGGGTGCATCCCGAGGACGGCGTCTCGGCGACGCTGATCGCCAGCCGCGCGATCGCCGACGTCGCGCGGCAGGGCTTCTTCGGCAAGGTGATCAAGGGCAAGCAGCAGGGCACCTCGAACGTCGGCGTGCTGCGAGGCGGCGAGGCCACCAACCAGGTCACCGACCACGTGTTCCTCCGCGGCGAGTCGCGCAGCCACGATCCGCGTTTCCTCGACCGCATCACGGCGACCTGGGGCGAGGCGTTCGAGACGGCCGCTGCCGGTGTGCGCAACGCGGCCGGAGTCGCCGGCAACGTCGATTTCCGCGCCGAGCGCGACTACGAAGCGTTCCGCCTCCCCGACGACGCGCCGCCCGTGGTGATGGCGCTCGAAGCGGCGCGCGCGCTCGGCCTCGAGCCGCGGCTCAAGGTCGCGAACGGCGGCCTCGACGCCAACTACTTCAACGCACGCGGCATCACGACCGTGACGATCGGCGCCGGCCAGCGCGCCATCCATACCGTCGAGGAGTGGGTCGACCTCGGCGACTACGTCGATGCATGCCAGTTGCTGCTGCGATTGGCGGTGGCCTGAGCTCGGAGCTCGCCCCCCTTGTTCCTGCGGCCAGTCGGTGCGAGCCTCTGCCGGCCATGCGCATACCCTTTGCCACGCTCGACGTGTTCACCGACCGCCCCTTCGGCGGCAACCCGCTCGCCATCGTTCCGGACGCTCGCGGCCTCTCGTCGTCGCAGATGCAGCGGATCGCCAACGAGCTGAACCTCTCCGAGACGGCGTTCGTGCTGCCGCCGGAGAACGGCGGCGCGCGGCGCCTGCGCATCTTCACGCCGGCGCGAGAGCTGCCCTTCGCCGGTCACCCGACGGTGGGCGCCGCCCTCTTCTTGGCCTGGCGGGGCGAGCTGCCGCTGCGCGATGGTGCCGGCACGGTGGTGCTCGAGGAGAGCGTGGGTCCGGTCACGGTCGACATCGAGGCTCGGCACGGGCGCTCTGTCAGCGCTCGCCTGACTGCGGCGCAGCGCCCCGTGATCGGACCTCCACCACCGCCGCGCGAGATCCTGGCGGAGATCCTCTCGCTCCGACCGAGCGATCTTCGCCAGGACGATCTGGAACCTGCCGCGGTCTCGTGCGGGGTCCCGTTCGTGCTGGTGCCGCTGCGCGACCGCCAGGCGCTCGCCCGCGTGCGACTCGCCAACGCGAGCTGGGCCGCGCACCTCTCCAGCCACTGGGCGCCCAGCCTGTTCGTCTACACGTTCGACCCCGAGCTGCCGGACTCCGACGTCCGCGCGCGCATGCTCGGGCCATCGATGGGCATCCTCGAAGATCCAGCCACCGGCGCCGCTGCCGTGGCCCTGGCCGGTTATCTCGCGGACGGCGAGCCGGTGCGCGACGGCACGCTCCGGTGGCGCATCGAACAGGGCTTCGAGATGGGTCGTCCCAGCCTGCTCGACACCGAGGCAGAGAAGTCCGACGGCGAAGTGGTGGCGGTGCGCGTGGGCGGAGCCGCGGTACCGATCGCCGAAGGCACGATCGCGCTGCCCCCGGAGGTTGATCTCCAGGGTGCGCGGTGACGCCGTCGACGGCCGACTAGTCGACCCGCCCGGACGCAGCCCCAGGCCCGGCTGCGGCACCGGCCGGCGGCGACGGCGCCAGGAGACGCCAGCGCAACACGCCGGCGCGGTGCATCAGGAAGCGGGCGAGCGCCCACAGGGTGAGCGACCCGTACACCGCGGAGCGCCGCAGCGAGATGCTGGATGCCTCGTCGTGGTAACTCACGGGCATCGGCAGGTCGCCGACCTTGAATCCGAAGTGCACCGCCTGGAGCAGGAACTGCGAGTCGAACACGAAGTCGTCGCTGTTGCGCTCGAAGGGCACGGTCTCGAGGACCTCGCGGCGGTAAGCACGGAAGCCGCTGTGCCACTCGCCGAGGTTCTGCCCGGTCGCGACGTTCTCGATCAGGGAGAGCACGCGGTTGGCCAGGTACTTCGAGCGCGGCATACCGCCCGTGAGCGCCTCGCGACGGGTGCGGATGCGGTTGCCGAGGACGACGTCGCAGACGCCCAACCGCAGGATGTCGAGAGCCGCCGGGATCACGCGCGCGTCGTACTGGTAGTCGGGATGGAGCATCACCACCAGCTCGGCGCCGCGTTCTAGCGCCGCCCGATAGCAGGTCTTCTGGTTCGCGCCGTAGCCGCGATTGCGGTCGTGTCGGATGAGGGTCACCGGCAGCGACGCGGCCACCGCGGCGGTATCGTCGCGGCTGCCGTCGTCGACCACGATGATGTCGCCAGCGCAACGCTGAGGGATCTGCTCGACGATGCGTGAGAGCGTGCGAGCTGCGTTGTAGGCCGGCATCACCACGACCGTGCGCGACGGTGTGGTCAGCTCGGCCCACGGGTCGACCTCGTCCATGACGGGTATCCTCCCACGCTGCCATGCTTCCCCGCTCCGCCGACCGAGCTGCCCGATCCGGCGCCCGGAGCGCGCTCGCTGCGCTCCTACCTCCCTTCGCGGTCGGCGCGGCCCTGCGGCTCCACCGCATCGACTCCCAACTGCCCTTCGGCGACGAGCTACACGCGGTGCGCGTGGTTGCGCTGCACCCGTTGCGCACCATCCTCACGAGCTGGTTCGAGGCGGACCCTTCGCCACCGCTGGCATCCCTGTACGAGCTGCTGGTGCAGGCAGGAGTCGGCCTCGACGAGAGGGTGCTGCGGGCGCCGTCGCTGCTGTGCGGCCTGGCGGCGCTGTTCGTGATCCCGCTCGCGATCCGCGCTCGCGCCCCTCGGCTGGCGACGCCGCTGGCCTGGATGCTGGCGCTCGCGCCGGGTCTCGCGCTCTACAGCCGCATCGCGCGCCCCTACATGCCGGTGGCGCTGCTCGGATTCGTCGCAGCGCTCTCGTTCCTCGCCTGGTGGCGCCGTCCCAGCGCTGGAACCGGCGCCCTGTTCGTGGTGAGCGCCGCGACGACCCTTTGGCTCTTCATCGGGACGGCGCCCTTCGTGGCGGCGTTCTTCGTGTTCGCGGCGGCGGCGGAGCTGCTGCGCCCTCGGCGCGGCCCTGGCTGGCGCTCGCTTCTATGTTTGGGGCTCGCGCTCGGCGTCGCCGTCGCCCTGTTCCTAGTCCCGGGACGAGAGTCCTTCCTCGAGCTGTTGCGCACCAAGCCCACCGGCTCACCGCCCGGGGTGCGCAGCACGCTGGAAGCGCTCCAGCTACTCGCCGGCACCAGGACGCCGGCAACCGCCGTGCTGTTCTGGCTGTTGGCGCTGGCGGGCCTCCACGCGACGGCGAAGCGCGATCCACCACTTGCGCTGTTCTCGGCCCTCGCCGTCGTCGCTCAGCTCGGGGGAATGCTCCTCCTCGCGCCGGTGGGGATTCCCAACCCGGTGGTCTTCGCGCGCTACCTGCTGGTCGGCCTGCCCCTGATCCTGTGCTGGGTCGCCGCCGGTCTGGTGGAGCTCGGCGACCGATCGAGGCGCCGCTTTGGTCTCGCCGCGGGCGCTTTGGCGCCGGCGGTGGCGGTGGTTGCGTTGTTCCTGGCCGGTCCCTTCAGCGATCGCGCTCTCTACTCGACCTCGTTCCTCTCCAGCGAGGAGTACCTCGGCTTCCATGTCCCGCGCTCGCGGCTGCCCGCCAGCACCATCCCGACGATCTACCGGGAGCTCGGCTCGACGAACGAACGCGGAGCGGTGCTCGAGTACACGGGCTCCGCGACCTGGAACCACCTCAACCACCTGGTGGCTTACCAGGAGATCCACCGGCGACGCGTGCTCTTCTCGCCACAGGACGACGACAAGCTCTTCGCACCTGGTATCGCACTGCGCAACATGGTGCGGCCCGAACCCGCGGCGTTCCTGGTCTCGCCGGCGCGCTTCCTGGTGGTGCACCATGACACCGCAGGCGAGCTCGATCGCCTGGAACGGCCAGGGTCTGTGGGGCTGCCGCCCTTTGGCGGCGACTACCAACAGCACGCACGCCGGATGAGCCAAGGTATGGCGCGGCGGCTCGAAAGCTCGTGGGGCCCCCCGGGCTACGTCGACGACGATGTCTCGGTGTGGGATCTCTGGGAGGTAAGCGCTCGCGCAGACAGCTCGGAGAACCTCAGAGAACACGATCGAGCGACGCCGTCAAACGGCGCCCCAATCGCACCACCACCAGACTGAAGAGCAGGAACGACACGACGAGCGCCGCGAGCCCGCCGACCAGCACGGCGTGCAGCGGTCCGTCGAGAACGTCGCGAGGCAGCGCGGTGATCAGGGCGCCGGTAGGGCCATCTTCGTGTCGCCACGGACGCACCAGCGCGAGAGCGCCCGGCAGCTCCATCACCCCGCCCTCGCCACCCGCGAGCACGCGCTGCACGACTGGCTGAGCAGCGGTGGGCGAGACACCGCTTTGGTCTTCGTGCGAATGCGCGAGCTGGTGCCCGTCCGGTCCGATGAGCTCGATGCGCAGGCCCTCGGCGCGACCCAGCGCGTCGGCGACGTCGTCCAGCGCTTCTGGATGCGCCGCTTCGACGCCCGCGAGCGCCGCGCCGACCGCCCGGCTGAGCCGCTCGAGCTGCTCGACGATCTCGCGATGCGTGAAGCGCTCGACCTCCCAGGTTCCGAACCAGGCGAGAGCGGCGACCAGCAGCGCTTGGAGTGCGACCAGACCGCCGCCGAGCCAACGCACGAATCGGAGCGTCCGTCGGCGCTCGGAGCGCTCGTCGGCAATACGGGCTCGCAGCGAGTCGGCCTCGCTCCCCAAGCCCTCGATCGCGGTCTCCGCCACCCCCAGGTCGCCAGCGTCGAGCGCCAACTGTGCCCACTCCTGCCGAGCGCGCGACTCGCCCTGGCGCGCCGGCTCGTTCTCGACCCACAGCAGCCTCGCGTGCTGGAACGAAGCGATCGCCTCGCCCACCGACGCATAGCGCCGCGCCCGGTCATCGGGTGGCACACCGCGGCCGACCTCGGCGCGCCACTGCTCCAGACCGCGATCGGCGTGCTCGGTGAGCGTCCGGCTCTCGCGATGCTCCAGGTAGTCCCGCAGCGCTCCCTGGAACGACTCGACGTCTCGGTAGCGATCCTCCGGATCGCGCGACAGCGCCGTGCGGCAGACGGCCTGCAGGTCCGCAGGTATCTCCGGTCCGAGCTGCGGCGGCTCGGCACGGCACGCGGCGGCGAGCGCCTCCATCAGAGTGTCGCCGGCATGCGGCGGCGATCCGGTGAGGATCTCGAGCAACACGCCGCCGAGCAGATAGACATCGGTCCAGGGTCCCAAGAGATCGCCGCGACCCATGGCCTGCTCGGGCGCCATGTACCTCGGCGTGCCGGCGATCTGCCGCAAGCCTCGGACGTGCGGCACCGGTCCCGAAACGGCCGGAGCGTCGCCGTCGCCGGGAGGGTCGTCGGGAACGCCGCCGAAGCGAGCCGCTACGCCCCAGTCGAGCAACAACACCTCACCGAAGGCGCCGACCATCACGTTCTCGGGCGGGACGTCGCGGTGCAGGATGCCACGACTGTGGGCAAAGCGCAGGGCGTCGCCCACGTCGAGCAGGATCTCGATCCCGCGGTCGATCGTCTCGCGGGAGCGCGGGGGTGACTCGCGGGGGCGTGGGGGTGGTGTCTCGGCGAGCAGCTCCGCCAGGGTGCGGCCGCCGATCCTCTTCATCACCAGCCACAGCTCGCCCCCGCTCTCCTCGCACAGCGCGTAGACCGGCACCACGTTCGGATGCTCGAGCTCGCCCGTCACGATCGACTCGGCGAGGAATGCGTCGCGCAACGGCGCCGCGGCCTGCTGTAGTCGCTTGATCGCCACGTCGCGCCCGAGCGCGGGCTGCCGAGCTCGGTAGACCACCCCCATGCCGCCCCGGCCCAGAACGTCGATGAGCTGGTAGCCCTCGGCGCGTGGTGGCGGTTCCGCCGATTGCGCCGAGATCGACGCATTCCGCGATTGCGACGGACCTGCCGCCTCCACGCGAACCGTCGGCTTGATCGTCTGCCGCAGGTCGACCGTGGCGTCGTTCGGATCGACGTCCGACAGTTTCGCCATTACTGTGAGGAGCTCGGCGCGATCGAAGCCGGCCATCTCGGTGCCCGTTACGCCTGATCCCCGGTCAGTCCTCGAGCGGACTGGATAGGGTTATTGAATTCTGTCATGGCGAGCGCGAGCTCGGCGACGGTCAAGCCCGAGGCCCGGCCCCCGATAGACTTCGCGCATGACGCTCTACGTCGCAGTCATGGTCGTCCTCGTTCTCCTGGTGCTCGTTCCCTTGTTGGTCTGGGCGTTGCGGCGGGCGCGCACCAGCGAGGTGCGCGCCGATCCCCACCGCGTCCACTCCCTCGCCTCCGCTCAGGCCGACATCGAAGTGGTGCGCGACTATGTCCTGGCAAAGGCATGCGTCTTGCTAAAAGTAGACTTGACTGCCGACGGTCTCGCCACACAACGGGTGACGGAGGCGGCGGCCACCGCGATCCAGCACCTGCGTTTTCGCGAGACCTACGACGTCCATCTACCCTTTCTCTGTGCGGATTCCAACGGGCCAAAGCATCTTCAAGTCGAGCTACATCGGCACGAAGTGGCAGTCCTGCTCGGCCGGCGCGACCGATAGCAGAGACGCTGTCGTGGCACGGCGGACCGTCGTGGCCACCGCGTTGGCCGTGTGGTTCGCTATCGGCCAGGCTGCAAACGCCGACACGCTGCGGACGCGCATCGAAGGCGTCCGCGGCGAGCTCCGCGACCAGCTCGAGCTAGTGCTGCAGAGCGAGCGATTCGACGGCGAGACCGAGCTCACGCCGGAACAGGTCGAGAGTCGCTTCGGCGCAGCGCGCGACGGCGGCATGCAACGCGCCCTCGAGCCCTTCGGCTACTACCAGCCCACCGTAAACGGTCGCCTCGAGCGCGAGGCGCAGCGTTGGACGGCGGTGTTTTCGATCGCCTTGGGCGAGCCGGTGCGGGTACGCACGCTCGACGTGCGGATCCTCGCCGACGGTGAGGTAACGGCAGGCCTCGGGCGGGCTCGCGACGCCTTCCCCCTTGCCCCGGGCGAGACGTTTTCCCACATCCTGTACGAGCAGGGGAAGGCCGCGATCGAGGACGCCGCTGCGCGCGCTGGGTTCCTGGAGGGCTGGTTCGTAGAACGCGGCGTCACGGTGGACGTGGAGGCGCGGGCCGCCGACATCGTGCTGCACTACTCGGCGGGAAGACAGTTCCACTTCGGCGAGGTCACGATCGAGCCACCGAACCTGCTGGACCCTCGGGTGCTGCGTGACTTCGTCACGATCCGACCCGGCGAGCCATTCGGATACGGACCGCTGCTGGCGATGCAGCGGTCGCTCCTCGACACCGGCTACTTCGCTCAGGTGGAGATCGAGGCGTTGCCGCAGCTCGAAGGCCCGCTGCCGCCGCTGGCAGTGCCGGTGCGTGTCGGTCTCGTGGCCGCCAGACCGACCCGGCTCTCGCTCGGTGCGGGCTACCGCACGGACATTGGGGTGCGCGGCAGCCTCGACCTCGACCTCCGCCGGCTCAATGCTCTGGGCCACCAGTTCGGCATCGAGCTGCAGGCCGCGGAGCACGAGAGCTTCGGCAAGGCGCAGCTCGTGCTGCCGCGCACCAGCCGCGCCCGCACCGATCGCTTGGTATTCGACCTCGGATACGCCGACGCGCGTCCCGACACGAGCGACAGCAAGATCTCGATCGGCGGCGCTTCGTACTCGCGTACCCGCGGCAGTCTGGTCGAGGTCGCATCGCTCCAGTTCCGTCGCGACGACTGGAACATCGGTCCGCCATCGGCGCGCTCCGCGATATCCGGCCGCTCGGACTTCCTGCTGTTGGCCGTCAGCCAGACGCGCACCGCGCGCGAGAGCCCGGTCTACTCGCGCGAGGGCAGTCGACTGCGACTTCGGCTGGAGGCGGCGAGCGAGGGTCTGCTCTCGGAAACCGACCTGCTGCGCGCGCTCGTCGACGGGAAGTGGATCCAACCGGTGGGCCGCCGGTTCCGGCTCCTCTACCGCACCGACCTCGCGCACCTGTGGGCAGGAGAGTTCGACGTGCTGCCGCCGAACCTCCGCTTTTTCACCGGCGGCGACCAGAGCGTGCGCGGCTTCGGCTACAACGAGCTCGGGGCCCGCAACGAGCAGGGGATCGTCATCGGTGGCGACGCCCTAGCCGTGGCGAGCCTCGAGCTCGAGCGGCGGATCTTCGACCGCTGGGCGGTCGCGGCTTTCTTCGACGCCGGTGACGCATTCTTCGCCGACGATCCGCCGGCGCTGCGCGACCTTCGGATGGGCGCGGGGCTGGGCGCGCGGTGGCTGTCGCCGATCGGCATGGTGCGCGTAGACGTCGCGGTGGCCTTCCGCGAGCCAGGTCACCCGGTTCGCTTCCACCTCACCATCGGGCCGGACCTGTGACGCCAGTCGCCCCCATCGCTCCCGGGAGCCCCGAACCGCGATCGTCCAAACCGAGGCCCAAGCGACGCATCCTGGCCATCGCTGCCCTCGCCCTGGTCGCGATCTGCGCTCTGGCGGTGGCACTCGCGGCACACCTGCTCTATCGGCCGGCGGGAGCGCGTTTCGCCGTCGAGCGCCTGCAGACTCTGCTTCCCGGCGAGCTCTCGGTGGGCGAGATCGCCGGCAACGCGGGCAGCCGGCTCGAGCTACGCGAGGTTCGTTACCAGCCGCCAGCGCTCGAGGGACAGCCGACCTGGTCGCTGCGGGCGGGTCGCCTCGTGCTGCGCTGGAACGCTCATACCCTGCTCCGGCGAACGTTCTCGATCGAGAGCCTGATGGTCGAGGACGTCGAGCTGACCTTGCCCGCGCCGGCGGACCCTCGCGACGAGCCCACTGTGCTGCCGGAGCTCGTGCTGCCGTTGCGGCTGCGTCTCGGCGAGGCCGAGATCCGAGGGCTGCGCGTGACGCGCGAGGGCGAGGCGCCGGTCGAGGTGGCTCGTAGCATCCGTCTGCTGGGCGCGCGCGCCGCGGCCGGAGGCGGACCGTTGCGCTTCCGCGAGCTGGCAGTAGACGCCGAACGTTGGCGCGCGGCGGTCGGGGGCGAGCTGCACCCGACCGGCGCGTACCCCCTGATGCTCGACGCCACCTGGGCGGTGGCGCTCGAGATCGCGGAGCCCGACGCCGATGCTCCGACACTCTTTTGGCTGGCGGGGACCGGTCCTCTTCGCGGAGACGCCAGGCGGATCGAAGTTGCGCACGAGGTCACACTGTCCGCCGCGACGCCTGCGGATCCCACCGCCCCCGAGGGGTTGCGCGCCGAGCTACGAGGGTCGTTGCTCGACCCGTTGGACGGACTGCGGTCCGAGGAGCTGACCCTGAGCTGGGACCGCTTGCGCTGGCCGCTCCAGGGCGAGGCGCTGTTGTCGAGCGAGCGCGGCACTCTGGTCGCCCACGGGGCCCTGGAGAACCTCGCGCTGCGCCTGGAGGCGTCCGTCGACGCCCCGCGCTTGCCTCGCTCCGAATGGCGCGTCGAAGGGGTGCTCCACGACCTCGAGCGCCTACTAGCATCGACCGTCCATGGCGAGCTCCTTGGCGGCACCGTCGACGGGCGTGCCGAAGTCGTGTTGGGCGACGGCGCCTGGTCGGTCGAGCTCGCGGGCGAGCGCATCGACCCCAGCCGAGTCGCGGAGGATTGGCCGGGTCGCCTCGCCTTCTCGCTGGCCGCATCCGGCCAGAGCGGACCCGAGCCGTCCTCGATCACGCTGGCCGTCGACTCGCTGCGGGGCGAGCTCCGCGGCTACCCAGTGAGCGGCGAAGCCCGGCTGGTGCTCGACGGCTCGACGATCGCCGTCGAACGCCTCGATGCGAGCTCGGGCCAAGCGCAACTCTCTGCTACCGGCACACTCGGAGAGTCGTGGGAGCTGGAGTGGCGGCTCGACGCCGAGGATCTCCGCTCCATCCACCCCGACGTCGCCGGTGCGCTCCAGGCCGCGGGGCAGCTCGTCGGCAGCCGATCTCAGCCCGTGATCACGTTCACGTTCGAGGGCGAGGCCCTGCGCTGGCTCGACCGCTCCGCCACCCGCGCTTCCGGCTCGGCACGGCTCGGCGCGTGGCCCGGCGGTCCGGCGGAGATCACGGTCGAGGCCGTAGAGATCGTGGCGCCAGAGCTGCGAGGAGTCACCAGTCTCGAGCGACTCGACCTCGAGGTCGAAGGCACCCGCGACGCCCATCGCATCGTGGTCGCCGCCCGCGCCGGCGGAGTCACGATCGAGGCCGAGGCGGCGGGCGCGCTGCTGGCCGATACCGACCGGCCCTCCGAGCTCGCCGGGTGGGAGGGAGTCTTCGACCAGTTGCGCCTCGACCTGCAGGAGCTAGCGCTCGCGGGCTCGCCGGCCGGCGGCGACTCGGCGCCTGCGCTCGACCTCGGCGTCTGGACGCTGCTCGCGCCAGGAGCACGGCTCGAGATCGGTCGCGACGGCGCGAGCGTCGCGGGGCGAGCCGCGACATCCGAGGCCGGCACCTCGCCCCAGACGCCACAGGCGTGCTTCGGACGCCTCAGCGGACCGAGAGCATCGGACCCGAGCGCGCCCGCGCGCCTCTGCCTCGACGGCACCTGGCATCCCGAGTCGCCCTGGCAGGTCGACGCCGCGTTCGAGGACCTGCCGCTCGCGCTGCTCGCACCTTGGTTGCCCGAAGGTACGGTGGTCGAGAGCGGCGCGGGCTCCGGCCGCGCGAGCGTAGAGGGCGACGGAGCGCGCATCGATCAGGCCAGCCTGCGCGTCGAGCGGGCGTCGGCGCTCCTCCGCGTCGCAGCGCCCGAGGGAGCGGATTCTGCGCCCTGGGATTTCGCTCTGCTCGCCTTCTCGGGCGAGGCCGAGCTCGACTCCAGCGGGATCATGGCGACAGCGCAAGGAAGCTTCGAGGACGGCGGCTCGTTCGAGCTCGAGCTTGCTCTGCCGGGGTACACGATCGGCACCGACAGGCCACTCGGCGAGCACGAGATCGCGGGACGTGTCGTTGCCAGCCTCCCTGAGCTCGACCGGTGGGCCGCGCTGGTCCCGGCGCTCGAGCTCGAGACGGGTCGGCTCGACGCCGAGCTCGACATCCGCGGCACGATCGACAACCCCGGACTCGACGGGCGGTTGGAGTTGCGCGACCTGAAAGGCCAACTCGCCGGACTCACCCTCGCGCCGGATGCCTTGCCGGTCGACATACCGTTCTCGACGCCCAGCCTCGTCGCTCGTACCACGCCGACCGGCGCCACCGTCGAAGGGCGGTTCCGACTCGAGGACCCTGCCGGAACGGTCGATGCCCGGATCGAGCTGCCGGGCTACTCGCCCTTGTCACGGGAGCCTTGGCTCGACCAGCCGCTCGCCGGCACGGTCGACCTCGCGCTCGACTCGCTGGATCCGCTGGCGCGTCTCCTGCCGCGTCTGTCGAACACCCGCGGCCAGCTCGAAGCGACGTTGAGCCTCGGCGGTACGCTGGGCGCAGCCGAGGCCGGCGGCAAGATCGTGCTCGCCGACTTCGCCGCCGAGGTGCCCGAGCTGGGGCTGCAGCTCCGTGAAGGGCAACTGCAGGCCGAGGGCCGTCTCGGTGAGGCGCTGACCCTCTCGGGCTCTTTGCGCTCCGGTCCCGGGACCTTGCAGATCGGGGGCAACCTACAGGCCGTCGCTGGCGAGCTTGCCGCCGAGATCTCGTTCCGTGGCCAGGACCTCGCGGTCATGAACACGCCGGACGTGCGCTTGCGAGCCAGCCCGGACCTGGTGCTCGTGGTTGCGCCCGGAACGCTCGCGCTGAGCGGAGAGGTCGTCTTCCCTTGGGCCCGCATCGACCTGCGCGAGCTGCCGCCGACCGCGGCGAGGATATCTCCAGACGTCGTAGTGGTGGGGCGAGAGACGACGTTGTCGACGGACCCTACAACCTCAGCGGCACGGGAGCTCGCGCTCACGGGCCGCGTGCGCGTGCGCTTCGGGGAGGACTTCCAATTCCGCGGCTTCGGCTTCGAGACGGAGCCGCGCGGAGCCCTCCTGGTGACGGTACCCGCGCGAGGGCCGACGACCGCGAGCGGACAGCTCCGACTCGACGGCGGGCTGTACCGAGCCTACGGTCAGAACCTCGAGATCGAGTCCGGGCGCGTGGTCTTCGGCGGCGGCCCGATCACGAACCCCGGGCTCGACGTCACCGCCTATCGCACGGTCGACGGCACGCGGGCCGGCGTCGAGATCGGCGGCACGCTCGAGCGGCCGGTGATCGACCTGATCGCCGACCGCCCGATGTCGGAGACAGAGATCCTGCACTACGTCGTGCTCGGCCGGGCGCCGGGACAGACCAGCGAGGCCGATAGCGATGTGCTCGCGCAAGCTGCCGCCGCGCTGTCGCTGCGCGCAGGGAACCAGATCGCGCGGAACCTCGCCACCCGCTACGGCTTCGACGAGCTGCGACTCGAAGGCGGCCTCGACGACGCCTCGTTGGTCGTCGGTCGCTTCCTCTCCCCACGCCTCTACGTCAGCTACGGCGTCGGCCTGTTCGAGGCCATCAGCACCTTCACCGTCCGCTACGTGCTCACCAAGCATCTGACGCTCGTGGCCGACACCGGACGTGGCACCGGAGCGAGCCTGCAGTACACGGTGGAGGCGGGGAAGCGGAAGGGGGAGGAGGAGAAGCGGCAGGGGGAGGAGGACGAGGAGGAGGACGAGGAGGACGACGGCTAGCGCGCTACTCCGGCTCGCGCAGCAGCTCGATCAACTCTTCGCGCGTGAAGATCTTGTTGAGCTTGGGGTCGTCCTCGACCACCACGCTCTCCATCAGCCGGCGCTTGCGCTCGATGATCATCGCGATGCGCTCCTCGAGCGTGTTCTCGGTGACCAGCTTGAACACCTGCACCACGCGCTTCTGGCCGATGCGATAGAGCCGGTCGGTGGCCTGGTCCTCGCGCGCCGCGTTCCACCAGCGATCGTAGTGGATGACCACCGAGCCGCCGACCAGGTCGATCCCGGTGCCGCCGGCCTTGAGGCTGCCGAGGAAGACGCGGCACTCGGGTTCGTTATTGAAGCGATCGACGATGTCGCCGCGGTTGCGGCTGGCGCCGGTGAGGGTGGTGTAAGGCACGTTCAGGCTCTTCAGGTGCCGCTGCATGATGTCGATCATGCCGAGGTACTGCGTGAACACCACCACCTTCTGCCCGCTGTCGAGGCTCTCTTCGAGCAGCTCCTGGAACAGGTCCCACTTGCCCGACTCGAAGTCCCGGAATCGCTCCAGCTCGCCCAGCGCGAGCGCCGGATGGTCGCATATCTGCTTGAGCAGGTTGAGCAGCGCGAAGATGTGGATGTAGGGCAGCGGCTCGCTTTTGTTCTCGAGCTTCTTCATCAGCGCCACGCCCTTGGTGGCGATGGTCTGACGGTAGAGCGAGAGCTGCTCGTCGGAGAGGCCGCAGGTGCGCACGTCCTCGATCTTCTCGGGCAGCTCGTCGAGCACCGCGGTCTTGATCCGGCGCAGCACGAACGGCGCGGTGAGGCGTCGCAGGCTCTGCAGGTGCCAGTCGTCTGGCTCGAGGTCGGTGCCGTGACGGTCGCGGAAGTCGTCCTCGGTGCCGAGGTAGCCGGGCAGCACCAGATCGAAGAGGCTCTTGAGCTCGTCGAGCGAGTTCTCGACTGGCGTGCCGGTGAGACCTAGCTTGAGGCGCGAGCGCAGCGCCGCCGCCGCCTGGTAGCCCTGCGTGGCGCGGTTCTTGATCTGCTGGATCTCGTCGAAGATCACCAGCCCCCAATCCACCGGCTGGAGGCGCTTGACGTCGTTGCGCAGCACCCCGTAGGAGGTCAGCACCACGTCGCCCTCGGCGAGAGCAGCATCCAGGTCGCGCTGCGGCCCGTGGTACTGCACCGCGCGCAGGTCGGGGGCGTAGTCGCGCAGCTTGTTGCGCCAGTGGCTGATGACGGTGCGCGGGCTCACCACCAGGAAAGGCGCCTGCACTCGCTTCTGCTCGCGCACCATCACCATCAGGCCCATCGCCTGGTGGGTCTTGCCCAAGCCCATGTCGTCGCAGAGCAGGCCGCCGAGCCGGTTGTCGTACAGGAACTTCAACCACTCGAGCCCGAGCCGCTGGTACGCGCGCAGCTCACTGCGCAGCCCGGCCGGGAGCTCGAGCGGCTCGGCCGGACGCAGATCGAGGAAGCGCTGCAAGAACTGCGAGCGGTCCGACAGCCCTTCGACGCGGATCGGTTTGGCGCTCGAGGCGCGCAGCCGGAGCAGCTCTGCGGAGTTGAGTCGCACCGAGTCGCCGCCCCCGGTCGCCTTGAGCGCCTCCCGCAGCTCCTTGCGCCGCAGCAGGCTGGAGAGGCCCCGAAGCGACGGCGCGTTGAGGTCGATCCAACCCGAGCTGGTCTGGTAGTAGGGCTGTCCTGACTCCTTGGCGCGCAGCAGCTCGGTCAGCGAGACCTCGTCTGCCCCGAAGCCATAGCGCACGTCGAGCTTGAGCTCCGAGCCGCGGCCACTGAGCGCAGGCTCGTCCTCGCCGTTCTCGTCGGGGATCAGCTCCATGTAGTCGAACTCGGTGAAGATGCCGAGCTCGCCGAGCGGGGCCTCGAGGAACGACGGTACCTCCTCGAGCCCGTGGGGTGCCTCGGTGCGAAACGTCTCGATGCGCGCCGGCAGGAGGCGCAGCTCCTCCGGGTCGCGGTCGGCCCAGCGGTGCGCCTCGTCATCGAGGCGCACCAGGACGCCGAGCTCCTCGACGAACGCCAGCTCGCCGTAGCGAAACGGCGCTCGTTTGGGATCCTCGTCGAGGGTCTCCTCGCCGTGCGCCACCAGGAGCTCCACCGCCGACCGCAGCTCAGGCGCGTCGAGCATCGTGTCGGGACCCGCTCGAAACAGCGCGCTCGCGGACACCGGAACCGGCGCAGCGGAAGCGATGGCCTGCAGCAGCTCGACGAACCGCGCCGCATACGCTGGCGCGACGGCGACCTCGAACACGGGCGTCTCGGCAGCAGGCTCCGCGTCGACCCGCGAGACCTGGAAGTAGAGCCCACCGGTGCGCAGGTCCACGCGCAGGCGAAAGCGCGCATCCTCGCCCAGCTCCCGGAAGCCGTGGTACGCAACGTGCCACCACAGGCCTCCCTCGAATGACTGGCGGTTGGTGAACATCCCCGCCTTGTTGAGGTGTTGCTCGTCGGGGCTGCGCAGGAACATGTGCAGGCGTCGCAGCAACCCGTTGCGATCTGCGAAGCCGCGCCCGGGCGGGATCTTGCCGATGCGCTCGAGGAACCGGATGGTCGCCGGCGACTGCTCGAGGAAGCGCAGCGGCTCGGCACCCGACACGTGCACGAAGCGCAGCGAGCCGTCCTGTGGGTCGTGCGCCACTCGCAGGTCGCCGAGCTCGACGGGCCCTCCCTCGTGCAGGACCTGGGCGAGGCCGTGCCAGACGCTGGTCTGGTAGAGCTCGGCCCAGTTGCGGCCGTTCGCGGCCCGCTGGAAGTCCTGCACCTGAGCCCGGAGCTGCTGCAGGTGGTGGCAGGACCCGCGCCGACCCGACGCGCAAGAGCAGAACGTCAGTGGTCGCTGGCTGCCCGCGACGTGGGCGAGGTGCACCGCTACGCCCGGATCGACCTCGTGCGGGTCGGGCAGCAGCCCGATACCCGTACGATGGAACTCCAGCCGCGAGAACGGGTTCCTGGGCTCTTCCGATGAGGTCTTGCTGAGCGGCATCCGATGAGTCGGCGGGCGCACCGAGCTACGGACAGACGGAATCGAAGCGTAGAAGTATATCCCCAAGAAGGCGCCAGGGGAACGGATGCCCGACAGGAAACCCCATCCGGGTGGCCGTCGCGCCCAGGCGGGGCTCTGCGGAGGCCCCCGGAGGCTTGGCTTGACAGGCGCCGACGCGATGATCTACGGTCCTGAGCTCGACGCAGCACGTCATGAGCCACCGCCCACTCGCTCGCCGCCTCGGCCTCGGCCGCGCCGTCTCTAGGACGCTGGCGCTGGAGCCGCTCGCCGGACGGTCGATCGACGCGATCGTCATCGGCATCGTCACGCTCCTGGTCCTCCTGCTTAGCAGCACCGGGGGCCCGTAGCGATCGCCGACCACCCAAGAGCGAGCTACGAGCCCCCAGGACCTCCTGGGGGCTTTTGTTTTTGAAGAGGCAAACCACACATGTCCGACAACCGCGCGCAGTGGGTCTACATCGATGGGCGATGGACGCCGT
>DATLFI010000085.1:0-4200 GCA_035524895.1 Thermoanaerobaculia bacterium | reverse complement strand
CGATCCAGCTCCAATCGCCCGATCCGCCGCTCCTTAAGGTGACCAGATGGACGAGGGTTAGCCTGAGATCCGTGGCCAGGAAATGGATCAGGAAGAGGGCCGCCATCGCGATCAGCAGACCCTTCACCACGGGGATCGAGTTGAGGCTGAAAGGCATCAGGCTCCCCCCTCCCATGGAACCGCCGCCGTACCGCATGCCTCTTCTCCTTATCCACCCGAAGTATACCGGCGCTCGGGGGCGTCGGCGAGGCTCGGGCGGCTCGCGCGCGCATGCTATACTCCCTGCTCGCCAGGCTCAAGCAGACCATGACCACGACGGAAATCACGCGGGGAACAGTCCGGCGGGCCCGCGTCACCGACGCAGCGGAAATTCAGGCTCTCATCACGACTTTCGCCGACCGCGATGAGATGCTCCACCGCGCTCTGGGCGAGATCTACGAGAACATCCGGGACTTCTACGTCGCCGAGGAAAACGGCCGGATCCTGGGCTGCGGCGCTCTCCATGTCTGCTGGAGCCACCTCGCCGAGGTAAAGAGCCTGGCCGTAGACGAAGCCTGCCAGGGACGCGGCTACGGCCGGATGATCGTGGAAGCCTGCGTCGCCGAAGCATTGGAGCTGGGCCTGAAAAGCCTCTTCGCACTCACCTACCAGCCCGAGTTCTTCCGCCGCCTCGGCTTCCGCGTCGTCGACAAGGCCACCCTGCCGCACAAGGTATGGAACGAGTGCATCCGCTGCCCCAAGTTCCTCGCCTGCGGCGAAGTCGCGGTCGTCCGCGACCTGGGTCCCGCTCCGTCACGCTCACCCGTCGAACTGCCCGTGCTCGGCTAATCCGCCCCGCGCCCGCACACCAGATTGTCATCTCGACCAAGACGAAGTCGAGCGGAGAGATCCCCTGCAACCGGGCGGCAGCCCGAGCACTGGTTCTCTTCTTCCTCAAGCCTGAAACGCTCGGGGGCTCACCGGTTAACTTTGCGGCTGCTTCTCTTACCGGAGATCTCTCCACTGCGCTCGCTGCGCTCGTCGGGTAAGGGGGCGGCATTACTGCCGCCCCCTCCCCTCAGAACCGTACGTGCGAGTTTCCCCGCATACGGCTCAAGCATCTCGAACGCGCCCCGGGGTTTCGAGGCACGCGGCCATGTGAGAACAGAGGTTCGTTCGTCATGCGCTCCCCCGCTGGTCTGACAGTTGGGCTGCCCGTTGGACCCCGGCGATCTCTCTGCCGATGGAGGCCCGAGTGGCAGGATAGCCCCGTTCCGAGGGCTTGGACCTTCGGAGTTCGAGGTATGGCTGCCATTGGGCTGCATAAGCGTTGAGATTGCAGGGTGTCTTCTTGTGACGGATGATCTGGGTCCTGCTGGCTATAGCCAGCAGGAGCGGTTGATCCCCGCGTTTTGAGTGGTCCCAACCGTAGAAGACCCAGTGGTTGCCGCCCACCGTGGTGAAGTACCTGCTGGCGAGCCAGCGACGGTGCTTCTTCGGGTGGCGGCGCTTCGCCCACTGCCAGAGGAGCCGGAAGATCAGGCTGTCGAGCCGCGCGAACGTGGCCTTACTGCTCCCGTGTCGGTGATAATTGGACCAGCCTCTAATCTTGGGATTGAGCATCTGGATCAACCTCGCCGGGTCCAGGTGCGGATGTTTTCGAACTACCTGCCGGAGCTTCTGGTAGAACAGCTTGACCGCCTGGGCGGAAGGTTTTGTAAGGACCTTCTTTCCATAGCGGCGGATGTTCTGCCCGAGGAAGTCGAGTCCGGCGTCTACGTGGGTGATGATGGTTTTCTCCGGCGATAGGACCAGTCCTCGTTCTGCAAGGAATTGCTCGACGAGGGGGCGGACCTCTTGCTCTAGCACTTCGCGGGAGCAGCCGGTGATGACAAAATCATCCGCGTAGCGGACCAGGTTGACTTTCTTCTGGGGCTGACGGGCTTTCGGAAACGCCTGAAGCAGGCGTGTCTGTAGTCCGTCGAGCGCCAGGTTCGCCAGGACCGGAGAGATGATCCCTCCCTGGGGGGTCCCGGCCTCGGTAGGGCGCCAGTTGGCGTGCTCCAGGTATCCGGCCTTCAGCCACTTTCGGAGAATCGACCGCTCCATGGGGATGTGGTCGAGCAGCCAATCGTGGTTGATCTGGTCGAAGCATGCGCGGATGTCTCCTTCCAGGACCCACCGGGCGCGGTTCGAGCCCGCGAGCACCTTGTGAACCTGTTCGAGAGCATCCGCACACGACCGTGCGGGCCGGAATCCGTATGAGTGAGGGTCCGCCACCGTTTCTGCGATTGGATCCAGCGCCAGCAGGTAGAGCGCCTGCATGGCCCGATCCCGCATGGTGGGAATCCCCAACGGTCGGAGATTGCCGTTCTTTTTGGGAATGTAGACGCGCCGCAGCGGCAGGGGCTTGTAGCCCCGCTGCCGCAGCGTGTCTACTGCGTTGCGCTTTTGCCTCGACGTGGTCCAGGTGACCCCGTCCACGCCGGGCGTCTTCTTGCCCTTGTTCTCAGTAACGCGCATCACAGCAAGAATCTTGCCGCTGCGCGACCGGGTGAGGAAGAATTGGAGGGCTTTCGCCTTCCGCGGCTTCCCCATCTGCATGGCCTTTACGATCCGGCTCTGAAGTCGGCGAACGATGCCGCTGGCCCGGTTGAACTCGTGTTCGGAGAACGCGGGCTCTTCCCAGGACGACGACGACCCGTCGGGAGCTGCACCAGGATTACCTGTCTTCAGCAAAGACTCCCATGCCTTTTTGTCAGTGCTTGTCGTAGGAGACACCTCGAGGAAGTCTGCCCGCTTACGCGGGAGGCGATGTCGCCGGCTGCAGAAGCGACCGGCTCGGCCTCTATCCACCCGATTGCAGGATGGCTTTCGCTTTCTCCCCGATCCTTTACCCGCCCGCCTCATGGGCTTCCCTTACGAGTTGCTGTCCCCGGCTCCCAAGGAGCCGAGGGAGGGAGCGGGCTTACCACGTTCCGCAAGTAGGACAGCGACCGGGTTAGGTGCGCTCTATCCGCCGACAGCCTGATTGACCCGTGGTCTCGGACAAAGAGCCCTCGACTCTCGGCTGCAGCGCCATTTTGGCTCAGGCCTTTCAGCACCTTTGGCCTGTTTCTCGTAACGACGGCTAAGCGAGCATTCACATGTGTTCACCATACCGGTCCACCCTGGCCCCTGGCCGGCTTGATGCTGCCAGCGACATCCTCGCCTCGCGGTCCGGATGCTCCCTGGGGAGGGACGGGATACGTTGTCCGGGAGGCTTCAGACGGTCGATTGCTCTTCCGCCTGCTCCCGTAGGGTACGGGCGACGGGACGCCCGGTCATGTCCGAGGCTCTAGTGCATGACAATCCTCCTTGCGACCTCGTGTCGCACTCTCCGGTCGAGATGACAAAGGTGGGAGGCCGGCGGGACGCCGAGCGCTCCCAGCAAGCTCTCGCGGTTATGCAGCCGGACCTCCACCCGCCAGGCGACGCACCCTGCCCAGGAGTTCGAGGTCAATCTCACCGAAGTGGGCGGCCTGTGCGTGGGCTTCCGAGAGGTCCTGGTGGATGCTCACGCTGTTCGGGATGGCGATCACGCCGAGCCCGGCGGCCCTTGCAGACTGAAGGCCGTGGACCGAATCTTCCAGCGCCACCGACCCCGCCGGATCTACTCCCAGTCGAGCCGCGGCCAGCAGGTAGAGGTCGGGAGCGGGTTTCCGCAGCGCCACCTCGCCGCCGGTGGCCACCGCCGCGAACTCCTGGTGGATTCCGAGGCCGCGCAGGAGCCAGTCCACCCAGTCCGCATCGGAGGACGAGGCGATGCCGCGCGGGATGCCTGAATCCTTCAGCAGTCCCAGCAGGGCCGTGAGCTCGTTTGACGGCTGCAGCCGCTCCTCCACGAGGCGGCGGAATCTCGGCTCGCGCCAGGCCCGAAGCGTCTCGGCGGACTCTCCGCAGCGACCGGCAAGCACGTCGTACATCCCGTCCCACGAGCCGTAGAGCCCGGCGCTCTGGCAGTAGTCCTCCAGCGAAAGGGGCAGCCGATGATGCTCGTGGAGCGCGCGCCACGACTCAAAGTCGCAGGTCTCGGTGTCGATAAGCAGACCGTCGACATCGAAGATGACCGCCGCCGGCAGCTGCGGACCGCTCACAGCGACGCGTAGTCGATCGGCCCCGACGGATCGAGCAGCGGCAGATCGACTGGAAAGCACTCGCCGTACTTCAGGCCGGTTCCCG
>DATLFI010000084.1:0-3650 GCA_035524895.1 Thermoanaerobaculia bacterium | reverse complement strand
ACGCTCTTCGGCCTGCCGCTCGTCCCCGAGCGCGCGGTGCTGGTGCCGACCGCGCACGACGAGCCCGCCATCGGCCTCTCGCTCTACCGCCGCGTGTTCCACCTGCCGCGCGCGATCGCCTTCAACACGGCCGAAGAGCGCGCGATGGTGCACCGCCGGTTCGCGAACGCGAGGGTCCCGAACGAGATCGTCGGTGTGGGCGTGGATCTCCCGAGCGACCTCCAGGGAGGTCCGCACGCGACCGCGCCGGCCTTGGCCGCGCGGGCCGAGCGCTTCCGCTCGAAGCACGGGATCGAAGGTCCCTTCTTCCTGTACCTCGGCCGCATCGTTGAGAGCAAGGGTCTGCAGGACCTCTGGGACCTCTGGGCCGCGTGGCGATCTCCGGCAGCGCCGAGAGCCACGCTGGTGCTCGCGGGGCACAGGGAGATGCCGATCCCGCAGCGTGCCGACATCAATTACGTCGGAACCCTCACGGAGGACGAGAAGTGGGACGCCTTCGCGGCCTGCACGGCTCTGGTAGTGCCCGAACGACTGCAGTCGCTGTCGCTCGTCACGCTCGAGGCTTGGTCTGTCGGGCGTCCCGTGATCTGCCCCGCCGCAGCGCCGGTGCTCGCCTCGATGTCGCGACGCGCTTCCGCCGGCGTGCCCTATCGGACCGCACCGGAGTTCGCGGAGATCTGCGAGATCCTCGTAGAGCGGCCCGACCTCGCGCACGGCCTCGGCGCGCGCGGCCGCGAGTTCGTGGCGCGCACCTACAGCTGGCCGGTCGTGGTGGAGAAGTACCTGGATCTCTTCGCGGAAGTGCGCGCCAGGAACGGCTAGGGGAAGTCTTTGCGGGTCATCTCGTAATTGGCGGGCACACCCGCGACGTTCGCGCCGCCTTCGCGACCCTCGTTCTGCAAGATCCGGATCAGCACGATGCCTGGCTCCTCCGTCGCGGTCCACACCAGCTGCTGGAGGAGGAGCTTGGCCCGCTCGGGCGGCACGCCCCAGTCGTCATTCGCGACCCGGAACCAGAGGGTGATGACGTTCGGCTCGTCGTTCGTGACGCGCTCGAGCCGCACGGTCGAGGTGTTGTACGGATTCACGTAGCCCTCGGGAGCGACCGTCGAGCGCAGCCCGTCGATGCGCGAGGCGACCCGCGTCAGCAGAGCGCCGGTCATCAGCGGGTATGTGGACTCGACGCGCAGCGGCGGCTTGCCCTCGGCGACCACGTAGACGTGCGCCATGGGGCCGCTCGGCGCTGGCGAGGGGGTGGGCTCGGCCACCAGCGTTACCGAGGGCGGTGCGCCGGCGCCGGGCGCGAGCGCACCGGATCCGACGATCGCGCCGACCACTGCGGCGGCGACAGCCGCGGCCGCGATGAGGGCGAGGGGAGTGAGCTTCACGCGGTCCTCACTCTAAGAAGAAGAAGGGCGCCCCTTACGGGGCGCCCTCGCCTTCGCTGCGTTCTAAGGCTTCCGCTACTGCTTGCTCAGCTGGAGGTTCACCTCGGTCGGGCCGTTCACGGGAACGGACTGACTCTTGATCGCGTACTTGGGATCGATCGTGTTGCGGAGAGCGCTGACGGTCCAGCTCATACCCGGTTCGGCTAGGCCAGTGAGGTCGAAGAAGTACTTGCCGTTCGGGTCGGTCGTCGTAGCGCACTTGACCGGAGGCCCGATGGTGATGCATGCCTGGTCGATCGGCTCACCAGTCGCGGCGTCCGTGATCGTGCCGTGAAGGAAGAGCCCCGTCGTCGGCGGCGTAGGAGCGAATGTCCGCGCGGGGGTCGGTGTCGGCGTGGGCGACGGCGTGGGCGTGGGTGACGCGGTGGGCGTCGGTGTCTTGGTCGCGGCGACCGTTGGCGTCGGTGTCTTCGTCGCGGCGACCGTCGGCGCGGCCGTCGTCGCGGCGGCCGTCGGGGTCGGGGTCGGGGTCGGGGTCGCGGTCTCCGTCGGCGTCGCGGTCGCGGTCGGGGCGGCCGTGGTCGGAGCCGGCGTCGGAGTCGCGGTCTGGACATCGACGATGGCGACCGGCGAGAACGAGGTGAACTCGCCGCAGATCCTGGGCGGGTTCACCGAAGTCGTGCGGTCTTCCCAGGTGGCGCCCTTGTGGTGATAGAGCTTCGAGGTCGCCGTGACCTTGTCGTTGTCGAAGCAGACCGTGGCCTTGTCGAACGAGGCGGTCGTCGAGATGTCGAAGGCCGCGGTGCGCGCGAAGCCGGTGGGCAGCGCGGGGATGGCCGCGGCGGGCTCGGCCTTGACCTGGCCGGCGAACGAGACCGAGGCGAACGTGAACTCCACCTTCTTGGTGTCGCTTCCGAGGTTCGCCAGGAGTGTGGCCTTCACGTCCGAGCCGGTCGAGACGGCGGTGCCGCCTTCGCTGGGCGGTGTCGAGGCCGTAGGCGTGCCTCCGACGCAGGCTGTCGCAAGGATCGCGCCGACTGCGACGAGCGCGGCCAGGCGCCGAACGTGGCTATACATAGTTGAAAACCCCTTCCGTTGGTGCCTGAAAGTCTAAACGGCCGCTCGGTCACATGGTTACGTTTTGGTCCCTATCCTGAGCCCGAATGCAGCGCCCACCGCAGGGCGGCGACGGCGAGCGCGATCCCTGGCAGATCGACTGGTCGAACATCGATTTCTCGACGTTCGGCCGCCGGCGCCAGCGGTCGGGCGGACCTCCCGCGGCCGTGACCATCTTGTTCGCGGTCCTGGCCCTGGTATTCGTCGTCCTCCCGCTGGTCTTCGGGCCGCTCGTCGCGTTCCTGACGGACCTGCTTTGGTTCCGGAGCCTCGGCTTCGAGGACGTCTACACGCTCCGTTACAGGGCCGGCTTCTTTGCCTTCGTCACGTTCTTCCTGGCCTTCTTCCTGTTCGCGGCGGTCAACCTGTACTTCGCGCTCCGCCCGCGCGCCCGCCGGGTGGTGGTGGAGGAGGGCCTGCGGCCGCCGGGCGCGCTCGGGCTGACCCTCCGTCTGCTCCCGCTCCTGCTGATCCCGTCCTTCTTCTTCGGCCTGGTCGGCGGCGGCGAGTGGGATGTGATCCTCCGCTGGCTTAACGGAGTCCCCTTCGGCCAGGCCGACCCACTCTTCGGCCGCGACATCGGCTTCTACTTCTTCACTCTCCCCTTCGTCGAGTTCGTGCGTGGCTGGCTGTTGGCGGCCGTGGTCCTGACGGCGATCGGCGTGCTCGTCGTGTACGGAACGCGCAGCGCCGCGGATCTCGCGACGATGACAACGGCAGAGGCGCCCAAGACCCTGGGCGACCTGGGGCGGATGGCGCTGCCGTTCATCGGCGCCGCCCGCGTCCACCTCTCGATCATGGGCGCGCTCTTCCTCGCGCTGATCTCGGCGGGCTACGTCCTCGACCAGTTCGGGCTCCTCTTCCGGCAGGAGGCGGTGCTGACCGGTGCCGGGTACACCAGCGTCAACGCGCGGCTCCCGGCGCTGACGATCCTCAGCGTGCTCGTCGGCGCCGCGGCCCTCTTCGCGCTGGCCAACGCGTTCGTCCGCACGCTCTGGCTGCTGGGCGGGGCGCTCGGTCTATCGCTCGTCGCCTCGGTGCTGCTGCTCGGTGTGTATCCGGGTCTGGTGCAGACCTTCAACGTCCAGCCGGACCAGGTGAACCGGGAGCGCCCTTACCTCGAGCAACACATCCAGATGACCCGCG
>DATLFI010000083.1:0-15662 GCA_035524895.1 Thermoanaerobaculia bacterium | reverse complement strand
GCGCAACACCGCAGACGGCCCCACGCCGCCCCAACCGCTTTGGGCGCGGGGGTTTGCGGCCGCTGGCTGCGTTGGGCCTCCTGCACGATGGCACCGCATCGCGTTCGTCGGCCACGCCTTGCCAGCGGCCGCAGATCCCCGTGCGCAGCCTCACGCGGGTTCCACCACGGGCTGCTAGGCTCCGGCTACGATCTCGTTCGCATGTTCCTACCGCTCAGTGACGCGCCCAACCCGCGAGGCGTGCCGTGGGTCACGTACCTGCTGATCGCCGCGTCTGTCGGCGTCTACCTGATGGTGAGCCTGCCTCTCTCGCTGCAGCGGGCCTCTCCAGACGACCCGGCGCTGCGCGAGTACCTGGAGATCATGGCGCCACGCCTGCCGGCGGAGGTCTCGGTGCAGGCGCTCTCCCAGCAAACCAGCCGCTACGACCTGTTCGTGTTCGAGCACGGCTACCGCCCCGCCGCGCCGAGCATCGCGGACCTGTTCGCGTCCATGTTCCTGCACGGGGGTCTGTTGCACCTGCTCGGCAACATGCTCTTCCTGTGGATCTACGGCGACAACGTCGAGTACCGGCTGGGCCGGCTGGGATACCTGCTCGCCTACCTCGGCACGGGGGTTGCGGCCACGCTGTTCTTTGCGCTGTTCGCTTCGGGGTCGCATGTGCCGATGGTCGGGGCTTCGGGCGCGATCTCGGGGGTGCTCGGCTTCTACTTCCTGTGGTTCCCGCGCAACGTGGTGCGCGTCTACGTGTTCCTGTTCCCGCTGATGATGGACGTGGTGGAGGTCTCGGCACGCATCGTCCTCGGGTTCTACCTGGTGGTCGACAACCTGCTGCCTTTCCTGATGAGTCGGGGTGGGGCGGGAGGCGGCGTCGCGCACGGCGCACACCTCGGCGGGTTCGTCGCGGGTCTCGGTGCCGCGTTCCTACTCGATCGCCTGAACCTGCTGGGGCGACCGCGCGAATACCGCGAGCGTCGGCGGCCTGCCGCGGCGGCGGAAACCCCCGAAGAGGCACCGCTCGATGCGCTCGTCGAGCAGGGACGGTTCGCGGAGGCGTCGCGTCGTTACTTCGCACCGAGGCCTGCCAGCGCGCGCCTTCTCCTCTCGCCGCGGTCGTCGCTCGCGCTCGCCGACTGGCTCGCGCGGAGTTCCCGCGGGCGGTGACGGCAGCGAGCGCGACGAGCGGCGCCGGCCTCGCGTAGCTTCTCGCGACCGTGCGCGGGCGGGGCGCGGCGGCCTTCCGCGACACCCTCCGCGGCTGGCGGCTGACGTGCCGGAGCGGCGGGTGGCGCAGTCAGGGGTGGACAGTGGTGCCGGGACGCGGTATGCTGTCGTAGCATTTCTGGTCGCGGTTTCTCCATCGTGGCTCCCGCCACTCCGGGTTTGCGCGGTGATGGCCAGTCCCGCGCCTCATCTTCAGGAGGTCAGCATGTTCGCTCGCGTTCGTCTAGCTCGATACTGCGTGGCTTTCGCCGTACTCGTCGCCGGCGGCTGGGGCAGTGGAGTCGCAGCCCAGGTACCTTGTCATCCAGATGACCACACCCTCTGCTTCCTGGGCGGCCGGATCTCGGCCGCCGTCGAGTGGACCCGCTCGGCCCAGGATCCGGTCGAGCTCGCGCGCGCGAAGCCGCTGGTCGACGACACCGGCGCGTTCTGGTTCTTCACCGAGAGCAACCTCGAAGTGGTGATCAAGATCCTCGACGGGTCGAGCATCAACGACTCGATCTGGGTGTTCCTCGCTGCGCTCTCCGACCTCGAGTTCACCGTGCGCGTGCGCGACCACGCCACCGGCGTCGAGCGCGAGTACCGCAACCCGCGCGGCAATCGCTGGGGACAGGTCGACATCGAGGCGTTCCACCAGAGTGGACAGGGGGAGGGCCAGGTGTGCGGCGGATTCACGAAGCCGGGGCAGGGCGGCGTGTGCGCGCCGGGTCTCTTCTGCGAGGAGGAAGCCGGACTGTGCGCGATCATCGCCGACGGCACGGGCACCTGCGTGCAGGTGCCCCAGGGGTGCACTGCGGACTACGACCCGGTCTGCGGCTGCGACGGTCGCACTTACGGCAACGACTGCGAGCGCCAGGGCGCTCGCGTCTCGAAGCGTCACGACGGCGAGTGCGAGAACCAGGCGAAGCTCTGCGGCGGCTTCGCCGGGCTGCAGTGCGCCAAGGGCGAGGTTTGCGAGTACCCCGCCGAACAGTGCCAGGTCGCCGACCTGGCCGGGGTCTGCGTGCCGCGGCCCGATGCCTGCCTCACCATCTGGGATCCGGTGTGTGGCTGCGACGGCCAAACCTACGGCAACGACTGCGAGCTGCTGCGCGCCGGCGCATCCAAGGCCGCAGATGGGGCCTGCGCTCAGTAACGGGGCGACCGGTGACCCTTGGCTGCGCCCGGCCACCGAGGCCGGGCGCGGTACGTGCCGTCAAGCCGCGCCGCTCAGTGTCCAGCCGAGCATCAGCAGCCCGGTGGCGGCGATCCAGCTCCCCGCGACACGAACGACGATGCGCGCCCAGGCGGCACGCAGGGACACCACGCGAGCGCTCGCCAGCGCCACCACCACGAACACCACACTCGCGGTGCCCAGCGTCGCGAGCAGTCCGGCGGCCGTTGCCGGCATGCCTGTCCCGCCCAGGGCGCCGTGCAGTGTCGCGACAACCACCGCGACGGTGGTGAACGTGGTGGCGGTGAGCTTGGCATCGAGAGCGACGAGGCCGCCGAGAGCGAGGAAGGTGACCGCGGCAAGCCACGGTGTGCCCAGAGACGGCAGGAAGGCACCGGCGATCCCGCCCGCCAGCCACGTCGCTGGAACCGCGAGCAGCGCCCGTCGCGCCACCGGTGCGCCCAGGAGCCCGGCGAGGAGAGCCAGCGCCAGCGCCGTCACCAGCTCCTCGGGCGTTGCGACCAGGTGCGCCGCGCCGTCGTAGAACGGTCCCAACCCGCTGTGCACCAGATGAGCGGCGGCGGTCTCCGGCGCGGCGAGCAGGATGGCCGCCGCGACGCCGGCGATGGCGACGAACGAGCGCCGGCGGCGCGGCTTGGGTTCCCTCATCGCAGCGCGTTCCAGAGGAAGAACAATCCCGCCATCGCCACCGCGGCACCCACAGCGCGCAGCGCACTCTTTCCCACCGGGCGTCGGTGCACGAGCCCGAGCGCGATGCCTGCGCCATGCAGCGCTCCGGTCGCCATCACGAAGCCGAGGCTGTAGAGCAGAGCGCTCTCGCCCTGGGGGAGCTCGGTGCCATGGGCGTGTCCGTGGAAGATGGCAAGGGCTCCGACGAGACCAGCCGATACCCACGGCGGTGGCCGGACCTCACCCAGGACCATTGCGCCGAGCAGCACCGCTGACAGAGCGATGCCGATCTCCACACCGGGGAT
The DNA here is from genome assembly GCA_035524895.1 of Thermoanaerobaculia bacterium. GTDB lineage: Bacteria > Acidobacteriota > Thermoanaerobaculia > Multivoradales > Multivoraceae > DATLFI01. The sequence continues at coordinate 12,290 of DATLFI010000083.1, read as the reverse complement.
GCCCAGGCCAGCGAGACCCAGCGCGCCCCCGAACGCCATCACCACTGGGAAGGTGACCGGAAGGAGCCACAAGGCCGGCGCGCCGAGCTGGGCTCCCCACAAGCCCACCGCGATCATGGCGAGCACGTGATCTAGGCCCGACACCGGGTGATAGAGCCCTGCCAGCAGGCCGGCGACGGTGCCGTGGCGCTCGTGGGCGAGCAGCGGCGCCGCCCAAGAAAGGGCCGCACCGAAGAAGGCGAGGAACGACACGACACGGCGAGTGTGTCCCAGCTTGCGGCGGGCAGGCGGCCTGGGTCGGCGGTTCACGACAGCCTCGCGATCAGTATCGCGAACCGCTGGAGGGTCCAGAACGCCCCCAGCGAGCCGACGGCGTAGCCCGGCAGGAGCTGCGCCCAACGCGGCCAGCGCACCTCGAGCACGCGGAAGGATCGCTGGAACAGCAGCACCAGCACGACGAAAAGGAGCTGGCCGAGCTCGACGCCCGCGTTGAAGAGCAGGAGCGCCAGCGGTATCTCGCTCCGAGGCAAGCCCATCTCGGTCAGGCCGCTCGCGAAGCCGAAGCCGTGCAGGAGCCCGAACACGAACGCCACCACCCAAGGGTGACGCAGCGTGAAGCTGGTTTCGCCTCGCCACGTGCGCACCACCTCGGGCCCGAGGAACAGGATCGACAGCGCGATGGCAGCCGACAACGGCTCGACCGGCGCGCTCGCGTAGCCGAGGGTAGCGATGCCGAGCGTGATGCTGTGTGCGATGGTGAAGGCGGTGACGGTCTGGATCAGGATGCCGGCACGCTTCACGATCAGCAGGAGCCCGAGCACGAAGAGCAGGTGATCCACGCCCAGTAGGATGTGCTCCACGCCCAGCCGCAGATAGCCCAGGACCCGCTCGGCGGTCGCCGGGGTGCCGGCGACCACGAACGACGGCTGCGCCGGCTGCAGCAATCGCGTTTCCTGGACGCCGCTCCGGTGCTCGATGCGCACGAGGACGTCGGTGAGCGTCGCTTCCAGGCCCGCAATGCCGATGGTCCCGCCCGCGAGGCCGCCTGCGCAGTGGACCGTCGCGCGCTGGAGCAGCGCCCCGGCGATGAGCTCCTGCTGGTCGCCTCCGAGGTGCCGGCAGCGGTCGGGGAGCACCGGCTCGAGTCGCAGCACCAGCTCGCCGCGCGCCGGCTGCTTCCACACCAGCGCGTAGCGCTCGGAAGTGACCTCGCGCAGCTCCAGATAGCCTGGTCTCGACTCGTGCCCGAGGATCGGCCCTGTGGCCAGCAACGCAGAAAGCACCAGCAGAAGCGCCGGCGGCAGCGCTGTCGCCCAGCGGTCCGCCTGGTCTAGCAGCCCGTGGTGGAACCCCCGTGGGCTGCGTTGGGAGCGCCGTGGGGCCGTATGCTGATGCGGTGCGCGGGGAAGGTCCTTCGCCTGCAGGGGCTCTACCGGCGGCTCGGCGTTGGCGCGCGAGCGGTGGCGATGCTGGGTCCATCGCTGAGCGAGCGCAACACCGCAGACGGCCCCACGCTGCCCCAACCGTTTTGGGCGCGGGGGTTTGCGGCCACTGGCTGCGTTGGGCCTCCTGCACGATGTCACCGCATCGCGTTCGTCGGCCACGCCGTGCCAGCGGCCGCAGATCCCCGCGCGCAGCCTCACGCGGGTTTCACCACGGGCTGCTAGCCACTCGCGACGCCTCACTCCGGCGCCTCCGCGTCGTCGTCGACCAGCCCGATGACCTCGACGGCGTAGCGCTCGCGCAGGCGGCGATAGAGCTCGTCGTTGGCTTCCCTCCGGCGCCACGTGATCCACTCGCGCTCGACCTCGTCGCGGATCTCTTCGAGCGGCGGCAGGCGGCCGGGCACTCGCTCGTGGATCCGCACCACGTGCAGCCCGTAGCTCGACGCCACCGGACCCTGCCACGTTTCCGGCTCGAGCTGTGCGACGGTCGCAGCGAACTCTGCGCCGAAGCTGCGACGGACCTCGCCGAGTGAGGCTGACTCGAAGCGGAGCGGCAAATCGAATGGGTCGCCGGAGCCCTGCGCGACGTCTGTCTCTCCGCCGTCGCGGAGGCGGTCGAGCAGGGCTTCGGCGTCTGCCTGGGCCGACGCCCCCCGGCGATCGGTGCTCAGGTAGACGTGCTCGAAGCCGAAGGCCGGCTCGCGGCGGAAGCGATCTGGGTTGGCGGTCAGGAACGCCGAGAGCGCCGCGTGGGATGGGCGCTCGGTCGCGGAGAGGTCCTGCACGACGAACTCGAGCTTCTGGCGCAATCGTCGCCGGATGATGGTGTCGTCGCGGTCGAGGCCCATCGCCAGGGCCTCGCGATAGAGGATCTCCTCGCGCACATAGTCGTCGACGAGCCCGCGCAGCTCGCCCCCGGTCGGCGGCCGCTGCCAGGTGCGACGGAACAGCTCTGTGAGGGTCGCGACGTGTCCCTTGGTCACGACGACACGCATCGAGTCCGACCCCGGCGGTCCGCCGAGGACGGCCCACAGGGCGAACAGCATCGAGCCGATCAGCAGGAAGTGGACGAGAGGCTCGCGTAGCAGCCGGCGCACCGGGGCACTCTAGCGGGGCCGCGAGTCTGGTCACTTCGGCGCTGCTGCGCTCGGCGGTCGGCGGCGGCTATTGCGTCGACTCGTCACCGAGCGTCGACCCGCTGCTCCAGCCGCTCGCCGGCCTGCCCGAGCTTCGCGATCTGCAGCGCCAGGCGTTTTCCTGTCAGGAAGCGCTGCGTCGCGAGATCGGGTGACGGTCGACGATCCTCATTCCTCGGAAACGGGTGGGGGATCGGGCTCCGGCGGCAGCACCGGCTCGGGCTGCGGGTCGAGCGGATTCAGGTCGCGTCCCACGAGACCGGGGTGTCCCGCCGGGATTTTCGTGGCGCGGAAGATGGAGTAACCGGCGCCGGGCGGCAGCGGCTGCGGCAGCGAGCCGTCGGGTTCGCGCACATTGCCGGAGAACGGGTTCCAGTACTCCCACACGATCTCGCTGCTGGGGGTGACCTCGAACAGCCGGCCCTGGTGGCCGGAGGTCACGAAGGTGTTGCCGTTCGGCAGCCGCTGCGCGCCTGAGATGAACATCGAGTAGAACGACGTGCGATCGGCGGCTTCATACGACCACGCCGGTGTGTCCGGTCCGTACGCCGCACCCTCGACGAGCTGGTAGCCGCCTTGGCCGTCGAGCGGCGGCGCGATCTCGAGCACGGTCGAGAACTTCTCCTCGCCGCGCCCGGCCTCGTTGTTGAACACCAGGATGTTGCCGGTGCCTGGCAGGCCCTCGGGAATCCAGTTGGCGTCGTGCTGGCTGCCGAAGATCCGGTCGCTCTCCGCGGCGCGCCCATACAGCATCGGGTTGCCCCATCGGTAGAGCAGCTCGCCGCCGCGCCCGGCGCGACCGCCGGTCGACCCCCGTGCCTCCTCGGTCGACACGCTGTGGTCGAGCACCCAGATCTCGTTGTAGGCCGGCACGCTGAGCAGGATCTGGTCGAGCCGCGCGTGGTAGTCGATGGAGTTGATGTGCAGGAAGTCGGGGCGCAGGTCCTCGGGCTCGACGTCGTCGCTGATGTAGCCGAGGGCGCGGAGCTGGTCGATCTCGTCCTGGGTGGGCTTGGGCTTGTGCCGGTCGCCGTTGACGTCGACGCGACCAGGGTACGCGGCGAGCTCGCCGTAGTTCTCACGCTGTGGGTCCTGGTCCTGGACCAGGTGATCCCACACGTGCCACTCCCACACGATGCGCGCCTCGCGCGGCGGAATCGGCTCGATCTCGAGCACCCACTCGGGCCACAGGCCTTTGTCGTTCACCAGGTCGGGGAGGCGGCCCCTGGCCAGCGCTTCCTCGTGCGACCTGCGCTCCCAGGCGATCGCCAGCAGGTTGCCATTGGGCAGCACCTCGATGTCGTGGTGGAGCAGTCGCTCGTCGTCCGCGAGCACCCAGTCCCATACCACCTCGCCGTCCCAGGTCAGCTCCTGGATCCGGCCCGCCTCGCCCCCGGCCTGGAACGCCGTGGACTTGGGCTCGTGGGCGAGTCGCAGCAGGTTGCCGTTGTCGAGCAGGTAGAGCGATAGCGGCGCGAAGTCGCTGTCCCACGTGTGCACGACCTGTCCCGCGGCGTCGACCAGGTAGCTGGTGCCCGAGATCAGCGGCGAGAACAGCACGTACCCCGGCGCCGCGCCGCGCCGCGCCAGCCGGAGCCCGCGTGCCTCGGGGTCTGTGGCGACGAACTCCGTGAAGTCACTGGCTGCGGGGTCGGCGCTGGGCGCGCAGGCTGCGAAAGCGAGCGCGAGGATCGCAGGAGCGAGCGTGCAAGAGAGCAGATCGCGACGAGCTTCTGGGTCGCGGCGGGCGAACGGGTGGCGGGCGGGATGGCTCACGTGCGCGCTCCTCGGTGCGGTCGGTCGTGGGTCCTGGCGCCGCACTCTGTCGCGTCGGCAGGGTCCAGCGCAAGCACACTCGGAGCTGCCGCGCTCGCCGGACCGGCTCGGGCGCCTCGATTAGTACAACTTTGTTGTAGATTTCGCGTAGGAGCTCGAAGCGGAGGATTTCGAGGTGGCGAAGCGCCTGGGCGAGCTGGAGCAGTTCCTGTTGTACGCGCTGGTCGCTCTGGGCGACGAGGCCTACGGCGCCTCGATCCATCGTGAGATCGAGGCGCGTTCCGGCCGCTCGCTGCTGGTCGGCGCTGTCTACACCCTACTCGACCGCCTGGAGTCGCGCGGCCTGGTCGCTTCGTGGGTCGGCGAGCCGACCGCGGCGCGTGGCGGGCGTCGCCGCAAGCACTACCGGCTGACACCGGCGGGCGCCCGGTTGCTGCTCGTCGCGCACGAGGAGCATCACCGCATGGTACGTGGCCTGGGCTCGCGCCTGGCACGGCTGGCGGAGCGCTGACATGCGTCGTTCCGACCGGCCAGCGCCGCCCACGCCGCCTCGCCTGGCGCTCTGGCTGCTCGAGCGGCTGCCCGCCGACCTCGCCGAGCACCTGACCGGTGACCTGCTCGAAGAGCTCGCGCGCCGGTCGGCGACGCAGCCGCGGCGAGCGAGGCTGTGGTTCTGGCGCCAGACGCTGGGCGCTCTGCTCGGCCAGCGGCGGCGCGCTTCGCGCGAGCGCTTGCCCGGACGCGTCGCAGGAGGAGGCGAGATGCTGCATGGCTGGCTGAACGACCTGCGCATCGGGTTCCGCTTGCTGTTGCGCAACCCCGCGGTCACGCTGCCGGTCGCGGCGACGCTCGCGATCGGCATCGGCGCCACGGTGACGATGTACTCGATCACGCGTGGCCTGCTGCGCGACCTGCCGGTGGAGCGGCCGCACGAGGTGGTCGCGATCGCGCCGATCGACGCGCGGCTCGGCACCTCGGGCGGCGTCCTGGTGCACGCCGCCGACGTGGCAGCGCTGCGCCGCGCGCAGACCAGCTTCCGCGACGTCGCCGCCTACCGTCGCGGGTCCTTCCGGGTGAGCGAGGCGCGGGGTGGCGACACCAGTGTCGAGGCTCGTCGTTACGACGGCGCCGAGATCGTGCCCTGGACCTTCGTCCTGCTCGGCGTGCAGCCGGCGATCGGGCGCGACTTCGTGCCGGAGGACCTGCTGGCCGGCGCGCCTCCGGTAGCGATCGTCAGCCACTCGCTGTGGCGCGAGCTCTTCGCCGCCGACCCGCGGGCGCTCGGCCGCACGCTGCGGGTCGACGGCGTGGAGCACGCGGTCGTCGGCGTGATGCCGGAGCGCTTCGGGTTCCCGACCTTGCAGCACGTCTGGCTGCCGCTCGACCTGCGTCAGGCGGAGCTGCGCGGCGACGCCGATCTCGACGCCTTCGCGCGGTTGGCGCCCGAAGTGTCGTTGGCGAAGGCCAACGCCGAGCTCGCGTGGCTCGCGCCGCGGCTGCCGTCGGCCGAGTCGCGCGCGGCCGGCGCAGCCGACAGGCTGGTGGTCGAGCGCTATACCGAGCGCTTCATCGGCAGCGACGCCGGGCCGTTGCTCTACACCATGTTGGCGGTGGTGTCGTGCGTGCTGCTGATCGCCTGCGCCAACGTCACCAACGTCCTGCTGGCGCGCTCGGTCGGTCGCGCGCGGGAGATGGCCGTGCGCACGGCGATCGGCGGCGGTCGCGCACGCATCGTGCGGCAGCTGTCGAGCGAGATCCTCTGGCTCGCCGGTCTGGGCGGAGTGCTCGGCGCAGGTCTGGCGTGGGTCGCGGTCGACTGGTTCGACCGCGTCCTGGGCCACCGCATCGAGCGCTTCTGGGTCGAGCTGGCGGTCGACGCTCGGGCGTTGTGGTTCACCGCCGGCTTGACGTTGCTCGCGACCGTGCTCGCCGGTCTCGCTCCGGTGTTGCAGACCCTCCGCGCCGACGTGTCGGGAGCGCTGCGCGACGCGGTGGGCAGCGTGTCGTCGTTCCGTCTGGCGCGAACGACGCGAGCCCTGGTGGTGGCCGAGGTGGCGCTGGCCTGTGTGCTGGTGGTGATCGCGAGCCTGATGGCGCGCGGTGCCAGTTGGCTCGGCGCGCGCGAGGTCGGCTTCGATACGAGAGCCGTGCTCGCCGGCACGATCGACTTGAACGAGGCCGACCTCCCGGACGCTCCGGCTGCGTTGGCGGTCATGGAGCGGCTGCGGCAGGCTTTGGTGGAACGTCCGGAGCTCGGTGGGGTCGCTTTCGTGTCGAGGGCGCCGGGTCTCGAGACCGGCGCCGCGCCGGTCCTGCTCGAGGGCGAGGTCTACGCCGAGCCCGAGGATCGACCGCGCGCCCAGGTGCGTCGCACCAGCCCTGAGCTCTTCCCTCTGCTCGGAGTGGCGCCGGCTCGCCATGCGCGCTTCGACGGTGGCGGTAGGGTGCTCGACGGGCGCGACCGGGCCGGCGCGGTCGAGGTCGCGGTGGTCAACGTGGCGTTCGCGGAGCGCTGGCTCGGCGGCCAATCGCCGGTCGGCCGGCGGATCCGGCTGGTCGACTTCGAGGAAGGCATCTGGCGCGAGATCGTGGGCGTGGTCGACGATCGCGGCAGCACGCTCGCGGAGGGTCGGCCGGCCCCTGGTGTGCTGGTGCCCTTCGCTCAGGCGCCCGCCTTCCGCTTCACCGTCCTCGGGCGACTCGACGTCGGGGAAGAGGGCATCGGAGGGGAGGGCGCCGGTGAGGCGGCGGCGACGGCGGCCCTGCGCGCGGCGGTCGCTGGTGTGGATCCGCGCCTGCTGATCGACGAGCTCGCCTCGGTGCACCAGTGGATCCACGACGAGACCACGCCGCAGCGCACCCTCGGCTTGCTGTTCGCGGTGTTCGGCGCCGCCGGTCTCAGCCTCGCCGCGGTCGGCGTCTACGGCGTGCTGGCCTTCTCGGTGTCCCGACAGACCCGCGAGATCGGCCTACGCCGAGCGCTCGGTGCTCCGACCGAGCAGATCCTGCTGCGCGCGCTGCGCTCGGCGTTCTGGTCGCTCGGGCTCGGCGTCGCGATCGGCATGGGCCTCGCGATGCTGGTGGCGCCGCTGTTCGGCCAGTTGCTGTTCGGCGCCGATCCGCGCGACCCGGTGGTCTTGCTGTCGGTGCCGCTGGTGCTCGCGCTGGCCACGGCGCTCGCGGCAACCGTGCCGGCCGCCCGTGCCACCGCCGTCGACCCGCTCACGGCGCTGCGGGCCGATTGACGAGGAGGCACATCGGCAACGTGCACCGCATGGCGGCGCAGCTCGACGGAAAACTCGAGCTGATGTGCGGCGATGTCGTCGCCCGGAAAGCGTGGTGAGGCACGTCGCGTCTCCGCCTGGAACAGGGTTGGCGACGGTAGATCGTTCATCGAGCCTGGTACGAAGTTCTTCCCGCGGTACGCAATTCGCGGCGTTCGTCCCCCGCGCTCCCCACCGGAGGGCGCGCCGCGGCTGCGTGCGCGCCTGAGCGGCTTCGCCGCCGTCGCGACTGACATTCAGCCGGTGGGAGGGGTACGGATCGAACAGGGCTTGTCCTCGATGGGACACCTCTTGTCCCGAATAGGAAGGCTGCTTCCTCCGCTGGGCGGACGGCGCCTCGCCGACGATTGTTTGGCACGCACCGGACGCGAGGCGGGTTCGTTTCTTGCTTGGATCGAGCGCGGGCCGTGCGTTGTCCGTCTCGTCCTGGCGGGCGCGTCCCTGAGGACCATAGGTATCGCGGTCACCGAGCGGCTCGAGCCCTCCGCTGCTCCGGCTCCCCGGAGCGGTAAGGATCACACCAGCAAACAAGCAAAGAAGAAACAGAGGAGCTACGCCATGCTCGAGAAGATCTTCAGCGCCTCGACGAGGCTGGCGTGGTCGCCAGCGATCGTCCTGTCTCTCGTCTCTCTCGCGGTCCAGCCGTCCGTCGCTGAGTCCCAGATCACGGGATTCGACGACGTGATGATCGAGGCCACGCTGACCGGGGACGCGGTCACGCCCTCTGTGTCCACGACCGCCGTGGGTCAGTGCACCGGGCGGCTGGATCCCACCACCGGGGGGCTCGACATCGTCTGCTCCCACGACATCGACGGCGCGTCCGTCGTCCTCGTTCTCGGTTCCCCCGGCGCCGGCGGCTCTGAGATGTTCCTCCTCGGCTCCGGCGGCGTCACGGGTGCCGGGCTCTCGTTGAACGAGGATGCCGTGACGGCGTTGCTGACCGGTCGCATCTATGCGACGGTGAAGTCGCCCGCGCACCCGCAGGGGGAGATCGCGGCGCGCCTGGTGCCTCGCCAGCCGATCGGCACGAAGGTCATGCGCTTCCCGCTGCGCGAGGACTCGCTGGTGTACACCGGGTCGTCCGCGACCGGGAGCTGCATCCTGACGATCAGCGCCGACGATACCGACATTTCGCTCCTCTGCAGTCACAACGTGGCGAACCCCGGTCAGCTCAGGCTGATCGTGGACGGCGGGGTCGTCAGCACTTTCGCGAACGTGGCGAGCCCGTTCCAGGTCGAGCTCCCAGTGCTCGCCGCGAACCTCGCTCGCTTCCTCGACGGCAAGTACGGGGTCGTCCTGACGTCCGCTGCCTTCCCCAATGGCGAGATCGGGATGGTGCTCGACCGGTGCATCGACGGGCCTGCGACTCTGTGCCTGGGTGACGATCGCTTTCGCGTCGACATCCAGTTCACGGCCCCCGGCAAGTCCGCGACGTCGGCCACGGTCGTGCAGTCGCGCACCGGTGATTCCGGCTTGTTCTGGTTCTTCACGCCGGGCAACTGGGAGGCTCTGGTCAAGGTGCTCAACGCCTGTGTCCTGAATCAGCGCTTCTGGGTCTTCCTGTCGGCGAACACCAACGTGGCTTTCCAGGCCACCGTCTACGACACGTTGACGGGGCGTGTCCGGACCTACTCGAACGCGCAAGGCAACCAGGCGGCTCCAGTCGCAGACACCTCGGCGTTTCCCTGTAGCTAGCAGCGCCCCATGGGCCTTCGGTCCAATGGGGTACTGCGGTCGTAGCGGCTGGGGCGGCTCCGCCCCGGCCGCGCCTATCCCTGCGGGAAGATCGTCACGGCCGTAGGCCCGCGGTTTGATGAGTCCCGGCGGAGCCCGCCCGGTTGGGTCGGCGCCCGGTTGTCCGGAGCTCTTGCAAGAGTTGCAAGGCGTCTGCTCGGTCTTTCCTCCTTTCCCCCGGGCGTTCCTTCGGGTGCGCGTGGCGTCAAGACTCGGCCAGGCAAAGGGAAGTCGGTGTCCGTCGCGATTGCGCAGCAACGGATCTCGCCCCGGGTGTGAAGTGGGGAAGCATGGTACGCACGTTGCATCCCGCGGAAAGTCATGACACTCGTCGCAAGAGAATCCAATCAGTGACCCTCGCAAGAGAATCCAAGGTCTCTGCCAAGCACGCCAGTTCCATCCGCGAGGATGTGGTTGGACTCTCGGTCGCCAAGACAGCAAACCAGCTGGCGGGCGGTACCGAGGAGCTCCTGCTTGCGGCCGACCCGGCGATGCTGCAGAGACGAAGCCTGGCGCGCCGCGTGGCGCCGACCGACGCGCCGGTGCTGATCCTGGGGGAGTCGGGCGTCGGCAAGGAGGTGCTGGCTCGCTTCATCCACGCCGAGTCAGCGCGCGCCGCGCGGCCGTTCGTCAAGATCAACTGTGCCGCGTTGCCGCCCGACTTGCTCGAGTCGGAGCTCTTTGGCTACGAGCTCGGCGCGTTCACCGGTGCTCACCAGAGGAAGGTCGGGAGGCTGGAGCTCGCCGACGGCGGCACTCTCCTGCTCGACGAGATCGGGGAGATGAGCCCGAATCTCCAGGCCAAGCTGCTGCACGTCCTGGAGGATCGCGCCTTCGCGCGCGTTGGCGGTACGGAGGCGATTCGCGTCGACGCGCGCATCATCGCTACGACCAACAAGGCGCTCGAGGAGCCCGTCCGGAGCGGCGAGTTTCGAAAGGACCTCTACTTCCGGCTCAAGGTCGTTGGCATCGACTTGCCTCCGCTCAGGGCGCGTCCGGCAGACATCCCACTGCTCTCGGAGCGTTTCCTTCGGCTGTATCGGGATGGCCAGGGCTCGGCGACTTCTTCCATCCCTGACCGCCTCCTCGAAGGCCTCCAGCGCTATTCCTGGCCTGGCAACGTGCGCGAGCTGAAGCACGTGATCCAGCGCTACACGATCTTCCCGGATGTCGACATGGTGCTCTCCGAGCTGACGGCCGACGAGCGCGCGCACGCCCCTGGCGACCGCTTCGAGCGCGACGCCGTCGAGATGTCAGTCGACAGCGAGCGTGACAGCGCCGGCGATTTCGTGCCGTCGCGCAACGGTCGGATCCCGTTGAAGTCGATCGCAATCAAGGCTGCCGAAGATGCCGAGAAGCGAGTGATCCTCCAAGTTCTCGCGCAGACCCGGTGGAACCGCCGGCGGGCTGCCGCGCGGCTCGACATCTGCTACAAGACCCTCCTCAACAAGATCAATCAGTGGCAGCTGGAGCGCGACCATTGATCGAACCGGCGGGCGTCTCGCCCCGGCGCGGACCAACCCGATCACCGGACCTCGAACGCGTCGACCCATATCCAGGTTCCCTTCGACTTCTTGGCGCCGTAGCCCAACACCTCGATCTCCAAGGTGTGAGGGCCGTCGGCCAAGCCGTCGACGGAGAACAGCGTTTGCTGCGCGCGCGCCGAGGGCGAGTAGGTGTTCACCCGCTTCACGACCACGCCATCGAGCCGTACCTTGGCGACACCCGACCAAGCGTCGCGGGTGCCGATCCAACGGACTGCCGTCCCTGTGAAGCGCACGGTGGCGCGCGAACCGCGGTCCTTCGCTTGCGCCGCGGTGCCGCCACTGTGCGTCGCTGCGGCGTCGCTGCGCCAGCCTCCCCGGAGCTCGACGGCGGATGCGTCCTCCTCCAGCCAGCCCGTGGAGCTGTCTGTCCCGTCGGGGCTGACTGGGTCTTCCGAGTCGCCGCTCGGAGAACCGCTTCCCGAGCTGGAGCCGACCACATCGAATGCGTCGATCCAGATCCACGCTCCAGACGATGCCGGGCCGATCTGGCCCGTGACCTCGATCTCGAGCACATGAGGCGCCGCGGCGAGACCATCCACCGCGAACAGAACCGACTGCGCTTGTGCGGACGGGACGTAGGTGTCGAGCGTCGCGGCCAAGGAGCCGTCCAGGTAGACGCGCGCGATGCCCGACCACTCGTCGCGATAACCGAGCCACAGTACTCCGGTGCCCTCGAAGGCAAAGCGCGCCCGTTGTCCCGGGTCCATCGCCAGTGCGGCGCCGCCGCCGCTGTGCGCGGTCGCTGTGTTGGGGAACCAGGCGTCGCTGTAGGCGATCGCGGGCGAGTCTTCTTCGTGGCGAGCTCCGCTTCCTGCGGTGCCCCCGCCTCCTCCCGCGCCGCCACCTTCGCCCGTGCCGCCGCCGCTTCCCGCCGCCGGAGTCACTGCGATGAGATAGGCGTCGGAGTACTCGCTGGGCGCGCCGAGCACGGATTGCAGCCCGTAGTTGCTGTTGAACACCAGTTGGCCGCCGTCGCGGCTGACCGTGGCCCGCGCCATGTAGTTGTATCCGTTGAACGGTCGGCTGCGGTGGTGGGCGAGACGCCGGACTTCGGAACCGTCGAGCAGGACCTGGAGCAGCTCGTTGGTGAAGGCGGGCCAGCCCCGCTCGGGGGTCGGGTCGCTCGGGGCGTACGTGCCCACGAAGCACGAGCCGTTGCCGTCCGGGCACGAGATGTGCACCGCTAAGCTCCAGTCGAGCGAAAGGAGGCAGCTTTGCTGACTGTCGCTCAGGCGAACCTTGACAATCCCGTTATCGCAGATGGGGCTCGGGTCGGCGGAATTGGTCCAAACCAGTACCTCCTCGCCGGAGGTGTCGCGAGTCACGTCCATGTGCCCGCCCGCTCGGGTGAGCTGACGGCGAAACGTC
>DATLFI010000082.1:0-35167 GCA_035524895.1 Thermoanaerobaculia bacterium | reverse complement strand
CGGGAGCGGTGGCGATGCTGGGTCCATCGCTGAGCGAGCGCAACACCGCAGACGGCCCCACGCCGCCCCCTACCAGAGCCGCGCAGCGGCGACGTCGGTGCAGGCAAGCTGCCCGGGGCAGCTTGCTTGCACCCACCGCTTTGGGCGCGGGGGTTTCGAGACCCCGACTGCGTTGGGCCTCCTGCACGATGGCACCGCATCGCGTTCGTCGGCCCCGCGCACGCGTCCGCGTGCGCCTCCGCCTTGCCAGCGGTCGCAGATACCCGCGCGCAGCCCCACGCGGGTTTCACCACGGGCGGCTAGGGGGGCGTGGCCCGTTCCGGCCGCCTCCCATCCCCGTACCTGCGAAGAGGCCCGCGACGCTCGGTTCTGTGCTCTTGAGCCGAAAGGGGGTTGCGGGTTAAGATGGACCCTTGGGCGCAGTGCGCCAGGCTCGGAAGTGCGCCCCGCCAGCGCGCGGCACCGCGCTCAAAGCCTCGACACGGAATTGCTTCCCACTGCCGCGGCGACCGATCCGGAGCCTTCCCCGGCTCCGTCGCAAGGCTCGCCGCGCTTCGAACCGCACCGATTCAGGAGAGCGTCTTGAAGAGAAGTTACGAGCTCGTGTTCATCGCTGACCCGCGTCTGTCGGACGAGGAGACGGTCGCGCTGGCCGACGAATACCGGGCCATGATCACTGCCGATGGCAGTGCCAGCGTGACCAAGGAAGAGAGCTGGGGCAAGCGCAAGCTTGCCTATCCGATCCAGAAGTTCCACGAGGGCCGCTACCACCTGTACTACCTCGAGGCCGACGCCAAGAACCCGCTGCCGGAAGTCGAGCAGCGCTTGCGCCAGAACGACAAAGTCCTCCGTCACCTCGTGGTACGAACCGACCTGGATCTCAAGCGCGCGGAGCGCAAGGGCAAGAAGCCCGCCGCGGAGGGCGTCGAGGGCGCGGCTCCGCCCGCGCCGTAGCTTTCCTGGCGCTCCTTCCCTGTTCTACGAAAGGCTGCCGATCATGAACACGCCCCCCAAAGGCAAGAAGGTCTTTTTCCGTCGCCGGAAAGTCTGCAAGTTCTGCGCGGAAGGGATCGAGTACATCGACTACAAGGACGTCAACCTGCTCCGCCAGTTCGTCCCGGAACGCGCAAAGATCCTCCCGAAGCGGATTTCGGGTAACACGGCGCGACATCAGCGCATGTTGGCGGAAGCAATCCAGCGCGCTCGCTTCCTCGCACTGCTGCCGAACACCACCGACTGACGCGGCGCCGCCAGCGCACGCAGGTTCCTCTGTGTTGCCGAGCGAGCCTCCACCACCTCAGAAAGACACAGGCACGAGGGCAGCGATGAAGGTCATTCTCCTCAGCGATCTCCGCCACACCGGGCGACGCGGCCAGGTGGTCGACGTGAAGCCCGGCTTCGCGCGCAACTTCCTGATGCCGCGCAAGCTCGCGGCCCCCGCAACACCGGGCAACCTGAGCTGGTTCGAGCACCAGCGGTCGAAGATCGACGCCCGCCATGCCGCCGAGCGCGACTCGGCCGGCCAGGTCGCCGCGCAGCTGATCGACGTCAAGCTGCAGATCGCCAAGCGTGCCTCGGAGAGCGAGACTCTCTACGGCTCGGTCACTCCGACCGAGATCGCCGAAGCGCTGGCTGCCAAAGGCTTCGAGGTGGACCGCCGTCAGATCGACCTGGCCGGGGGCATCAAGACCCTGGGCGATCACGTCATCCGCATCGATCTGCACCCGGAAGTCGTCGCCGAGGTCTCCGTCAACGTCGTCGCCGAAGCCTGACCGCCGAGCACCAGTCCGGCGACTCCGACGGCAGCCGACGAGGCACGCGGCGGAGAACACCGCCCGGTACGGCGATGCCGATCGTGGCCGATCCGGAACAGTCCTCGCGACCCCAGCACCCGCCTCGGGAGGCTGCGGCTTGCTCGGTCCCAGGGGAGGCGGCGGGGACGAAGGAATCGCTCTCCGTCCAGGCGTTCCGCGGTTCGCCGACTCGCTCCCTGGGAGATTGGTACGAGCTCTGGGAGCGCGATCTCGAGTTCCCGATCGAGAGCCACCGCGGTGGCGTGTTGGGTCGCTTGCTGGTCTGGTGGAAGCGTCTGCTGCGTCCACTGGTCACCGTGCCGCAGGCGGACCTCTGGGACCGGCAGCGCTCCTTCAACCTCATCCTCCTCGAGGTGCTCCGGCGCGAGCAGGAGGGGATCGTGCACGAGCTCCAGCAGCTGAGCCAGCGGCACGAGGAGCTGGCGGCGAAGGTAGAGACTCTGGTTGGGCAGGGGTTCGAGGAGGTGATGCGCTACAGCGACGCCCTCTACTTCCGATTGGACCAGAAGCTGGACCGCGCCCGCCGTGAGGCTGCGGACCAGACCGCGCTCCTGAGAGCGGCACGGGCTGCTGCAGGTGTGGCAGGGGAGCAGGGTCGAGAGGCTGGCGACCTGCTGGGGGAGTCTCGCTACGTTGCGCTCGAGGATCGGCACCGTGGTGTACGCGAGGACATCGCCGAGCGGGTGAGGCGGTACCTTCCAGAGCTCTCGGGCCGGGGCCCGGTGCTGGACCTGGGTTGCGGCCGCGGCGAGGCGCTCGAGGTGCTCGGCGAGAGCGGAGTCGAGGCGCGCGGGGTGGATCGCAGCAGCGAGATGGTGCGTCGCTGCCGGGAGCGCGGCCTCGACGTGGTGGAAGGAGACGTCCTCGAGGCGCTAGCGGCTGCAGGAGAGGACACGCTGGGGGCGATAACGGCCTTCCATGTCGTGGAACACATGAACGCAGCGCAAGTCGATCGTCTCGTGGATCTCAGCTGGAGAGCACTTCGTAGCGGAGGTCTCCTCCTGATCGAAACACCCAGTCCGCAATCGCTCGTCGCCGGCGCGTCCAGGTTCTGGATCGATCCCACCCACCTGCGGCCCATCCACTCCGAGCGATTGCGGGCGCTGCTGAGCTCGGCCGGGTTCGAGGTCGAGATCCGTCCCTGCTCGCCTTTTCCAGCTAGTGAGCGGCTTCCCGAGCTGCGCCCACGAGCCGATGCTGGCCCCGAGCTCGCGGAGGTGGTCTTCCAGGTGAACTCCCTGCGAGACCGGATCGACGACCTGCTGTATGGCTTTCAGGACTTCGCAGCTCTCGGCCTCAAACCACGCTGAAGAGGGCCTCGGCGACCCGACCCGGCAGCCTGGTCGCCTCCGTTACCCGCCATCGTCGTCGTCCTGGACCAGCGACCAATCGGCGATGTCCTCGGGCATCTTCTCGCCCGCCTTGGGCTTGCCGTAGAAGCTCCGCTGCTGGTACCACGGCAGCTCCATCACTCGCTGCCAGCGCGCAGAGTGCTCGCGCACGGGCTCGGTGCCGGCGATGAACGCCTCCTGGAGCGTGCTCCCAGCTCCCTCGTTGGCGAGCAGCCCGGTCTTGCTCTCGACTCGCCGGAAGACGATCCCGGGCGGTGCCACGAACTGCTCTTCGGCGTCGATCCAGCCCTGTTCCAATCCCCGCTCGACGATGCGTCTCCAGATCGGGAGCGCGGCTTCGGCGCCCGTCATGTTGCGTCCGATACTCCGCTTGCGGTCGAAGCCGACCCAGACCACGAGCGTGTAGCGTGGTGTGAAACCGACGAACCAGGCATCGGAGAACGAGTCGGTGGTGCCGGTCTTGCCTGCGATCGGGACCGGCAGCGAGCTCAGTCCGGCGCCGGTGCCGCGCTGGACGACGCCGCGGAGCACGTGGGTGAGCAGGTACGCCACGCGAGCGTCCATGGCCTGGCTCGCGGTCGCCCGGTGCTGCTCCAACACCCGACCGTCAGGCGTCGTGACGCGCTCGATCAGGTAGGGAGCCACGTAGATCCCCTGGTTGGCAATCGCCGCGTAGGCAGCCGCTGCCTCCAACGGGATCACGTCGGCGACGCCGAGGGCAAGACTGGGGTAGGGCGGCAGGGTCGCCGTGATGCCCGCCCGGCGTGTGAAGTCGATGACGTTCTCGGTGCCGACCATGTCCTGCAGCTTGACCGCGACCAGGTTGAGGGATTTCTCCAACCCAGTGCGCAGCGTCACGATGCCGTTGTATGCACGGGAGAAGTTCCGGGGGCTGTAGCTGGCGAGGCTGTCGGCGCCCTGAAAAACCGCGGGCGCGTCGAAGAGCGTGTCGGCAGCGGTGTACCCCTGCTCGAAGGCGGCGCCCCACACGAACGGCTTGAACGCCGATCCGATCTGGCGCTGCGCCTGCGTCGCGCGGTTGAACTCGTTGCGCTCGTAGTCCCAACCGCCGACCAACGCTCGAATCGCGCCGCTCGAGGACTCCAGGAGTACCACGGCACCCTCGAGCTCTGGCTCCTGCCCCAGCTCGAGGTACTGGGTGCGCGCCTCGTCCGCGCGCTCGCGCACCACGAACCAAGCGACATCGCCGCGCTCGAGGACGCTCTTGGGCTCGCGCCGGCGGGTCCAGGCTATTTCGTCCGGTCCCAGCGTGAAGCTACGGTCTGCGACCCGCACCGTCGCCTGACGCTGGTCGGCCGCCACCACCAACCCCTGGACCCAGCGCCCTGGAGCGAGGTCGAGTCGGTTCCACGACGGAAGCGAATGCTCCTCGAGGGCCTCCGCCTCCACATGGTCGATGGCGCCTCGCCAGCCGCGGATACGGTCGAGACGCACGAGCCCCCAACGCAAGGCCTCCTCCGCAGCCTCCTGCATGGCAGCGTCGAGGGTGGTGTGGACCTCCAGACCGCGACCGTAGAGGCCGCCCTGGCCATAGGTGGAATAGAGATACCGACGCACTTCTTCGGCAAAGAAGGTGCCGGTGCTCGGACCGCGACGCCGCCTTTCGGCGCCCAATGGCTGCTGCCGGGCTTGCTCGTACTGCCTGGTGGTCAGGTAGCCCTCGGCGTGCATCGCGCCCAGGACCAGATTCCGCCGCTGCAGCATGAACTCCGGCTTGTCGAGCGGGCTCCAGTCGGAAGGGCGCGGCAGGATGGCCACCAGCAGTGCAGCCTGCTCGGGAGTCAGCTCGGCAGCCGGTCGAGCGAAGTAGAAGCGAGAGGCGGCCTCGAAGCCGTAGTTGCCGTGGCCGAGGTTCATCACGTTGGCGTAGAGCGTGAGGATTTGCTCCTTGCTCAGCCGCTTCTCCAGCTCGACTGCGTGGAACGACTCCGCGATCTTTCGCTTCCACGCGGCAAGTCCCCTTCGCTGGGTCCGGTCGAGGAAGAGCGTGCCCGCGAGCTGCATGGTCAGGGTCGACGCCCCCTGGTCGATCTCCCCCAGAGAGACATTGCGGGCCACCGAGCGCAGGATGCCTGCCAGGTCGATGCCGCCGTGGCGCAGGAAGTTGCGATCCTCCGCGGCCAGCAGGGCGTGGCGCAGCACCTCGGGGACCTGACTCTCCTCCAGCAGCATGCGGTTCTCGCGGAAGTAGCGCTGGTAGACCTCTCCGTCCCGGTCGTGGAGCTTGGTCACCAAGGCCGGCGCGTAGTCGGTCACCGCATCGACGGCCGGCACGTGGATGGTGGCGGCCACGGCGGCTCCCAGCAGGAGCCCGAAGATCGCCGTCACGATCACCGGGGCCAGCCACCGCCAAAGCGTGCGCCCCCGCTTCCTGACCGGGCGGGTCTGACGACTGTTCGTGGCGCGAGTGGAGCCGGTCTTGACCGTCGGCATGCGGCGTTGCTTGCCCCGCTACTTATTATAGGCCCGTGGAATCCAAGGACGATTCGATCGCGCACCCGATCGGCGCGGCCAACGTGCCGCCGTTGCCCGAGCCCTGGCGCCCGGCGAGCGATACCGGCACCCCGCTGCGAGGGTGCGGCACACCCTTCGCGGTCGGCTGCGGCTGCCTGGCCATGGTTCTGGTAGCCGGCTTGATGTTGCTGGGAGCCAGAGCCCCCCAGCTGGTCGCATGGTCGGTCGGGTTGTGGCAGGCACAGGTGGAGGCCGGGCTGCCCGCGGACGTGACGCCGCAGGAGCGAGCGCGGCTCGACGCGGCTTTCGACGGTTTCCCGGGAGCGGTCGCCTCGGGTGGGCTGACGATGGATGGCCTGTTCGAGGTGTTCGGCGAGATCAACGAAGCGATCGCGAGTGCCCAGCGGGGCGAATTGTCGCGCGCAGGAGTGATGCGCTTGATCGAGGCGCTCGAGCGCGCCATCGCGAGCGCCGACCCGGTGGGTGAAGGCGTGCGGGCGGACATCGGGGCTGGGCTAGCAGGGGCGGCGCCGTGAGCGGCCACGGGTTCGAGTTGGTTTCGCCGTTCTCGCCCGCCGGCGACCAGCCCGCGGCCATCGCGGCACTGATCGCCGGCATCGAGCGCGGCGACCGCGAGCAGGTGCTGCTGGGCGTCACCGGCTCCGGCAAGACCTTCACGATGGCCAAGGTCATCGAGGCGGTCGGGCGCCCGACCCTGGTCCTCTCGCACAACAAGACTCTGGCGGCCCAGCTCTACCAGGAGTTTCGCAGCTTCTTCCCGCAAGACGCCGTCGAGTACTTCGTCTCCTTCTACGACTACTACCAGCCGGAGGCCTACGTCCCGCAGACCGACACTTACATCGAGAAGGAGACCAGCCGCAACGAGGAGATCGAACGGCTTCGACTGCGCGCCACCACCTCGATCTTCGAGCGGCGTGACGTAGTGATCGTGGCCTCGGTGTCGTGTATCTACGGCTTGGGCTCCCCCGAGACCTTCTACGGGATGCTGCATTTCTTCCAGCGCGGCCAGGAGTCGGGAATGGACGCCGCGGTGCGCGCGCTCGCCGACATGCAGTACCAGCGCACCCAGCTCGACCTGTTCCACGGCTCGTTCCGTGTGCGCGGCGACCTGCTCGAGATCCTGCCGCTGTACGACGATCGCGGCATTCGCGTCGAGTTCTTCGGCGACGAGATCGAGCGCATCCGCCGTTTCGAGGTACTCACCGGGCAGGTGCTGCAGGACCTAGAGTCGGTGCCGGTCTACCCGAACAGCCACTACGTGACGCCCGAGGATCGGCTGCGTCGTGCCGTCGGAACGATCGAAGAGGAGCTGACCGAGCGGCTCGGCGAGCTCTACCGGAACGATCGGCTGCTGGAGGCGCAGCGTCTCGAGCAACGCACCCGCTTCGACCTCGAGATGCTGCGCGAGATCGGCACCTGCAACGGCATCGAGAACTACTCGCGGCACCTGACCGGTCGCGCCCCGGGACAGCCACCGCCGACGCTCATCGACTACCTGCCGAAGGACTTCCTGCTGGTGGTCGACGAGAGCCACCAGACTCTGCCGCAGGTGCGCGGCATGTTCCACGGCGACCGCGCGCGCAAGGAGGTCCTGGTCGAGCACGGATTTCGCCTGCCCAGCGCCCTCGACAACCGGCCGCTCACGTTCGAGGAGTTCGAGGCCAAGCTCGACCAGCGCGTCTACGTCTCCGCGACGCCGGCGCCCCTAGAGCTGCAGCGAACCGCCGGGGTCTTCGTGGAACAGGTGATTCGACCCACCGGGCTGCTGGACCCCGAGATCGAGGTGCGCCCGTCGGCCAGACAGATCGACGACCTGATGGAGGAGGTCCGCCGCATCGCTCAGCGCGGCGAGCGCGTGCTGGTCACGACTCTCACCAAGCGCATGGCCGAGGAGCTGACGCAGTATCTCGCCGAGCACGGCGTGCGCGTGCAGTACCTGCACAGCGACATCGACACCCTGGAACGGGTCGCCATCGCGACCGCGCTGCGCCGGGGCGACTTCGACGTGCTGGTCGGTATCAACCTGCTGCGCGAAGGTCTCGACCTGCCCGAAGTGTCGCTGGTCGCCGTGCTCGACGCCGACAAAGAGGGCTTCCTGCGCAGCCAGACCTCGCTGATTCAAACCGCGGGGCGCGCCGCGCGCAATGTCAACGGCCGGGTGCTCTTCTACGCCGACCGCATGACCGACTCGATGGCCAGCGCGATCTCCGAGACCGGCCGCCGCCGCGAGAAGCAGGCCGCATACAACAGCGAGCACGCGATCGAGCCGCGCACCGTGCTGAAGCGAATCCACGATCCGCTGGTGCAGATGGCCAACCTCGACTACGTGCTGCCGCAGGAGCTCGGTGAGGTTGCCGAGGACGACGCAGTGCCACTCGACAGGCGTATCGGCGCGCTCGAGAAGAGGATGAAGGAGCACGCACGGCGGCTCGAGTTCGAGGAGGCGGCGGCGCTCCGCGACAAGCTGAGGGAGCTGCGCGAGCTCAAGATCCTGAACATGCCCGGTGCCGCGCCGGCGCGTCGCCGCCGATGAGGGGACCGAGCAGGTCATGAGCCGGAGCTCCAGTCTCTCTCCGCGGGTGCTCGATCGGATCGCCGGGCTGCCGGATCAGCCGGGCATCTACGTGTTCCTCGGCGCCGAGGGCGAGCCGCTCTATGTCGGCAAGGCCAAGTCGCTGCGCAAGCGGGTGGCGGCGTACCCCAAGATGAGCGGCGACGCCAGGCTGGCGGCGATGATGGAGGAGGCCAGGGAGCTCGAGTTCCTGGTCACCGCGTCCGAGTCCGATGCGCTGCTGCTCGAAAACACCTGGATCAAGAATCGACAGCCCCGGTACAACATCCGGCTTCGCGACGACAAGACCTACCCCTACCTCAAGCTCACGCTTCGCGACGAGTACCCGCGGCTGGCCTTCACGCGGCGGATCGTCGAC
This sequence comes from Thermoanaerobaculia bacterium, assembly GCA_035524895.1. Lineage (GTDB taxonomy): Bacteria > Acidobacteriota > Thermoanaerobaculia > Multivoradales > Multivoraceae > DATLFI01. The sequence goes on along the minus strand of DATLFI010000082.1, from coordinate 26,575 downwards.
GACGGCGCCGAATACTACGGTCCCTACCTCCCGGGCGGCCTCGCTCGTCGCGCGATCAAGCTGGTGCAGAAGCTGTTCCAGATCCGCGTCTGCCGCATCGAGATCGACGGCAAGCTGGCGCGACCGTGTCTCTACCACGACATGCGGCGCTGCCTGGGACCGTGCGTTGCCGGGCTCACCTCGCGCGAGGAGTATGCGCGCGCCGTGGAGGAGGCGCGGTTGTTCTTGAGTGGTCGGAACGACGCACTGGTTGGGGAGCTACGGCGGCGCATGGGGCGGGCCGCCGATGTCGAGGCGTTCGAAGAGGCCGCTCGGTTGCGTGACGGGATCACCGAGATCGAGGCCATCTCGGCTCGCCGCGAGTTGACTGCCGATCGCGCCGGCGACGTCGACATCTACGGGGTGCACATAGCGGGCGGCAACGCAGCGGTGGTGATCCTGGTCATGCGCGAGGGCCTGCTGCTGGACCGGCGCGAGCTGTTCTGGGAGGGCGCCGGGGAGGTCGCCGCCTCGCGGCTGCTGTCCGAGCTGCTGCCGCAGGTCTACGACCACACCACGCTGATTCCCAAGGAGATCCATCTGCCCCTGCCAGTCGAGGGTGAGGAAGCGCTCGCCGAATGGCTCAGCGCCCGCCGCGGCTCGCGCGTGGTCCTGCGCTGGCCTGCACGCGGGGACAAGGCCGCGCGGCTGACCCTGGCGGCGCGCAACGCCGCTGCGTCCCATCGTCGTCGCTTTCGCTCGGCGGGTGAGGGGGACCGCGGCGCCGAGGCACTACAGCGACACCTCGGGCTGGTCGAGCCGCCCCGCCACATCGAGGGGTTCGACATCTCGACCTTTCACGGCTCGCAGACCGTTGCGTCACTCGTGGGCTGGCGCGACGGGAAGATGCGCAAGGCAGAGTACCGAAGCTTCAACGTTCGTGGGTTGCCGCGCACAGACGACTTCGCCGCGATCCGGCAGGCGGTCGAGCGACGCTACCGGCGAGTGCTCGACGAGAACGGCCAGATCCCCGATCTGATCCTGATCGACGGTGGTCGCGGACAACTGAACGCCGCGCTCCTCGCTCTGGTCGAGCTCGGCCTGGAGGACACGCCGGTGATCGCCCTGGCGAAACGCGAAGAGGAGATCTACGCGGCGGGGCGGCCCGAGCCCTTGCGCTTGCCGCGAACCGACGCGGGGCTCCAGACGCTGCAGGCGATTCGCGACGAGGCACACCGGTTCGCAGTGTCGAGACACCGTCGGCGTCGCAGCCGCGAAACCCTGCGCAGCGGTTTCGACGAGCTGCAAGGCATAGGGGACCGTCGGCGCCGCCTGCTCGTACAGCGCTTCGGCGGCTTTCGTGGGGTGCAGGCGGCGTCGCGAGAGGCGCTCCAGGCAGTGCTGGGACGGCGGTTGGGTGACCAGGTGTTCGACCAGCTCCGCGAGGGGCGAGAGGTCCAAGGCTGACGGGATGAAGTGTCGACCATGGCCTCGGGCCGGCAGCGCCACCCGGAGGGCCGGGGGCACTCCGTCCTGGTATCGACGCTATACTGCGCCGTTCTTCCGGCTCGCAGGCACTCGCAGGGATCGGACGCCAGCGCTCGAAGCACCCCGGATCGCCTGGAAGGCGATGGCTTCGCGGCGAGGCGAGAACGCGGGCCCCGTCCGTCGAACTCGGTATGGACCAGCTATCGGGCTCCCTGGGCGAGCGCTCCCTCTTCGAGGTTGTCGAGCGTATCCGTGTCGGCTGGCGCAGCGGCACTCTCGTCGTGCGCGCCGGCGAGCAGACACGTCGATTCACGTTCCTCGACGGAGACCTCTACCTGCCGGCCAGCCACGCCCTGGCCCGCGAGATGGGTAAGCTCTTGGCGGCGGAGGACGAGTGGCTGACCCGCACGGCGACCCAGCAGGAGAGCTCGGCGTCGCCCCCACACCGGTCCAGGCTGCGCGAGTTGATCGGCCGGATCGCCGACCTGCTCGGGCAGCTCAAGGATGGGGACTTCACCTTCGAGGAGAGACCGGCCGAGGATCCGGGCCAGCTCGTGGGCCCGCTCTGGTCGACCCTCCTCGTGCTCGAGGGAGCCGTACCGCCGGTTCCCGCGGAAGATATCGCCGACCTGCTCGGGGACGAGGACTCGATCGTAGTCGGGCGGGTCGCGCACGAAACCGCGAGCCGGTTGGGGGTGCTGGGCGCCGAGCTCGCGGGGCTCGTCCAGGAGATATCGACTCCGGCCACGCTCGGTGACCTCCGCCGCCGAGGCGGGTCGATGGCCTTGGGGCTGGTGTACCGGCTGCGCGCGGCGGGCCTGGTCGCCGTTCTCGCGGCGCCGGACCGGCGCCAAGAGAGCTCCAAGGGCGCGGTGGTCGAACCGCTGACGGCGGCGCTGACCGATCGACTCTCGGAACGGATCGCAGAGTCGCTTCGGCGCGAGCCGATCCCCGACGAGCCCGAATCCCATCGTCTGGCGGTCGCGGACCTGCTCTCCCGGCTCGGCTCGCTCGATCACTACGAGCTGCTCGGCGTGACACCGCTGGCCGAGGAACGGCAGGTCCACGAGGCGTTCGAGCGGCTCGGGCGGATGGTTCACCCGCTCAACGCGCAGCGCTTGCAGTGGGTCGGTCGCGAAGGGATTCTGAAGCTTCTCTTCGAGCGCGCCGCAGGGGCATACCGAGCGCTCAGCGACCCTGCTCGACGCACCGAGTACAACCGCGAGGCAGGAATCGTGCTGGGACTGGCGGTCACCGGCGAGCGTCGCCAGAAGGAGGTGGACGAGCTCGCGCAAAACCTCTACGAGCGAGCGAGAGAGCATGCCGAGCACGAGGATTACTTCCTGGCGGTGGAGCTGCTGCGCCAGGCCATCAGCCACCGTCCTCGTGCCGAGTACTACGCCCTGCTCGGGCAGATCCAGCGACGGAACCCCAAGTGGCTGCGTGAAGCCCAAGACAGCTTCCGCCGCGCCCTCCAGCTCCAGCCCGACAACGTCGACCTGCGCATCGAGATGGCGCGGCTCCAGGAGCGGGCCGGCGAGGCCGAGGGCGCAAAGGCGAGCTACCGCTCGGCCTTGGAGCGCCGGCCCGAGGATACGGCGGCCCTCCAGGCCCTGCGCCGTCTGGAGCGCTATGCCACCAGTGGCGCGGTCAGCCACAAGGAAGGGTGGATGGCTCGGCTGCTTGCTTGGCTGAGGCCAGGAAGTCGAAGTCGCTGATCGGCGCGATACGGCTGATCGGCGGAAGCTCGCGAGAGCGCACGCTGTTACAGTAGGCGAGGAGCGGAGGATCGGGCGCGGTCGCGTCGAGCTCGCGAGGGCTCGCCGAGGAAAGTCCGAACTCCCACGGGCAGCGTGCTCGCTAACGGCGAGGCGTGGCGACGCGATGGAAAGTGCAACAGAGAGTAGACCGCCGGCGGGCCATCGGCCTTCCGGTAAGGGTGAAACGGTGCGGTAAGAGCGCACCGCTCGGCCGGTGACGGTCCGAGGCATGGAAAACCCCACGCGGAGCAAGACCAAATAGGGAGGCCGGCTACGAGCCGCCCGTCTCGTGCGTCCGCGAGGACGCTCGGCCTCCGGGTAGGTCGCTCGAGGAGCGGGGCAACCCGCACCCCAGAGGAATGACCGCGGCGCCGTTCGCGGCGAACAGAATTCGGCTTATTCGATCCTCCGCTCTTCCAATTTCTGTCGGTCCGGCCCCGCCGGCCTACTCGAGCGCTCGTTGACCGACCTCCAAGCGCTTGGGTAGGCTGGTCGGGCGTCCCTCGACAACCCCACGGCGCCCCGAGGTGGGAGTGAGCCGCACGAGCTGAGGGAGCTCTGGAGAGGGGCGGGCATGGCAAGTGCATTCCAGGAGGCACGTACGCGCGTCCTTGGCCGATCGCTCGGGTGCGATTCTCGGTAGGTCGCACCCCCGGAGGGCTTCGTGAAGACCGTCTTCAAGACCGGTTCCGAGCGGCGCGAGATGCCGGACTTCGTAGTCGAGCTGGCTGCTGGGGTCCACGTGTTCGAGGAGGGTGACCTCGGCACGGAGATGTACATCATCCAGGAGGGCCGGGTCGAAGTCTTCAAGCGGATCGACGGCCGCGAGTCGCGCCTCGCCATCTTCGAGAAGGGCGACTTCTTCGGCGAGATGTCGGTGCTCGAGAACCTGCCGCGAACGGCCACGGCGCGCGCACTGGACGACGCACGCCTGCTACAGATCAACGGTTCGACATTCGACCAGTTGCTTCGCAGCAACCCGGAGATCGCGGTCCGGATGATGCGCAAGCTCTCGCGCCGGCTGCGCGAGACAGATGCGCTGCTGGCGACCCTCATCGGCGACGGCGCTCCGGAGCGCGCACTCGAGGCCCCGTTGGCGCCGCCGCCTCCACCACAGGTCGCGCCCCGTGTCGTGACACAGGTGTTGACCCATCGCGAGAGTGGACGCGAATTCCAGCTTTCCGCCGATGCAGAGACCCTGATCGGGCGTCAGGATCCAGTGACTGGTATCGAGCCCGACGTGGATCTCACCGACATCGATTCTCACCGCTCCACCAGCCGCCGCCATGCGCGCATCGATCGTCGGGGTTCGCGCTTCTTCCTGACCGAGGAGATCGGCACCACCAACGGGACGTTCGTCAATGGGCGGCGGCTCGCCACCGGGGTACCGACCGAGCTCAGCTCGGGGGACGAGGTGCAGTTCGGGCTGGTGCGCATGCGTTTCCGCGCCGACGGCTGACGCCGTGTCCGCCGGCCGCCGTTCGCGATTTTCACCCCGCACCTCGCTCGACGCATCGGTGCTCGAAGTCGCCGGCGTGGGGCCTGCACGCGCGGCCCAACTCGAGAGGGCCGGGGTGGTCACGCTGCGCGACCTCCTCTGGCATCTGCCGGTACGCTACGAGGACCGACGACGAATCGAGTCGATCGGCTCCCTGACGACTGCAGATGTTGCTGTCGTCTCGGTCGTCGGCGAGCTACGCGACGTGCGTAGCCAGCGTATCCCTCGGCGCCGGGGAATGCTCTCCCGCGCCACGGTGGAGGACGGCACAGGATCGTTGCGCGCGATCTGGTTCAACCGGCCGTATCTGCCTCGACAGGTCGTTCCGGGCACGACGTACCTCTTGAGCGGCACGCTGCGGGCGGTAGCTGGGTCTCCCGAGCTGGTCAATCCAAGCCTGGAACGATGGGCCGGCGCACCGCCGATTGGGCTCACACCGGTCTACAGCAGGCTAGGGCCGCTCGGGCCAGCCGCGGTCCGGCGGCTGATACTCGCTGGGCTCGATCAGGCCGATCTCGATGACGTCGATCCGTTGCCGCAGGAGCTGCTGCTTCGTCACGGCCTGCCCGAGCTCCCGGCCGCGCTGCGCGAGATCCACCAGCCGAGCGCTGCCAGCGACCCTTCCGAGCTGAACGAGCGGCAGACTCCCGGCCACAGGCGATTGGCCTACGGCGAGCTCTTCGGCCTGCAGCTGCGCCTGGCACTCCGCCGCGAGCGTTCGCGCCGTCGCACCAAGACGCTGCGCCACGCCGTCGACGATCGCGTCAGGTCGCTGGCGCGCGAGACGCTGCCGTTCAGCCTGACCGGAGCGCAACGGCGCTGCCTCCGGGCCGTCGTGGGTGACATGGTCGCTCCGCGTCCGATGGCTCGCCTGCTCCAAGGCGAGGTCGGATCCGGAAAGACCATCGTCGCGACTGTGGCCATGGTGGTGGCTCTGGCCAACGGCCACCAAGTGGCGTTCATGGCACCCACCGAGCTCTTGGCAGAGCAGCACCGCCGCAGCCTCGAGGGCCTGCTCGGCGGACGCTTCCCGATCGGTTTGCTGACGCGATCGAGCCCGCAGCGGGTTGCGGTGGCGCGCCGAGCCGCGGCCGGAGAGGCGATGCTGGTCGTGGGCACCCACTCCCTGATCGAAGCCGGGGTCGACTTCCCTCGGCTCGGTCTGGTGGTGATCGACGAGCAGCATCGTTTCGGTGTGATGCAGCGGCAGCAACTCGCGAGCAAGGGCCGTCGCGCCGACCTGTTGGTGATGACCGCGACCCCGATTCCTCGATCCCTGGCACTCGTGCTGTACGGGGACCTGGACCTGTCGGTGCTGGACGAGCTGCCGCCCGGTCGCCAGCCGATCCAGACGAGGTTGGTCCCGGCGGCCGAACGCGAGACGGTGCTCGCGGTGATCCGTGCCCATCGAGCTGCTGGCGGTCAGACCTACGTCGTCCTACCCCGGATCGCTACGGGCGATGGTTCGGTCCCGGCGGTGGAGGACACCGGCCGCTGGTACCTCGACCAGCTCAGCGACTGTCGCGGAGCATGTCTCACCGGACGAACGCCTGCACCCGAACGCGATCGCATCCTCTGCGACCTGGCGGCAGGCATGCTGGACCTGGTCATCGCCACCACCGTCGTCGAGGTGGGTATCGACGTGCCGGGCGCCACGCTCATGGTGATCGAAGGCGCCGAGCACTTCGGCCTGTCGCAGCTCCACCAGCTTCGAGGGCGGGTGGGCCGGGGCTCGCGCCCGGCTCAGTGCCTGGCCGTGGTCGGAGCACCGACGCCCGAGGCGGATCGTCGGCTGGCGACCTTCGCGCAATGCAGCGACGGCTTCGCCATCGCCGAGGCGGACCTCGCGCTGCGCGGCCCGGGTGACTTGCTCGGCGTGCGGCAGGCGGGCCTCGAGCCGCTACGGCTCGCCGACCCGTTGCGCCACGTCGCGCTGCTGGACGCCGCCAGTCGTGACGCGCGCGAGCTGGCGGCCAGCCTCGACGTCCGCTCCCTCGCCGAGCTGGCGAGCGAAGCGGTGCGCGGGCACGGACATCTTCGGCCACGGCGCACCACCGAGGCGGGGCGGTCGTGCGAGGATGCGTCCCGGTGATCCCCCGATGCGCGTGCTCCTGATCGTCAACACGCTGCCTCCCCGCGATCTCTCTGGCGCTGGCGAGCAGGTGGCGCAGCTCGCGTGGGCGCTCCGCCAGGCCGGGCAGGAAGTCGAGATCCTCGGGCGCGGCGCGGGGGGGGCCTGCGGCAGCAAGCTGCTGTTTCCGGTGACCGCCGTGCTGCCGGCGCTCCGCCGCCTCCGGGCCTTACGGCCTGACGTGGTGCAGGTACACGAGAGCGACGGCGGACTCGTGCTCGCGGCCCTACGGGCTCGCCGCGGGAGTGGCGCAGGACCGCTGCTGTGTGCTCTCCAGCAGGTCAGTTACCGCGAAGAGGCGCGAGCCGTGCGGTCGGTGCGCGACGTCTCCACCGGTCGGGTCGTGGCCCGGCCGACCTGGAGAGAGTGGATTTTTCGCTGGTTTCGGGCTCCGCTCCACGTGGCGTTGGGACGCTTCACCGCGAGACGTTGTGACCTACTGTTCGCTCCGAGCGCGCGCACCGCCGGCGAGCTGTGTCGCGACTACGGCGTCGGCGCCGCGGTGACGCTGCCGAACGTGACGGGCGCGCCCCTGCCGGGCCGCGACTCGATCGAGACGAGCTTCGGGCCTCCGGGAGCGCGCTTTCTCTACGTCGGTCGTCTTCGGGTGCGCAAAGGTGTCGAGGTCCTGCTCGAGGCACTCGCCCACCTGGGCGATACGGCGCCTGCCATCGCGATCGACATCGTCGGCGACGGGGAGCGGAGCCGACCGCTCCAGCGCCTGGCGCACCGGCTCGGGTTGGCCGACCGCGTGCGTTTCCTCGGCCGGCTCGGCGCCGGGGAGATCCGCGTCCTGCTGGAGGGTTGTCGCGCGCTCGTCGTGCCCTCGCTGTACGAGGGGATGCCTCTGGTGGTGCTGGAGGCGATGGAAGCGTCGAGGGCGGTGGTTGCCTCCGCCGTGAGCGGGATTCCGGAGGTGGTGATCGACGGTGAAACGGGGTGGTTGGTGCCGCCCGAGCAGGTCGACGCCCTGGCTGCGGCATTGCTCGAGGCCTGGCGCCAGCCAGAAGAGGCCGAGCGGCGCGGGCGCAACGGGCGGGATCGGCTCGACCAGCGCTATCGCCCCAGACACGGCGCCGAGACCTGGCTCGCCGCGGTGCAATCGAGGATGCGGATGGGAGGGCTCGGGACTGCGGGAGGAGAAACGTGACCGCGATTGGAATGTCCCGTTGGATCGCAGCGATTGCGGTCCTCGGCCTGGTAGCTGCCATCGGAGTCTCTGTACAAGGTTACGCCTTGCCCGACGACGGCAGCAGGCCATTGGTCCTGCATGCCGGAGCGGGCCTCGTAGCCTTCCTTCTCGCGCTCCTCGCCCAGTCCTGGTTCGCGATCTTCCTGGCCGCTGGGCCCTGGGTGGCGAGAGGGATCGCGCGGGATGTCCCGTCAGAGCGAACAGAACTTCGGAGCCAATTCTTCGTGGTGGCTCTGAGCGGGATCGCCGTAGCAACCGCCATGGCCGCATTCGTGACGGGCCTGTTCGTCTATGCCCGTGACATGGGGCCGTTCTGGCACGGCACCTTGGCCCTGGCTACGGTGATCTTCCAAGGCGCTGCGATCGTGGTGGGCCTGCGCGGAGTGGCAAGCATGGAGAGCCAGCTACGCAACCTCGAGCAGAGCGCTCCGGGCCGACATCGGGCCTGACTCGGGCAGAACGCGGCAGGCACTTGGGTATGCTGGCCCGCGGGGTGCGACCGCGTCGCCCGGCGCAGCCGCGCTGGGAGCGAATGACGGTCGCCAGCTTCCGAGATGACCCAGACCAACCTGCCTGCCAACGCCGGGATCGCCGTCGAGAACGCCGCGGAGCGGCTCGCCCGATTCCGCAGGAAGAACCCCAACCTCCTGCCCGAGTCGTGGCGGGTCCGGCTGCCGGCGTTCGAAGGCCCGCTCGACCTCCTGCTGCACCTGGTGCGCGTGAACGAGGTCGAGATCACCGACATTCCGGTGGCCCTCGTCTGCGACCAGTTTCACGAGTACCTGGCGCTCATGGAGGAGCTCGACCTCGACATCGCAGGTGAGTTCATCTACGAGGCGGCAGTACTGATCCAGATCAAGTCCGCGATGCTACTGCCACGACCCGCGGTCGGGCCGGGTGAGGTGCCGCCGGACCCGCGACACGATCTGGTACAGCGCCTGCTCGAGTACCAGCGCCTGCGCGAGGCCGCGGAGCGGCTGGCCGAGGTCTCGAGCGTGCGGCTCGGCATGTGGACTCGGGACGTGCGCGACGACGCGGCATCTCAGTCCAACGAGCGCGAGGGTGAGGACGTCGAGCTGGGGGATCTCTCGCTGTTCGATCTGCTGCGCGTGTTCGGCCTGGTGATGGACCGCTTTCGTCGCGAGCACCCGGAGCCTCTGCACCTGCGCACCGAGGCATTCACGGTGCGCTCGCAGATCGACCGCTTGCTGGCCCGCTTGGCCCCGGCACGGCCCTTGGACCTGCTCGACGATCTGCTGGCGCTCTCCTGCCGGGGCGAGGCCGTGGCGGCCTTCCTGGCCGTGTTGGAGCTGGCCCGGCTCGGAGTCATTCGTCTCGCGAGCTCCGCCGACAGGGTCCTCTTGTACCGCACCGAGCGGGACCTGCTCGCCGGGGAGCTGGAGGCAATCGCCGGATGAACGGACGGGACGAGATGGAAGCGGCTGTGGAAGCGATCCTGTTCGTCAGCGGAGAGCCGGTGCCGCTGGAGCGCATGCTCGCGGTCTTTCCGGAGGATCAGCGCGAGGAGGCGGCAGCCGCGCTGCAGCGCGTGGTCGAACGGTACCGGCCCGCTCCCGATCAGCTCGGCCGCGGCGTGATGATCGACGAGGCAGCAGGCGGTCTCCGGCTGGTCACGCGCCCCGAGCTGCACCTGTACCTCAAGCGTTTCTTCGATGTCAGCGGCCAGAATCGTCTCACTATGGCTGCGATCGAGACGCTCGCGATCATCGCGTACCGGCAGCCGATCACGGCGCCCGAGATCCAGGACCTGCGAGGAAAGAACTCCAGCGCCGTTCTCAAGACGCTGCTCGAGCGACGCTTGGCCCGCATCTCTGGCCGGCGCGAAGTGGTGGGTAGGCCCTTCCTCTACTCGACCACTCGTGACTTCCTGCTGCACTTCGGGCTGCGCAGTCTCGACGACCTGCCGCCGCTCGAAGAGCTCGAGGAGGCCCTACGCGGAGATGGAGACTTCTCCGGTGCGACGCCGCTGCCTGGCGAGGATCGCGAGGAGCAGCTCATGCGGCAGCTCTCGCTGGTCGATGAGCAGGAGGTCGATCGGGACGAGGAATCGTCGCTGGCGCAGTCCGAGCCCGGGGATGGACTCGAAGCTGCGCCCGAGGTGTCCGAAGCAACTGTCGCGTCCGGCGAGCATGGCGGAGAGCTGGAGCCCGGCGATGGTTGAACGCTCGCGACGCTCCGCGGCAGCTCCGGCGCCCAAGCCGCCGAAGCCGCCGAGGGACGAGGAGCGGCTTCAGAAGCTCCTGGCCCGGTCTGGGCCAGTGTCACGACGTGGGGCCGAGGAGCTCATCCGCGAAGGCCGCGTCACGGTGAACGGCCAGATCGCGACGATCGGGCAGAAGGTGCGTCCGAATGTCGATGCCGTGAAGGTGGACGGCAAGCAATGGCGGGCTCCGTCCGAGCACCGGTACGTGCTGGTCCACAAGCCGCCAGGAATGGTCACGACGCGTGAGGATCCCGAGGGCCGTCCGACGGTTCTCGAGCTGCTGCCCCCGGCGCTGCGAGGGCCCCTCTTCCCGGTGGGCCGCCTCGACTACCAGACGCAAGGTCTCCTGCTGCTGACGACGGACGGGGAGCTTGCCCATCGCCTGACGCACCCGCGCTTCGGCTGCGTCAAGACCTACGAGGTCAAGGTGAAGGGGGAGCCCGACCCGGCCGACATCGCAAAGCTGTCGGCGGGTATCGTGCTCGACGGTCGCCGCACGGCTCCGGCAAGGATTCGTCGGCGCGCGCCCAGCACGCCACGGGGCACGCGGCGCAGCGAGGCCAACTCCTGGTGGCAGGTGGAGCTGCGAGAGGGTCGCAGCCGCCAGATTCGAGAGATGTTCCACCGAGTGGGACACCCGGTCCAGCGCCTGCGCCGCGTCGCGATCGGTCCGCTGCGAGACGATCGCCTGCTGCCGGGCTCACATCGCGAGCTCACCGAAGCCGAGGTGGCGGCGTTGCGTCGCAGCACGGCCGTCGCCACGCGCGAGCGCGGCCGTCGATGAGCGGCCACCTGGTCGTCGCGATCGACGGCCCCGCAGGAGTGGGCAAGAGCACTGCGGCACGGAGCCTTGCCCTGCGGCTCGGAGTTCCGTACCTCGACACGGGCGCGATGTATCGATGCCTCGGGTTGGTCGCAGTGCGCGAGGGACTCGACCTCGAGGATCGCGAGCGTGTCGAGGACCTGTTGGGGCGCGCCAACGTCGAGCTGCGTTCCCGCGCCGGCTCGGCCCCGGAGCTCTTGCTGGAGGGAGTGCCGGTGGGGGACTCGATCCGTACACCCGAGGTCTCTCGCGCGACCTCGCGCATTTCTATCTATCCGGGTGTGCGCCGCCGTATGGTCGAGCTGCAGCGTGCCTTCGCCGCCACGCACGGAGGCGTCCTCGAAGGGCGTGACATCGGAACCGTGGTGGTGCCCAGCACACCGTTCAAGTTCTTTCTGGACGCCGACCCGCGCGTGCGCGCCACGCGGCGCCACCGCGAGCTCTCACAGCGCGGGGATGCCGCTCCCCTGGCCGTGGTGCAGAGAGAGCTCGACGCTCGTGATCGCCAGGATCGCGAGCGCACGGACTCGCCGCTCCAGCGAGACCCGAGCCACGTCCTGATCGACACCGCCGAGCTCACCCCCGACGAGGTCGTCGACTGCATGGTCGCCGAGATCTCGCGGTGGGGGGCCGGCCGTAACGACGCATGAGGCCCTGGGCTACACTGCATCGGTGCTGCAGTTGGTGGCGTACTTGCCGAACGAGGTCCAACGCTTTCCGCTCTCGCGGCGGCTGTCGACGCTAGGGTCTTCGTCGGAGTGCGATATCAGCCTGCCCTTTCCTGGGGTGGCGGCTCTCCACGCACGGCTCGAACGCAACGCGGACGCGGTGCTGCTGGAGAACGTGTGCGCCGACGGCTCGATCCTGGTGAACGGCGAGAGCACAGACGCCGCGCGCCTCCAGGTGCTGGACGAGATTCGGCTGGGACGGATCACGCTCCTGCTCGAGGATCGGCGGCCGGACACGCCCGCGACGGGTGCGGAGCGAGTGGACGCGGCGGGCGATGTGGCGCGACCGCGTCCCTCGCGCCAGCTTCTGCTGGAGAGGCTCTCGATGCTGAGCGACTGGGTGCTCAACGACGCCCAGAGCTCGGACAGCCTCGAGTCGCTGCTACGAACACTGCTGGAGGACTTCGGCGGCGGGGCCTGCTTCCTGTTCCACGGCGAGCAGCGACCCTTGGCCGTTCATCTCGCGGTGGTCAGCGGGCCGCGATGGCTGGCGTCCGGAGAGAAGCTGTTCGAGGCTGCGAGCCGTCAGGCACAACCGAACCGGTCCATCGGTCACGTCGAGTGCGAGGTCGATGGCTCACCGTGCTGGCTGTGTTATCGCGCGAGCTCGGCGCTCGACCGCCGCTATCTGGCGCTGTTCGCCTTCGACCGATTCAAGCCCAACGACTGGACGCCAGAGATCGGGCTGGCGGTGATCGCGGACCTGATCGTGCTCGGTCTGGTCCACCATGTCGGACGCTACGAGCCAATCCTGCCAGGTCACGCCGGCCAGCGAGGCTTGACTCTCGCGCCCGGCCTGATCGTGGGGCCCTCCGCGGCGGCGGGCCAGCTGATGAATCGACTGCGGGCTGCGGCGGACGCCGCCTGCCAGGTCCTCGTTCTTGGGGAGGAAGGTTCGGGCCGCGAGCTCGTGGCACGCACACTCCATCTCTCCGGCCCCAGGCGCGACGGCCCGTTCGTCGTGGCGAGCTGCGACGGTGCCGATGCCAAGGCGGTCGAGGCAGATCTATTCGGCGCCGAGGTCCCCGGCCGCCGGGAACCTCTCCGCCGTGACGGGAAGCTGCTGCTGGCCGCACAGGGCACGTTGTTCCTCGACTCCGTCGACACGCTGCCCCTCGAGCTGCAAGCGCGGTTGGTTCGGGTGCTGCGATCGGGGGAGCTCGAGGGGCCGTCCGGAGGCGAGCGACGCCCCGTGGATCCGCGGATCGTTGCCAGCAGCCGCTCCTCGCTGCTGGAGCTGGTGAGTCACGGCCGTTTCCGTGCCGACCTGGCGCATCGGCTCGGACAGCTCTCGCTCCCGGTGCCGCCACTGCGCGAGCGCATGGAAGATCTACCGATCCTGGTACAAACCTATGTCAACCGCTTCAGCCACGAAACCGGCAAGCGGGTGCGCGGGATCACGATGCGAGCCTTGAGCGCGCTCGCGCGGTACCCGTTCCCGGGCAACCTGCGCGAGCTGGAGAACGCCGTGCGGCAGATGGTGTACCTGGCTCGCGACCAGTCGCCAATGGACGTCGACCTGATGCCCGCTCACATTCGCGAAGCCGGCCTCGCCGAACCGCGGATCGAGGAGAGCTCGCAGCTCGAGTTGTCGTCTCTGGTGGCAAACGTCGAGCGGGCGGCGATCCAGGAAGCGCTCCGCCGCACCAGCGGCAACAAGGCTCACGCCGCTAGGCTGCTTGGTCTGTCGCGGAACGGCCTCGCCCAGAAGATGTCGCGCTACCACTTGTGAAGTGTCACTCGTGACTTGCCAGGCGCCACTGTCGCGCCGGCGACGGGCGCGCCGCCGGGACACGAAGGCGGCGCGAGCCATGGTCTCGAGCGAGAGAAGCAGTGAGCGGTGACTTTACTCCGCCGCGCCTGCTCGGCACGAGATGGGCGGCGCCGGCCTGGTGGCTCCTTGCCTGCTGTGCAGCGGCGATGTGGTGGCCATGGGCGCCCATGGTGGTGTGGCCCGTCGCTGCCGCTGCCGCGGCGGCGGCAGCGGGACGTCTCCATCACCGATCGCTCGCCATCCTGTCGATCCTTTTGGCTGGTCTGTCGGTCTGGACCGGCGCACGGCTCCTCGTCGAGCGAGGGCGTGCACGGCCGGAGGCAGCGGCGCGAGCGGTTCTCCACGCCTACTCGAACGCGCTCGATGATTTGGAGCATCGTGCTGGGGACCTCGCGGAGAAGCTGGGCTCTATGCCGTTGGGGGGCGCGGAGCGACTCGAGCTGTTTCGCCGTCTCGATCAGGAGCGAAAGCGGAGCGGGACACCGACCGGGCTCACCGCGCTCCTGCTCGATCGCGACGGCGTAGCCCTCGCGTGGTCGGGGGACGGACTCCGGCATGACCTTCCTGAGGCTGAGCTGCCGATCTTGGGTCTGCACTCGGTCTCGAGCTACGCCGCTGTGACCTTGTACGCCGTCGCTCCTCTGGACGACAGCCGCCGGCCGGCCCGGGTCGTCGTGGGGAGGAGCTTCGCCACCACGGCACTGCCCTTCGGCTCCGGACCACCTCGCGGTGCGGCATTCGATGGGTCGCCGTCGTGGTCGGTGGGTGACTTCGCTCGAACGGCTGGCTTGCGCCGGTCGGGCATCTACTGGGACCTGGCGCCGGAACGCGGGCCCGTGCTGCGCGTCCGTGACGACGAGCTGTCGGCCGCTGCGAAAATGACTCCGGCAGGGAGCGCCCCCCGTGTGACCTGGGTCTGGCTCGTCCTGGCGCTGGCGCTCGCGACAGCTGCGAGCTGGCGCGAGGTCTCCAGTGCCGGCGAGTGGTCTCTGTGGAACGACGCGCTGCCGCCGCTTGCACTCGCCTTGCTCCTGGTCCTTCGCGGCTTGGGGACGAGTTGGCCCGCCCTGGCGATCGCAGGCATGGGGATCGCGCTCGCCGGCCTGGCTGCCCGTGGAGGAGCGCGCGCTCCGGGGAACACGCAGCGACCGATGGCCGCCGCAGCGCTGGCGACCGTGGCTCTCATCGTCGCCTGGACCAGCCAGCGATGGATCGGCCCCACGGATCTCGGGGCATCGCTGTGGGTGTCGCTCGAAGGGTGGGTCGTCCGGCTGGGCTCGTTCGCGGCGCTCGCAGCCGGCTTCTGGATCGTCAGTGATTCGTCGGTCCCAGGGCCTGGGGCCGCTCGTAGGACCCAGGGGTTGCTGGGTATCGCGGCGATAGCCGCAGCCGCAGCCTTGCTGGAGCATCCCGCTGCTGCAGCGGTGCTGCTGGTTCTTGCGAGCGCGGCGCTCGTCTCCACGCTGGTCGGGTTGTCGCGACCCTCGCGCCTGTTCGCGACCGCTCTCGTGGGAGGCTTGGTCTCGGGGATCGCCTGGGGTGTTGCCGAGCGCGCGAACCTGCGCGCCAGCCTGCGCGCCAGCCTCGACTCGGTCGTCGCCGCGGCCCGCGCAGAGGTGGCATCCGGCGCCCTCGGTCAGGAGGTGAGCGCGTTCCTCGCGGCTACCGACCTCGGCCGACTCGCATTGGGACCTCCCGAGCGTCTCGAGGAACCACAGGATCTGGCTCTTGCTCTTTGGCTGGCGTCGCCGCTGGCGCGACACGGTGCCCCCTCGGCGCTCCTGGTGCTGGACGACGAGGCGACGTTGTCGAGCTTTGCGTACGGCCTGCCGCTGAACGAGCAAACGGCCGACCTGTCGACCGACCCGCGTCGCTGGCCGGCTACCGAGGCGGGGACTCAGTGGGCCGAGAACGCTATCTCGGGCTCGGTGACGCTGGTCGACCAGGGCCAGCCCCGAGCGGAGGTGCGCTTCTGGTATCTCCCTGTGAGGGTACCGGCCGCTGGTCAGGCCAGGTCACCAGATCGAGCCGACGCCACGACGCTGACTCGCGACCTGCTGGGCGGCCACGAGGACGACTTGGCTCTGACGCGCTTGCGCAGCGGCATCCGCGTCGAGCTGGGCTCGGCCTCCGCCTGGCGTGGATCGAGCGCGCCGGCGGTCAGGGTCCAACACGTAGACCGGCGCGGCTTCACCGGCTGGAGCGTGCCCGGCGAGCCTTTCTGGGTGGCAGGCCCTGCGCCACTCGTGCCCGGATCCAACTTCATGATTCGGCTCAGAGCGCCGGCTCTCGGTCCCTTGGAGACGTTGCGCTGGGCCGCCGTGCATGCGACAGCCGTTCTGCTCGCCCTGCTCGCGTTCCTCGGCCTGGCGCTGATTCTGGCACTGGGGCGCAGTGCGCCGCGGCGCCTGCTGGGGCGGTGGCTCAGCTCTTACAGCCGGAAGTTGGTGCTGGTGTCGACGGTGCTCCTGGTGCTACCGCTCGCACTGTTGAATCTGTTCCTACTGCGTGCCTTCGAGCAGCGGCTCGGGGCAGAGCAGCGCGCGAACGGTGACGACGCTCTGCGCTCGGCGGAGCGCATCCTCTCCGACTACCTACCCACTCTGGAGCCTGGGTTCTCGATCGAGACCGAGCTCGACGACTCGCTGCTGAGCTGGCTGGCGCAGGTGGTCTCGCACGAAGTCAATCTCTACTGGCGCGGCTACCTCTACGCCTCGAGCAAGCGCGAGCTGTTCACCGCCGGCATCTTGCCCCGACGTATTCCGGGCGAGGTGTACTCGGCGCTCGATCCGGGCGTGAACGCCACCGTGGCGCGCACCAACCGCGTCGCGGCGGACTTGTCCTACCTCGAGCTCTACCGGTCGATCCGGTTGCCTGGTGAGGGTGGCGCGCCGGCCTCGGCACGGCTCTTCCTTTCGGTGCCGCTTCTCGCGCAGCAGGAGGAGGTCACCGAGACGCTCGCGGTCTTCCGGCAACAGGCTCTTGCAGTGACCGCCGCGTTGCTGGCGATCCTGATCGCGGTGGTGTCACGGCTCGCCGCCAGTTTCACGACGCCGTTGACACAGATCGTGCGCGGTACCGGCCGGATTGCGGAGGGCGCGACCTCTCTGGGCCTGCGCCCGAGCGAGCCCGAGCTAGCAGCCCTGGTAGAGGCGATCGATGCCATGGCACGGCGCATCGCTGATGCCCGCGAACGGCTCATGCGCGAGAAGCAGGTGGTCGACAGCGTAGTGGCGAACATCACCTCGGCCGTGGTCTCGATCGGACGGGATTCCTTGGTGCAGATGTCCAACCGCAAGGCAGTAGACCTGCTGGGCTGCAGAGTCGGGGACAGCCTCGATGGCCTCGCTATGAGGCAGCCCGTCGAGCCGCTACGCGGCCTGCTCGAACGGCGCCCACCGCTGCTCGAGCAGCGCACCGCGCGTTTCGCAGGTGCCGACGGGGAGGAACGCGAGTGGACGATGGTGTGGGTACCGGTGCCGGGGCCCGGCGATCCCGCTGCGCTCTTGGTGGTCGAGGACGTCACCGAGGTCCTGCGCGGGCAGCGACTCGAGGCGTGGGCGCAGATGGCGCGCATCATCGCTCACGAGATCAAGAACCCGCTGACACCGATCCGCCTGTCGGCCGAGCATCTCCTCAGGGTGTGGCAGGAGGCGCCCGAGCGGCTCGACGAGGTCATCGAGCGCTGCATCGACAACATCCTCGGCCAGGTCAGCGAGCTGCGCGACACCGCGGCTGATTTCTCGACCTACAGCCAGATCCCGAGCGCCGAGCCGACGGACGGCGACCTCGTCGAGGCCGTGGGGAGCGTGGTCGAGGGCTACACTCTGGCACCTCCGGACGGCGTGACGATCCGGCTCGAAGCGCCCGCGACGCCACTCCGGCTACGCTTCGATCGTCGCCTGGTAGTGCGGGCCGTGCGCAACCTGATCGAGAACGCACTCCACGCCTCCCATGGCGCGGAGGGACCGATCGACGTGCGAGTGAGCTGCGAGCAGGGAGGCGCGGTGATCGAAGTCGCCGACAGAGGTCCTGGAGTGCCTGACGGCTTGTTGCCTCGGATCTTCGAGCCGACCTTTTCGACTCACGTAGGAGGCACCGGGCTGGGGTTGCCGATCACACTGCGTATCGCCGAGCAGCATGGCGGAACGGTGACCGCCGCGAACCGGACCGGCGGGGGTCTCAGGGTGACGATTCGACTGCCGGCGGGAGGCTGTGTGCAGTGATGTGGAGACCTGCGGTTCGCGCTCGGTCTACAGTTTCTCGGCAAGCTTCGGCGTGGCGGGCCTGCGCCTACGTCGCTGGTCTCGCTCTCGTTGCCTGGTCTTGTGGGGGCACCCCCGATCGGATCAGACCCGATCTCGGACCCGCGATGGGGCTGGACGGCGCGTCGCCACTGCCCGACGAGGCGCTCGTCGGTGCGCTCGCCCAAGAAGGCGTCGCGCAGTTCTGGGTGGAGTGGGGCAGGTTGGAGCCCGCGGAAGGCAAACCTCGACTCGTTCGGCGCGATGGCAGTGCGGTGCCTAGAGGCACCAACGTCGTGCTGGTCACGCGGGGAGCTTGGTCTGACCTGCGGGGCTTGCGCGAGGAGGCTGTCGACGCGCTCGCCGGACAGGTCATCGCCGCCGCGGCGGATGCCGAGGCGGCGGGAGCGCTGGTCAGCGCGGTCGCAATGGTGCTCGAGGCGGACGAGCTCCGCGCCGAGGATGCGAACATCCTCTCGCGGCTGCGCTCCAGTGTCGGCGGGCGGCGCGCACTGGGCATCGGCCTCGACCCGCGATGGCTCGTCGATGTCGCCTCGGCGCCGCTCCTTTCGGTAGCGGAGAGCGCGGACTTCTTTACCAGCCATCTCTACGGTGGTGCCGCATCGGAGATCGCACAGTGGGACCTCGACTCCCTACGCGCCGCCCTGAACGGGCTGGAGGCGCTCGGTCGTCCCTATGTCGTGGGCGTCTCGATCGTCGGCTCGCTCGAGCCGCCGGCGCATCACGGGGAACGGGCAGCCTCGCTACCGCTCGAAGTGCTCTACTCGCGGAAGCTGGTGGTCGAGCCAGCGTTCTCGTTCGAGGGCTACGTGCGCCAGCTCCTCGAGGTGCAGTTCTTGGCCCGCACCGATCTTGGCGCTGGGGTGAGCGCGTTGCCCGGCGAGCGCTGGAGACTGTCTCGCCCTACAGCGGGGCACTTGGATCAGGTCCTGCGCGTTCTCCGCGAGAGCGCGGGCGCGAGGTACCAGGGTATGGTGCTGCGACACCTACGGTCGCCCGACGACGCGCTGGGAATACCGGCAGCCGAAGTACTTCGGGTGCTGCGCGGTGAGGGGACATCGCTCGAGCTCGACGTGTCTCTCGAGGTCGGCCGACGAGGCGAAGCAGCGGTGGGTGTGGTCACCGTCGGAAACCCGGGCGCCGCGACAGCAGCGGCGACGATGGACCACAACGTCGTCGAGCTCAGCCTGGAAGGAGGGACCTTCCTTCGCGTGGAGCCAGGGGGCTTCCACCGCTTCCAGCTCTACGATCGGTCTGGCCGCCGCGCCGGGCTCCGCCAGGCGAGCCGTCTGCGGCTGTACTTCCGCTTCCTGGAGCGTGGAGAGAGCCTGGCCAGCGCCAGCGTGCAATGGGAACCAGCGAATTCGTCCGTGACGGCAATGGCTCGCTATCTGACACCGACCGGCGATGTCATCGAGAGCGCTCCTGTGTACTGGCCGGCTCGAGCCCGCGACAACTCCGAAGCGGCGGCCCAGCGCCGGAGCACATCGGCTAGCGATCGCTGACCTATAGTTCGGCCTCATCCATGCCGAGCTCCAAGAGCCAAGACACATCGATGCACGAGACAGCTCCACGTAGATCTCACCGCGGACTGCTCGTGTTCGGGCTGATCAGCTTCCTCGCCGGAGGCTGCGCCGGCGAGCCGCTGGCGGGCCGCGCGACCGTAGCGGCGGCCCCTCCAGCACCGGCGGTCACGCCGGAGCGCCTGCGAGCGAGGGTCGTCGCCGAGTACCCGCACGACCCGCGCTCCTACACGCAAGGTCTGCTGTGGCACGAAGGCGTGGTCTACGAGAGCCGGGGTCGTTACGGACAGTCCGGCGTGCGTCGTTATCGTCTCGACGGCGAGGTCCTGACAGATGTCGAGATCCCCGACGAGTATTTCGGGGAGGGACTGGCAATGGTCGGCGAGCGCCTGTACCAGCTCACCTGGCAGGAAGGCGTGGTGTTCGTGTACGAGGCCGAAAGCCTGGAACAGCTCGAGCGGCTCGCCTTCCGAGGCGAGGGGTGGGGGCTCGCGTTCGACGGGGAGAGCCTGATCGTGAGCGACGGAACCCACGTGCTGACCTTCCTCGATCCCGCGACCCTCACGTCCCGTCGCAGGTTGGTGGTGAGGCAGCAAGGAGCGGTTCGTGACGCGCTCAACGAGCTCGAGTACGTGGATGGCGCGATCTGGGCGAACGTGTACCAGATCGACGAGATCGTCCGTATCGATCCGGAGAGCGGAGCGGTCACCGCGGTCGTCGACGCCAGCGGGCTGCTCGACGGGGCCGAGGTACCCAGAGCCGAGGTCCTCAATGGCATCGCATGGCGCCCGGACAACGGGACGTTCTTGCTCACCGGTAAGTACTGGCCGAAGATGTTCGAAGTCGTGCTCGAGCCGGTGGACGACGAGTCCGCGAAATGAGGTGCGCCGCCGCCAGGCCAGAAACTCGGGGTGGGCGCGACTCGTCGTACGCCAAAGAGTAGCCGCGCGGCGCAACGGCAGGCGCACCGGCTGATACCGACTCGATCGTCCGCCCCGCCCACGCGCGGTGTCCAAGACCCGCATCTGAGGAGACCGAAGGCCATGTCCGACCAGCAGTGGTATCTAGCCGTTTCCGGCAAGCAGCTCGGACCGATGCCGGCGAGCGAGGTGATCGTGCGGATACGCGCCGGCGAGCTGGGCCGCGACGTTCATGTCTTCATCCAGGGGATGGACAACTGGGCGCCGATCTCCAGCGTGCATCAGTTTGCCTCGGCGTTCGGCACCGCCGCTCCAGGACCGCCCCCGCTACACGCGGCCAGGTCGCGGAGCTCCGACGAGATCGACTACGAAGTCTTTGGCGAGGAGATGCAGTTCGTCGAGATCACCCTCGACCCAGGCGAGGCGTGCGTCGCGGAGGCCGGGTCCTTCATGTACATGGACCCCGGTATCGAGATGAAGACCATCTTCGGCGACGGCTCGGCCAAGTCCGACGGTGCCGGTTTCATGGGCGCGCTACTGTCCGCCGGGAAGCGCGTGCTCACCGGTGAGAGCCTGTTCATGACCGTGTTCGGCAACGGCGCCACCGCGCGCCAGCGGGCCGCCTTCGCCGCTCCCTACCCCGGCCGGATCGTGCCCGTCGACCTGCCCAGGCATGGCGGCACGATCCTCTGTCAGAAGGACGCGTTCCTGTGCGCCGCGAAGGGGGTGTCGGTGGGGATCGCGTTCCAGCGCCGTCTCGGCGCCGGCCTGTTCGGCGGCGAGGGCTTCATCCTGCAGCGCCTGGAAGGAGATGGCCTGGCGTTCGTCCACGCCGGTGGCACCATCGTGCAGCGTCAGCTGGCGCCCGGCGAGCGCTTGAGGCTCGATACCGGCTGTCTGGTCGCCTTCGAGTCCACCGTCGACTACGACATCCAGATGGTCCCTGGCATCAAGACGGCGCTGTTCGGAGGCGAGGGCCTCTTCCTAGCGGCGCTCACCGGACCGGGAGCGGTGTGGATCCAGTCGCTGCCGTTCAGCCGCCTGGCGAGCCGGGTGTACGCAGCGGCGCCGCAGACCAAGTCCGGCAAACGGGTGGGCGAGGGCTCCGTGCTCGGCGGTCTCGGCGACCTGATGATGGGCGACTGACGAGTCGGAACGCAGGCCCCGAGACTCTCCGGCGAGTTGTCTCAGCCGACGGGCGTCTCGACCTTGAGGATCCTGGCCCAGGCCGTCCTCAGGTTCTCGGGCAGCTCGATCTCGGGCAGTAGCTCGCGCACTTGGTCGCGTGTCACCAGGAGCCAGATGTCGTCCCACTGCGCGTAGCGCAGAAGGTGCGAGATGGCCCAACAGCGCTCGGCTCGCGAGCCCTGGTCGAGGATTCGCTGGAGTTGGCTCGGTGTCACGTTCGCGTCGGGGAAGAAGTAGAGCGAGGTTTCTTCTCGACGCGCCGGCGGTGAGCTCGACTCGGCCTTCACCGGCAGACGAGCACGGTCGGGGGGGCGTTTCGAATCTCCTGGGTGGTTGCCTGCCATCGCAGTCGCAGTATAGCGCCCCGCGCTGCGCCACTCCGGCAGCGGCTGCACACTCTCGATGGTCCGGCGCTCCTCCGCTTGACCGTCCTCCCAGGCTGGGTTAGCTTGCGGCGCTGTGCGGGCATAACTCAGTTGGTAGAGTGCCAGCTTCCCAAGCTGGATGTCGCGGGTTCGAGTCCCGTTGCCCGCTCCAACATCCATCCGATCCGCGGCAGCGGTTGGGAAGAGCACCTTCGGCGGGCTCGGCGCGACGAGCTCCCATCCACACGAGATCCCAACGATGGCCCTCTTCCGCCGCGACGAACCCGAGACCGCCAGAGGGCCACAGGCGGACAGCTCTCGGCCTACCCGCCAAGAGCCTGAGTCTGCACCGAGGACCGTCATCGCGCCCGGATCGCGGCTGCAAGGGACGATCTCAGGCACGGTCGATGTGATGGTGGAGGGGGTGCTCGACGGTCGAGCCGAGCTCGAAGCGACTCTCGTCGTCGGTCTGGGTGGTCGCGTAGAAGGCGACATCAAGGCGCGGGTGGTTCGGATCGCCGGCAGTGTTGCCGGCAACATCGAGGCAGTGGAGCGCGTCGAGGTGACCCCCTCGGGCCACATCGAGGGAGATATCGTCGCGCCGCGTGTGGCGATCGCCGAGGGCGGCTTCTGCCAGGGGCGTATCGAGATGACCAAAGCGCGAGGCCCTGCGGCGGGTCGAAGCAAAGCGGAGGAGGACGAGCCCGCCAAGCCGGCACCGGCTGGGAGCGCTCCGTCTCGTCAGGCGGCGCTAGAAGGCCTGGGTGCCAACGGCTGACGAGCGCTCGTGGCCCGCGGCGCTCCGTCGTTCGCCTGACTCGACCTCCGATCGCGGTGGCTCCTGATCGGAAGGGTCCTCGCTCGGGCGATACCGCCCGCCGCACGGGAGGAAGCATGATCATCGGTGTTCCCAGAGAGATCAAGGATCACGAGTATCGGATCGGGCTCGTGCCGGCGGCGGTGGCCGCCCTGGTCGCGGGCGGCCACCGGGTATTGGTGCAGCGCGGTGCGGGCGAGGGCTCCGGCTTCGCGGACGATGAGTACGATCGGACCGGTGCGCAGCTGGTGGACGCGGCGGAGGTTTGGGCCGAGGCGGAGATGGTCGTCAAGGTCAAGGAGCCGCTGCCAGCCGAGTACCCAAGGATGCGTTCCGGCCAGATCCTGTTCACTTACCTGCACCTGGCGCCGCTCCCCGAGTTGACCCAGGCACTGCTGGACCGCGAGGTGACGGGCGTGGCGTACGAGACGATCGTCGACGAGAAGGGCGGGCTGCCGCTGCTGACGCCGATGTCGGAGGTCGCGGGGCGGATGGCGGCGCTCGTCGGGACCTACTACCTGCAACGACCGCTTGGCGGCAGGGGCACGCTGCTGTGTGGCGTGCCTGGTGTGCCCCCCGGCGATCTGCTGATCATCGGCGCCGGCATCGTCGGACTCAACGCGGCGAAGGTCGCGCACGGACTCGGCGGTCGCGTGGTGGTGCTCGACACCAACATCGACCGGCTGCGCCAGATCGACGACTTGTTCGATGGAGCCGTCACCACGCTGGCCAGCAACCCCCACAACCTGCTCGCTGCTCTGCGGCGCGCCGACGTGGTGATCGGTGCCGTGCTGATCCGTGGGCACGCCGCGCCCAAGCTGGTCACGCGGGAAATGCTCCGAGAGATGAAGACCGGCTCGGTGATCGTCGATGTTGCCGTCGACCAGGGAGGTTGCTTCGAGACGACGCGGCCGACCACGCACTCCGACCCGGTGTACGAGATCGACGGCGTGGTCCACTACTGCGTGGCAAACATGCCAGGTGCGGTGCCGCGCACCTCGACGCTGGCACTCAACAACGCGACGCTGCCGTATGCGCTCGCGCTGGCCAACAAGGGCCTGGTACGCGCCATCGCCGACGATCCGTCCCTGCGCGCCGGCGTCAACACCTATCGCGGCCACATCACGTGTCGTCCGGTAGGCGAGTCGCAGAGCCGGCCCTACCGCGCGATCGAGGAGCTCGTGGAGACCGTCGCGTAGCCGCGAATCGCGACAGTCCGTTCGTCTCCGGTCGAAGCCGCTCGCCCGCCTCGCTCGACGGCACCAGGCAGGAGCCTCGCTACCGCTCGAGGCCGTCCCACGGAGGTGGGCGCAAGGCCACCGGGTCTCCGCCGAGATCGGACCACAGTCGCGCCAGGTCGCCGGGAATCGGCGCTTCGAACCGCATGGTCGTGCCGCTCCCAGGGTGCCGAAGCACCAGCACCCAGGCGTGCAGGGCGCAGCGTGGAAAGTCGCGCGCCACGGCGCGCAGTCCTGACGGCAGAGCCTTCCACCGGGCCTCGCCGTAGACCGGGTCCCCGAGGAGCGGATGCGAGACGTACTGGAGGTGGACTCGGATCTGGTGGGTTCTCCCGGTGTGCAGGCGCACCGCGACCGCCGTGATCCGGCCGTTCGCGGTCGAGACCAGGGGGCGCACCTCGGTCTGGGCGGCCCGCCCTCCCGGTCGGACCGCCATGCGCTTGCGGTCGCGGGTATGACGGCCGATCGGCTGGTCGACGACCTGCGCCTCGATCCTCCCCCACGCGATCGCGAAGTACAGCTTGCCGACACGATGCGACGCGAAGTCGGCGCTCAGCACGCGGTACGCGCGTTCACTCCGCGCCACAACCATGGCGCCGCTGGTGTCTCGATCGAGGCGATGCACGATTCCCGGTCGCCGCGGGTGGCCGACGCTTCCGACATCGGGGAAGCGCTGTAGAAGCCGGTGCGAAAGCGTTCCGGTGGAACGACCGGCTCCGGGATGCACCACCAAACCGGGCTCCTTGTCGAGCACCAGGATGTCCGCGTCCTGGTGCAGCAAGACGAGCTCGCCAGGCTCGGGCAGTAGGGCCGTCTCCGGCGTCTCCGAAGGCGCGCGCACTTCGATTCGCTCACCGAGCGACACGATATGTGACGATCGCGGAGGCTGGCCGTCGATCAGGACGAGGCCTTCCCGCACCCATCTCTGGATCCGATTGCGGGTCAGGTCCAGTCGATCCGCGAGGAAGCGGTCGAGACGTTGGCCAGCCTCGCTCGCCGAGACGTCTATTTCCGAGGCCGGGTCCGCAGCAGCCGGGCCAGGCGGCGGTGCGCTACGAGCCACCGGCGACCGCGCGACCAAGGTCGCTGGCGCGCTGTGTGCCGCCATCCTCCTCTCGGAGATCGGCCTCGGAGCTCTGGGCAGGCGCCGCGCGCATGGTCTCGAGGGCGAGAAGCCCGATGCCCACGGTGATCGCGCTGTCGGCCACGTTGAAGGTGGGCCAGTGGTAGGAGCCCACGTAGACGTCCAGGAAGTCGGTGACCGCATGGAGCAGGATGCGATCGACGAGGTTGCCCACGGCTCCGCCCATGATCAGAGCCAGAGCGCACAGCAATAGCTTCTGACTTGCAGGGGCGCGCCAGAAGTAGACGGACACGATCAGGAGCGCCAGGAGACCAAGGAGCACTAGCATGAAGGTGCCGAAGCCGTCGCCGTGACTGGGAAGAAGCCCGAAGGCGATGCCCGTGTTGGTCACGTGCGAAATGCTGAAGAAGCCGGGCACCACCGGAATGGCCTCGTAGGGGGCGAGCTCACGCTCGACCCACCACTTGCTCCACTGGTCCAGTGCGACGACCAGGAGCGGCAGCGGCAGCAGACGGTGCTTCATCGATAGGGGTCGGTCGGAGGAAAACGCTGCGGACGGTGAAGGCTAGCCCGCGAGCCGTTGCGCTCATTCTAACGAACGCACCGGGTCGCGGGACCCACGAGCCGCGACGCGAACAAGGTCCGCAGCCTCCTCGCGGTCGGCGAAGCAGCGAATGCCCGCGACGCCGTGCGCGCCCGCCGACAGCGCTGTGAGGGCCCTCTGGGCGTCCACCCCGCCGAGAGCCAGAACCGGTAGCCCGAGGACGCTCACCTCGGCCAAGCGCTCGAGGCCGAGCGGCGGACCGTAACGGAGCTTGCTCGGTGTCGCAAAGACCGGGCCGAAGGTCACGTAGTCGGCGCCTTCGGCGAACGCCGCTGAAACCTCTTCGGCGCTATGGGTAGAGACGCCTACCAGGAGCCGACGAAAGCGCCGCCGCACTGCCGCGACGGGGAGGCCCGCAGCAGGCAGATGGACACCGTCGGCGCCAGCGGCGACCGCGATATCGGGCCGAGCGCTGATCAGCAGCGTGCCGCGAAACACCGATCGGACCGCCACGCTCAGTCGATAGGTATCCCGATCGTCGAGGTGCTTCTCGCGCAGCAGGACCGCCACTCCCTGGAGCCTGCCGACGGTTTCCAGCCACGGACGGAATCTCGGATCGGCCTCGAGCAGCCTGGCGTCTACGGTGCCGTCGCTGATCGCGAGCAGCCGCGGCGGCGAGATCCAGGACCGGACGCTCTCCGTCAGCGTGGCAGCTCCGACTCGGTCGCCGGTTTCCGTCGGCTTCGCAACAGCTCGCGCAAGTCGTGGAATCCCCAAACTAGATGCACGAGCCCGAAACCCGAGATCGCTCCGCGAGCTACCGGGTCCAGCAGAAGGTTGCGGAGAGAGACCACGGGGAACGCCATCAGCAGGTGCGGCCAAGCGGAGCGCCAGGGCGCGAGCGTCAGGAACAGTCCGGCCTCGACGCAGTAGAGCACGACGAAGGCTCGCGCGAAGCCCCGCAAGCAGGTTGCCCAGCGCATGCCCGCAGGGCTGTTAGCCCGGATCGTTCCCGACGCAACGCCCCCCCACCG
>DATLFI010000081.1:0-2563 GCA_035524895.1 Thermoanaerobaculia bacterium | reverse complement strand
CATGGACTACATCGCCTTCGCGAGCCTGTGCGAGGAGATGGAGCGCGCCGACACCGCCTTCCGGGTCATCCTGTCCGTCCACACCGGGCTCAACTCGCTGACCCTGCTGCAGTGGGGGACCGAGGAGCAGAAGCAGCAGTACCTGGTCCCCCAGGCGCGCGGCACCAAGCTGGCCACCTTCGGGCTGACCGAGCCGGGGGTCGGGTCGGATGCCGCCAACCTGGCCACCACCGCCCGCCGCGACGGCGACCGCTACCTGCTGAACGGGTCGAAGATCTGGATCAGCCTGGCCGATACCGCCGACCACTTCCTGGTGTTCGCCACCGTCGACCGCAGCCGGGGGCACCGCGGCATCACCGCCTTCATCGTGGAGCGCTCGTTCCCGGGGTTCAGCAGCGAGTCGCTGCACGGCAAGCTGGGCGTCCGTGCCGGCAACACCGGCATCCTGACCTTCGACGACTGCGAGGTGCCGGCCGCCAACCGCCTCGGCGAGGAGGGCGAGGGCTTCAGCATCGCCATGAGCGCCATCGACCAGGGGCGCTACACGGTGGCCGCGGGCAGCGTCGGGCTGGCGCAGGCGTGTCTCGACGCATCGGTCAAGTACGCCCACGAGCGCAGGGCCTTCGGCTCCGAGATCGGGCAGCACCAGCTGGTCAAGCAGATGATCGCCAAGATGGAGCAGGGCATTCAGGCCGGGCGGCTGCTGGTCTGGAAGGCGGGCTGGAAGAAGAACCGCGGCGAGCGCAACACGCGCGAGACGGGGCTGGCCAAGTGGTTCTGCACCGATCACGCCGTGGCCTCGGCCATGGATGCCATCCAGGTCCACGGTGCCTACGGGTACTCGAACGAGTACCCGGTGGAGCGCTACCTGCGCAACTCGAAGGGCTCGGTGATCTACGAGGGAACCTCGCAGATCCACACCCTGATGCAGGCCGATTACCTGCTCGGCTACCGCGCCGACAAGCCGCTGCGCATGCCGCAGCCGCCGTTCGAGGGGGAGATGTAGTCCGGTCCGCGTGATCTCGGCCGCCAGAGTTGCCGTTCTGCAACGGGGTTGCCGTTACGCACGGTCGGCCGCCGCCGGATTGCCGTTCTGCAACGGGGTTGCCGTTACGTGGCTGGAATGAGCCGTTGGCGACCGGGATATGCGCACCCGACGGCGCCCCGCGCGCCTACGGTCAATGCCATTGCCGGGTGGCAACTTCAGGAGCAGGAGCAGCCCGCCCACGCGCTCGGCCGGCGCAGAGATCCACCGGCGTGCAGCGTGCCCGCGCACGCTGAAGCGCCTGAAGAGCGCATCCAGGTCGGCGAGGTGCCGCCGCGTCGTGGTCGAGTCGAGCAGGATGATCGCCGGTACGGCGTGATCCGCCAGCCACCCGGCCTCGCGAGCAATCTCCGGTGCCAGGCGAGTCTTGACGTCGAGCGAGCCGAGGAGTGCCTGAGCGTCGACGAGCCGGGTCTTGATCTCGATCACGAGTAGCACGCGTCGGACAGGCTGGCACGCGAGAAGGTCGATCCGCCCGCGATCGCCGTAGTGATTGAAGCTCACCTCCGCGCGGATCATCCATCCTTGCCGCTCGAGGTCGGTCGCCAGGCACGCCGCGAGGGCCGAGTGATCGGCGTCGAGGAGCCGATCGAGCTCCTGTTCGCTGCCATCCAAGGTCCCACGCGAGTGGCAGGTCGACCGATGCGGCGATGGCTCGTGCGGTCCGAACGGAGAGTCGCGAAACGAGGCCGCGCTCCAGGAGTGAGCAGACGCCGGCTCCGACGCCAGCTGCCGCCGCGAGATCCACCAGGCGCCAGCCGCGTTGGTGCCGGCGGGCGCGCACGGCCATCCCGAGCCGTCGATCGTCCACCTCGCGAATGATCGAGGTCTGCGCGTACCCGTTGCTTACCGCCCGCTTACCGAGGCGTCCAGCTCCTCCCCGAACAGGTCGGCCGCCTCGGAGCACGCCGCGGTGATGCCCCAGGCGGCGACGCCGTGTGCCCGGTGGGAAAGTCGGGCTGCCCACGAACGAGGCCGTCCCGGCGAGCGCCCAGTCCGTCGTCCGCAGGTGAGCCAAGTGCATGCCAGGCATCGGCCTCGTCCGAGGCGTCGACGTGCGGGATGCCCCATCGGTCGCGCACGACCGTCACCTGCCCACGAAGGCCGGGGACGCGCAGGACCCGCGCGTCACCGGGCGTCGGCGGCCGAGGGCGTGCAGCAGATGCCGGAGGCCGGGACGCCCGGGCATTGCCGGCAGGATGCCACCGTATACTCCCCGGCGTGAGTCGAACCATCGAGCTGATCGCCGGGTTGCTGCTGCTGGTCGTCGGGGCCGTCGTGCTCGCCAGCGAGCCTCTCGTCGACTTCGTGCGCGGGCTCGGCATCGGCGACGAGGTCATGGCCTGGTGGCCGATCCTGCTGGTGGGCCTCTCCCTCTTCTTCCTGGTGCCGAGCCTGGTCGGGCGGCAGAACCGACGCCTTCGGGCGGGGATGGTGATCCCCGGCGCCGTCCTCGCCGGCGTCGGCAGCGCCCTTCTCTACACGAGCCTCAACGACCGATGGCATGCCTGGGGCTAC
>DATLFI010000080.1:0-3565 GCA_035524895.1 Thermoanaerobaculia bacterium | reverse complement strand
TCTGGATCCTGGCTGGTCTCATGATGTCGTACCCACGTGGCTCTCGCGCGTCACCAGCTTATGCCCACGGGCGGACTCCGCTACGAGCGGCTCGACCATCAGCGCCACCAGAGCCAACGCGAGCAGCCACTGGAAGCGGTCTTTCCAGCGCTGACGGCGCGTCGCGCCCAGCTCCTGCTCCGCGATCGACGCCTTGATGCCCTGGAAGTAGACCTGCTCGAGGTCGAGGTCGCCGGTGACCGACCGCACGTAGCGACCGCCGGTCTCGAGAGCGAGGCGCTGCAGCGTGGGCTCGTCGAGACGGCTGAGGATGATCTCGCCGCTCTCGTCGCGCCGGAACCCGCCGCTCTCGCGCGGTATCGGCGAGCCCTCCTCGCGGCCGATGCCGATCGAGAAGATGCGGATGCCGCGAGCCTTGGCGCGCGCCGCCGCCTCGAGCGCCTTGCCCGAGTGATCCTCGCCGTCGGTGATCAGGATCAGCGCCTTCTCGCCTTTGCCGCCGCCTTCCTCCAGCGCCTCGATCGCGGTGTCGATGGCTGCGTCCAGTGCGGTGCCCGGCACGGGAATGAGGTCGGTGTCGAGCACGTCCAGGAACAGCCTGGCGGCCTGGTAGTCGAGCGTCAGAGGAAGCTCGACATAGGCCAGGCCGGCGAAGGCCACGAGCGCGAGTCGATCGCCCCGCATCACGTCGAGGAGGTCGGCGATCTCGCGGCGCGCACGTTCCAATCGGCTCAGCCCCGACGCCGGGTCGGCGTCCTTCACCAGCATCGAGTCGGAGACGTCGAGCGCGACCGCGATGTCGACGCCCCGCCGGCTCACGTCCTCCCAGGTGAAGCCGTAGGCGAAGCCGGCGAGCGCGAGCACCGCCGAGGTGACCCCAATCACCAGGAGCACCGACTTGAACGCGCGCCGGCCCCGGCTGGAGCCCAGGACGATCCGCTCGAGCAATGCCGGCGTGGCGAACTGCCGGAGCAGGAGCGCGCGACGGCGCGCGCCCCAGACGAGAAACAGCACCAGCAACGGGACGACCCACAACAACCACAGCGCGTCCGGCCGGCCCAGGCGCACGTCGTCGCAGCCGGCAACCAACACGGCCGCAGCCGAGATCGCGAGGAGGCTCCGCGTCGAAACAGCGCTCATGGCAGGGCCCTCAAACGCGTGCCGAGCAGGCCGATCTCGAGCAACAACAGGACGAGAGCCGGCGCCACCAGCCATTCGTAGCGATCGTCGTACTCGGTGTACGACTCCATGGTGATCTCGGTCCTCTCGAGGCGATCGATCTCGGCGTAGGTCTCGGCGAGCCCACGCTCGTCCTCCGCTCGGAAGTACCTGCCCCCGGTGACCTCGGCCATACGCTGCAGCGTCTCGTCGTCGATGTCGACGTTTTCGTAGATCAGTCGCTTGCCGAAGCCGGTGTCGACCAGGAACGGCGCCTGGCCCTTGCCGCCGGCGCCGATCGCGTAGAGCTTGATCCCGAAGGCGGCAGCCGCTTCGGCAGCGGTCACGGGAGCCAGCCGTCCCGCGTTGTTGCGACCATCGGTCAAGAGCACGATCACCTTCGACTCGGCCGGCGACTGTTGCAGGCGCTTCACCCCGATGCCCACCGCCTCGCCGATCGCCGTGGCATCGCCCGCCATGCCGATCTCGAGCCGGCCCAGGAAGGTCTCGAGCAGGCGGTGATCGAGCGTCAGGGGCGCCTGCGTGAACGCGTGCTCTCCGAACACCACCAGTCCGAGCTGGTCGTTGGGACGCGCCGTCACGAACTTCCGGACCACGTCGACCGCGACCTGCAGGCGGTTGCGCCGGCGGGGAATGCTCCGCTCGTCGACGTCGAGGTCGAGCGCCTGCATGCTGCCCGAGGTGTCCATCACCAGCACCACGTCGATACCTTCGGTGTTGACTTCTGTCAAGGTGCGACCGGTCTGAGGACGAAACATCGCCACCAGCAGCAGCCCTACGACCAACCACCGCAGGCCACGCGTCGCCCGCCGCAGCAAGGCCACCGGACCGCCGCTCGCCCGCGCGACCAGGGCCACGCTCGAATAGCGCAACGCCGACCGGTCCCGGCGATTGCGGGCCCGGCGAATCCTCGGAAGCAGGAGCATCGCCGCCACCCACAGCCCGAAAATAGGTAGCAGAAACCACGCCAACCACAGGTCCGCGAAGAAGATACGACCCAGCTCCATCGCCTCAACCCACCGCGCGCCGCGGAGAAGCCGGAGGAGCCTCTTCTTGCTCGGCGGGC
This sequence comes from Thermoanaerobaculia bacterium, assembly GCA_035524895.1. GTDB lineage: Bacteria > Acidobacteriota > Thermoanaerobaculia > Multivoradales > Multivoraceae > DATLFI01. The sequence goes on along the minus strand of DATLFI010000080.1, from coordinate 1,320 downwards.
TTGCCGGCACCGGCGCCGGGAGGATCTCCCGGCTCCATCGGCACGCCACCCTCGGCGCGCGCTGCCGAATCGACGCCTTGCCGCGTCGACTCGACGAACGACAGCGCCAGCTCGTAGGTCTGTTCGATCTCGGGCTCGGTGGGCACCATGGCCGCGTACTTCACCCGGTCAGTGGCCACCAGGAACTCGCGCAACGAGGTCGACTGCATCCCGGCCAGGTCGCGCAGCTCGCCCAGGCGCGCGAAGATCTCCTCGGTCGTTAGGTCGGTCGCGTTGAGCCCGAACCGAGCCTCGACGTAGCGGCGAAGCACCTCCGAGATCTCGAAGTAGTAACGCCGCAGCTCCGCCAGGCTCGAGAAATCCGTACGCCGCAGGCGGTCGAGCTCGCGCAGGGCCAACTCGTGCGGGAGCAGGGCGGGAGCCTGTTGCGCTTCGCGCTGCCGACGGCGCCACCACCACCAGGCGAACAAAGCGACGGCGAGCGCGAGCGCTGCGGCGCCGATCCACAGCCAGCGCATCCAACCCGCGCTGCGCCGCGGCGGCTTGACGTCGCGGATGTCGGCGGCGTCCTCCGGCAGGATCGAGACCACGTCGACGAAGACCTCGTTCGACTCGATCCTCCGCTCACCTTCCTCTGACGCCTCTACGGTCACGGATGCGGCCGGGAGCACGTAGGAGCCAGTCCTCTCGGCGCGCAGGATCCACCAGTGGCGCGCCAGCGCGACGCCCCGCGGCCGGCGCGGCCGCTCGACGCCGGCGTCCACGACCCGCAGACCGCCCACCGCGCCGTCCACCACCGGGGCGAGCAGGATCGGCGACATGCCTTCGGGATGACGCACCTCTACCGTGTAGCGGACGGCGTCGCCGACGGTCGCGGTCGATCGATCCGCCGCGGCCGTCACGGTGACGGTCCCGGCAGCGGCGCCCTCTGGGGCGACCGTGTTCGAGGCGTCCCCGCACGCGAGCACGAGCGCAGCTGAGACCATCAGCGCTGGGGCCATCAGCGCTGTGGCCAGGGACAGGGCCGGAAGCGGTCGGCGGTTGGCGGGACGGTGCACTCTCAGCGACGCTCCCGAGAGCGAAAGAAGCGAACGATCGGCTCGACGTAGGGCAGATCCGTCTGGAGCTCGATCTCCCCGACGCCGGCTCCGCGGAAGAGCTCTTTCCGGCGCTGGCGGCGCTCCGCGGCCCACGCGCGCAGGGACTCGCGCACGTGTGGCCGCCGCGTATCGACGAGCACGAGCTCCCCGCTCTCCGCGTCCTCGAGCTCCAGGAGGCCCACGTCGGGTAGCTCGGTCTCACGAGGATCCGTGACGGTGA
>DATLFI010000079.1:0-16938 GCA_035524895.1 Thermoanaerobaculia bacterium | reverse complement strand
CTCGGAGCGTGCGAGCGCGCGTTGGGTCAGGAGGTGGGGCTCTACTCGGGGCGCACCCGCGAGCTGGCACCGCGCCTGATCGAGCGTCGCTACCGCGCCGAGGCGGCGCGCCTCCGCGCCGCGGTCGCGCGCAGCGCCGCGCGCGCTCGCGTTCGCTGGTCGTTCCGCGTCGGCCGCGGCACCGTCGCCGGCGAGCTGCTGCGCCTCGCCGAGGACAACGACCTCGCGGTGGTTGGCCGCAGCGGCTGGTCGGCGGGGTCGGCGTCGCGCCTCGGCCCGATCGCGCGGCAGATCTTGATCACCGGTCCGCGCCGCACTCTGTTGGTGCGACCCCGAGTGAACCTGCCGTTACCCCTGGTGCTGGTCTACGACGGGTCCGTCGCGGCGCGGCGTGCCGCTGAGCTGGCCTGGCGTTTCCGCAGCGCGGAAGATCAGGAAGTAGTGGCGGTGGTCCCAGGCGGCGAGAAGGAGCGCAAGCGCCGCGAAGCCGAGATCCTCGAGGTGGTGCAGTGGGCCTCGCCGCCGCCGCGGGTCATCAGCGCGAAGAGCGCCTCGGCCGCAGATCTGCTGCGCACGGCTCGCCGTGTCGGCTGCGGGATCCTGGTGCTGCCCGGCGGCGGCGAGGGGCTCGAGCGGGAAGCTCTGCTCGCGGTCGCGGAGGCGATCGAGAGCCCTGTCCTGGTGGTGCGATAGGTCTCGGGGAGGCGGCGCTACTCCGAGCCCGCGAGCTCGGCTACCGCTTCTAGACCGGCACAGGAACAGAAGAGGTTTCGGTCGCCCCAGGCGGCGTCGATACGCGCTACCGGCGGCCAGTACTTGTGCTCGCGGGTCCAGGCGCTGGGGAACGCAGCCTGCTCGCGCGAGTAGGGGCGGTTCCAGTCCTCGTGCGCGAGCTCGAACGCCGTGTGGGGCGCGCGGCGCAGGGGGCTGTCCTCGACGGCGACGCGCCCCTGCTCGATCTCGCGCGCCTCGTCGCGGATCGCGATCAGCGCGTCGCAGTAGCGGTCGAGCTCCTCTTTGGACTCGCTCTCGGTGGGCTCGAGCATCAGGGTACCCGTCACCGGCCACGACACGGTCGGCGCGTGGAAGCCGTAGTCCATCAGGCGCTTGGCGACGTCCTCGACCTTGATGCCGGAGCGCTCGAGCGGACGCAGGTCGAGGATGCACTCGTGCGCCACCAGCCTGCCGCGCCCGCGGTAGAGCACCGGGTAGTGGTCCTGCAGGCGGCGCGCCATGTAGTTCGCGTTGAGTACCGCGATCTTCGACGCCTCCGCGAGGCCCTCCGAACCCATCATCGCGATGTAGGCCCACGAGATCGGCAGGATGGCACCGCTGCCGTACGGCGTCGCGCTGACCGCGCCGAGGCTCTGTTCGTCGCCGATGCCGGCCGTGCGGTGGCCGGGCAGGTAGGGCGCCAGGTGGGGCGCCGCGGCGATCGGCCCCATGCCGGGGCCGCCGCCGCCGTGCGGGATGCAGAACGTCTTGTGCAGATTGAGGTGGCAGACGTCGGCGCCGTAGTCGCCGGGGCGGCAGAGACCCACCTGCGCGTTCATGTTCGCGCCGTCGAGGTAGACCTGCCCGCCGTGCTCGTGGACCACGTCGCAGATCGACCGGATCTCCTCCTCGAAGACGCCGTGCGTCGACGGGTAGGTGACCATCAGCGCGGCGAGGTCGCGGGAGTGCTTCTCGGCCTTCGACCGGAGGTCGGAGAGGTCGATGTTGCCGTTGTCGTCGCAGGCCACCGATACCACCCGCAGGCCGGCCATCACCGCGCTCGCAGGGTTGGTGCCGTGCGCCGAAGTCGGGATCAGGCACACGCGCCGGTGGCCCTCGCCGCGCCGTTCGTGGAAACGACGGATCACGAGCAAGCCGGAGTACTCGCCCTGCGAGCCGGCGTTGGGCTGGAGTGACACCGCCGGAAGGCCGGTGATCTCAGCCAGCCACTCCTCGAGCTCCCGGCACAGCCGCAACATGCCGGCAGTGGCCTCGGGCGGCGCGAACGGATGCAGCTCGGCAAACCCGGGCCAGGTCACCGGCATCATCTCGGCGGTCGCGTTCAGCTTCATGGTGCACGAGCCGAGCGGGATCATCGAGGTGGTGAGCGACAGATCCTTGGACTCGAGGCGGTGCAGGTAGCGCAGCAGCTCGGTCTCCGACCGGTAGCGCTGGAACACCTCGTGATCGAGGATGGTGCCGCGGCGTTGCAGTGCCTGCGGCAGGTGCTCGGCACCGGGGTCGGTTGCGCGCCGGTTCGCCGTGGGCTGGCCGCTGTCGCCCGCCGCCGCCGCGAACACCGCGAGCAACGCCTCGACGTCACCCGGCGTGGTGGTCTCGTCGAGCGCCACGCCGACCGACCCGTCGCCGAAAGGTCGCAGCTCGAGGCCGCCCCTGCGCGCGTGCTCCAGCACCGCGCGCTCTCGCTCCAGGCTGCCGAGCTCGACCCGCACGGTGTCGAAGAACGAAGCGTGACGGAGCCCGAGCCCCAGCGCGCCGAGGCCGGTTGCGAGCGAGGCGGCGAGGCCGTGCACCTGGGAAGCGATGCCGCGCAGGCCTTCGGGTCCGTGGTACACCGCGTACATGCTCGCGACCACCGCCGGCAGCACCTGCGCGGTGCAGATGTTGCTAGTCGCCTTCTCGCGCCGGATGTGCTGCTCGCGTGTCTGCATCGCGAGGCGCAGCGCGGGCCGCCCACCCGCATCCTTCGACACGCCGACCACCCGTCCGGGGAGCAACCGCTTGTGCGCCTCGCGGACCGCGATGAACGCGGCGTGCGGCCCGCCGAAACCCATGGGCATGCCGAAGCGTTGGAGGCTGCCGACGGCGACGTCCGCGCCGAGCTCGCCGGGCGAGCGCAGCAGCACCGTCGCGAGCGGGTCGACGGCGGCGACCGCGAGTGCACCGAGCTCGCGCGCTCGCGCGAAGACCGGCGCAGGGTCGCGCACCGCGCCGTCGGTCCCCGGGGTCTGGAGCAGCACCGCGAAGATCTCGCTGCCGGAGGCCGCGAGACGCGTTTCGAGCTCGTGCGGCTCGGCCACTTCGATCTCGATGTCGAGCGGCCAGGCGCGAGTCGAGACCACCTCGATGGTCTGCGGGTGGCAGTCCGCGGCGACCAGGAAGCGACGCCGTTTCTCGCGCAGCGCGTAGTAGCAGAGCGACATCGCCTCCGCGGCGGCAGTCGCCTCGTCGAGCAGGGAGGCGTTGGCGACCTCGAGCCCGGTGAGATCGAGTACCAGGGTCTGGAAGTTCAGCAGCGCTTCGAGCCGCCCCTGGGCAATCTCAGCCTGGTACGGGGTGTAGGCGGTGTACCAGCCCGGGTTCTCGAGCACGTTGCGCTGGATGACCGGAGGCGTGGTACAGGCGTGGTAGCCCATGCCGGCAAAGGATCGGCGCACCTGATTCTCGCTCGCCATGGCGCGCAGGCGGTCCAGAGCTTCGCGCTCCGTGAGACCGCGATCGATCGAGGCGTCGCCGAACGCGAGCGGGCGGCCGAGGCGGATGGCGCGGGGCACCGCGCGATCGACCAGCTCGTCGAGCGAAGCCAGGCCGAGCTCGCCGAGCATGGCCGCGACCTCTGCGGGTCCGGGGCCGTTGTGCCGGCGCCGGAACGGCGCCGGGCCGGAAGGGGATGCGGCGTTCTCGCCGCCAGCGTTCCGCGCGGCGGTGCTGGCGAGCGCTGCGGTGCGCCCGGACGCGACCTCGGTCATGGAGCCGTGGCCTCCTGGGGGAGGGGTGAGGGTGGAGCGCAATGTGGTGCGCGGTCGCGGACCCGCCGGCGGGCTCGACGCGGGACGCGTCGCGAACGAGGACAGGATATCCCAGCGTGAAGCCCGCCGCGGAGCGCTGGGCGCTGGTCAGGCCGTCGCCGCGGTCGCCAGGAAGCCCACGTACGCCAGGTAGCCCAACAGCAGCACGACACCCTCGGCGCGCGACAGCCGGCGGCCGGCCAGGAAGAAGATCAGCAACGCGACACTGAAAGCGACCATGACCACGAGGTCGAAGCCGAAGTCATCGAACGAGACCGGGATCGGCTTCACCAGTATCGCGGCCGGCAGGATGAAGAGCGTGTTGAAGATGTTCGAGCCGATGATGTTGCCGAGCACCAACTCGGCCTTGCGTCGATACACAGCGACCAGCGAGCTCGCGAGCTCCGGCACGCTGGTGCCGAACGCGACCACTGTCAGGCCGATGATGCGGTCGCTCACGCCGAAGGCGGCGGCGAGGGACTTGGCGCCCCACACCAGGCCCTGAGCACCTACGAGCAGGACAGCGAGACCCGCGAGAGCTCCGAGGCAGGCCCACAGTTTGGCCGCCGAGCGCCCTTCGTCGGCTCGGGGCTCGTCGCCCGCGCGCGCTTGTATGAGCTGCCACCCCATGAACAGCGCCATCAGCGCGAGGAGCACCAGCGCATGCCAGCGCGCGAGCATGCCGGTGAGCACGAACGGCACGAGCAGCATCCCCGACGCGATCATGAAGGGCACTTCTCGCCGAATGAACTGGTTCTCGGCCGAGAGCGGCGACAACGCCACCGTGATGCCGAGGATCAGGCCGATGTTGGCGATGTTCGAGCCGACCACGTTGCCGACGGCGATGCCCGGGGCGCCGGCCGCCGCCGCGACGACGCTCGCGGCGAGCTCCGGCGCCGAGGTGCCAAATGCGATCACCGTCAGCCCGATGATCAGCGGTCGCACGCCGAACGCCTGCGCCAGGTCGGTCGAGTAGCGCACCAGCAGCTCACCTCCGAAGTAGAGGAGAGCGACGCCGCCGGCGACGGCTAGCCAGTAGAGGAGCATGGGGGTGGTGAGCGGTCAGGAATCGGCGGTCTGCAGCCGGGGCGAAGGCTCCGGCACTCGGCGACTCGAGCTCGTCGGCCGAGGCTTGCGGCGACTCAGGGAACGAGAGCTCGACGAAAGAGCGCGAGCCTACCAGGCGGGGGCAGCGGCGGCGGTCTAGGGACCATGGTCTAGCGAGTGTGGTTGGCGACGGCCGCTACGGACTGCTTCTACAATTGCGGTCGTGCGTGAGGTCGCTCCGCGTCCCGAGGATCCGACGAGTGGCCACCCTGGCGACGAGCCTGCCGGCGCGCGTGCGGTGCGGGTCCAGCGGCTGGCTCGGGGTGCGGCCGCGGATCTCGACTGGGTGGCGGTCGAGGAACCGCTCGAGATTCGGGTCGAGCGCCGGCCGTTCGCGATCACACTGCGCACGCCTGGCCACGACCGCGAGCTCGCGCTCGGGTTCCTGCTCGCAGAGGGCGTGATCGACAGCTTGGCCGACGTCGGGTCGCTCGGGGTCGAGGCTGCTCCGCCGGACGCTGTAGCGCGCGGCGAGCGGGTCGAGGTGACCCTCGGCGAGCCCGCGCTCGACCGGTGGGCGCGCCGCAAGGTGGAGCGCGAGCTCCGCGTGACCAGTGCATGCGGCGCATGCGGCAAGCCGACGCTCGAAGATCTCTGGGGTGGCGTGGGAGGAAAGGTGGCACCCATCGATCTCGACCCGGCGATGGTGCCGTCCCTGTTGCACGAGATGCAGGTCCGGCAGATCCTGTTCCAGCGCACCGGCGGAATCCATGCCGCCGCGGCCTTCGACCCGACGGGACGCTGCCTCGGGGTGTTCGAGGACATCGGCCGGCACAACGCCGTCGACAAGCTCGTGGGCTCGCTGGCCGATCGGCCGCAGCCGCTCGCCGGCAGTATCTTGGTCGTCAGCGGTCGCGCCGGCTTCGAGATCGTGCAGAAGGCTGCGATGGCGGGCGCCCCGGTGCTGGTCGCGGTGGGAGCCGCCTCGAGCCTCGCGGTGGAGCTTGCCGTCGAGGCGGGCATGGAGCTGCTGTGCTTCGCGGGCTCGCCCGGCGCGCACCGGCACCTTGGCCCGGCGTGAGGCCTCGGCTGGCGCTATCCTTGGCACAGCCATCTCCTGGTTAGGCCCCGAACCGACCGGTCCACGATCCAGGTCCTCTGGACCCCCAGCAGCCCGTGGTGAAACCCGCGTGAGGCTGCGCGCGGGGATCTGCGGCCGCTGGCAAGGCGTGGCCGAAGAACGCGATGCGGTGCCATCGTGCAGGAGGCCCAACGCAGCTAGCGGCCGCAAACCCCCGCGCCCAAAGCGGTTGGGGCGGCGTGGGGCCGTCTGCGGTGTTGCGCTCGCTCAGCGATGGACCCAGCATCGCCACCGCTCCCGCGCCAACGCCGAGCCGCCGGTAGAGCCCCTGCAGGCGAAGGACCTTCCCCGCGCACGGCATGAGCATACGGCCCCACGGCGCTCCCAACGCAGCCCACCGGGGTTCCACCACGGGCTGCTAGGGTGCTGGCAACCCAGGCAAGCGGGGCGGGGCTACCAGCCCCCGACCCTACTTCGGCTCCAGGAGCGTCTCCGTGGCCACCACCCCCGCGTCGAGCTCCCCGAGGACGCGCGGATCCTCGCGCCACTGCCGCTGCTCGCGGACGAACAGCTCGAGGTAGACGGGGCGCTCGAGGTACCGCTCCAGATCCTCGCGGGCGGCGATGCCGATGGCCTTGATCTGGGCACCGCCGCGGCCGATCACGATCTTCTTCTGGCCCGGCTTCTCCACCAGGATCGTCGCCGTGAGCACCAGCACGCCGTTCTCGCGCTCCTCCCAGCGGTCGATCATCACCGCGGTGGCAAACGGCAGCTCGTCGTGGAGGAGAGCCAGCGCCTTCTCGCGAATGCGCTCGGCGACCAGGAATCGCTCGGTGTGGATGGTCAGCAGCTCGGGGTCGTAGCGCGGGGGACCTTCCGCCAGCCGCGACCACAGCAGGTCTAGAAGGAGCTCGGCACCGTCCCCGGTGAGCGCGCTCACCGGAACGATCTCCTCGAAGCACCCGTGCGTTGTATAGCGCTCGATCAGCGGCAGCAGTCGATCCTTGCGGACGAGGTCGACCTTGTTGAGCGCCAGGAGCTTCGGCCGCTGGGTGCGCTTCACGAGCTCGATCAGGTGCTCGTCACCGCGGCCGAAGGCGGCGCTCGCATCGACCACCACGCACACCGCGTCGGCGGCGTCGAGCGCATCGATCGCGGCCTGCACCATCTGACGGTTGAGCCGGAACTGCGGCTTGTGGACGCCTGGCGTGTCGAAGAAGACCATCTGTCCGCGCTCGCCGCTGAGGATGCCGGTGATCCTCTGACGAGTGGTCTGCGGCTTGTCCGAGACGATCGCTACCTTCTCGGCCAGGAAGCGATTCATCAGCGTCGACTTGCCCGCGTTGGGGCGGCCGATCAGCGCCACCGCGCCGGAGAGCGACCCGACGTCTGCCCGCGCGGTCATGCTCGCTGCCCCGCCGGGAAAGGAGCGGCGACGAATCGGCGCCGAAGCTCCAGCTCCAGACGATCCATCTCGCCCTGGTCTGTCTCGTGGTCTTGGCCGAGGCAGTGCAGCACGCCATGGAGCAGCAGCTCGCGCACCTCTTGGTCCAGGGTGAGCCCGGACTCCGCGGCCTGCGAGCTAGCCCTTTCGAGCGACACGACGAGGTCGCCGAGATGGCGGCCCTCGGGTGTGTCGTCGCCGGGGAACGAGAGGACGTCCGTCGAGTGATCGCGACCGCGGTAGCGCCGGTGGATGTCGCGCATCTCCTGGTCGCCGACGAAGCGCACGCCCATCGAGACCGCCTCCGGGCACAGCACCCGCACGACCTCGACCAGCCAGCGGTCGAGAGCGGACGCGTCGAGGCCCGGAGGAGCCTCGTCGAGTCCGATCAGGGCCACCTCGAGCGCAGCCGTGACGCTCAACGGGACTCCACCGCGCGAAGCCGGCGCTCTCCAGCCGCCGGGTCCTGGAACACGTAACCTGGATAGTCGATGCGGCGGTGATGGATCGTGCGCAGGACTCGCAGGAAGGCAGCGGACACTGCGGCGAGATCGCCCAGCGTCAGCTCGGAACCGTCGAGCTGGCCATCGTGCAGGCAGTCGTCGAAGAGCCGGCGTAGCAGGCCTTCGAGCACCACGTCGCTCGGGTCGCGCAACGTCCGACTCGCGGCCTCGACGGCGTCGGCCAGCATCAGCACGCCCATCACCTTGTTGCAGGGCTTCGGGCCGGGATAGCGGTACTGGTGCTCATCGACGCCATCAGCCCCGTGCTGTTCGATGGCACGATTCAGGAAGAAGCTCAGCGGGCGCGTGCCGTGGTGCTGCTCGATGGCGTCCACGATCGGAGGCGGCAGCCGGTACTCGTGCGCCATCTCGACGCCTTCCTTGACGTGGTTGACGAGGATCAGCGCGCTGATCGACGGCGCCAGCTTGTCGTGAGGGTTCTGGCCCTCGCGCTGGTTCTCGATGAAGTACTGGGGCCGAAGGATCTTTCCGATGTCGTGGTACAGGGCGCCGGTGTAGGCGAGCACGGCGTTGGCTTCGATCGCCTCGCAGCCGGCCTTGGCCAGGCTGGCGACCATCAGCGAGTGCTGGAACGTCCCCGGCGCTTCGAAGGCCAGCCGCCGCAACAGCGGCAGGTTCGTGTCGCTGAGCTCGAGCAGGGTCATGTCCGTGGTCACCGGCAGCACCGCTTCGAGCATCGGCACCAGGAAGCTGGTCGCGGCCGCGACCAACACGCCGCCGAGCAGCGCACACGCCAAGTCGAAGGCCAGGACGGAAGGCGACAGCGACTCGAAGCCAGCGAGGAGCGCCAGCGTCAAGCTCGCGGCCATGCCCACCAGGCCGACCACGGCGCCCGCGCGAGTGATCGCCGCACGCTGTTTGAAGCGGTCGAGGGCATAGATCGCGGTCAACGACGTCGCCAGCACGTAGAAGGTGCCCCACCACGCGCCCTCGCCTGCCATCCTGCCGACCACCAGCGAGAAACCCATCGTGACGAGCAGGGCGGCACCCCGTCCGTAGAGGAGAGACACCACCAGCGCGAGCGACCCGAACGGGATCGCGTACGAGTAGCTGCGGGCGGACTGCAGCACCGGCCGATCGAAGGTCTCGGCCAGCGCTTCCGCCATCAGGATCCCGAGCCGAGCAGCGCCCAGGGAGAGCACCAGCAAGACCAGCATCCCGCCGAGCGCGCGAGCATCCACTCCCACAGCCAGTTTGGTGCGGCGTACCCCCTGCACCACGGCGACCCCTGCGAGCAGCAGCAGCAGGGAGCTACCGAGAACGGGCAGCATCTGCCGCCAGCTCGACTCCGCCCCCGACAACTCGCGCAGGATGCGCACCTGAGCGGTGCCGAGTTGGTCTCCCTTGCGCGCGACCACCTGGCCACGGCGGAACTGGTTGTAGACCGGTTCCACCGCCGTAGCCGCCTGCTCCTGCCGCGCGCGTGTCGCGCCCAGATTGAGCGAGATGTTGGGGGGAGTGTTCAGGAGCAGTAGCGTCACGAGCTGCTCCCGGTCCTCGCGCCGCCAGGCTGCCCACCGGCCGACCTCGAGCTCGAGATAGCGCCGCACGTCGTCCGGATAGCCTCGGTACTCGTAGAGGTCGAGCTGCGTCTGCTCCTCGCCGCTCTGCACGTTCCGCAGCACGATGCCGCGCATGCGGTGCTCCAGGAGCAACTCCTTGTTGGTGACCACGCCAGCCCGCAGCAGGGATCGCACCAGCGCCCGGACCTGATCCTCCAGCTCTGCCGAAAAACCGCGACGCGCGAGCATCCGTGCTTGCGCCTCGTCCAGCCGCAGTCGGCTGTTCTCTTGCAGCACCTGCCACAGCGGCGTATCGGCTTCTTCGTCGCCAGAGCCGCGTCCCCGAAGGGCATCGCGGCCCGCAGCGAACAGTCGGGCGAACTGCTCGTCCTGCGCCGCCTCCCTCGACGCGTCGAGGTCGTAGATCGTCAGGACCTCTTCACGGGCGCGCCGGCGCTTGTCCTCCGTGGTCGCCTCGTCGAGCAGCAGCAGGTCGCGGCTCGCGACGTGGTCGTGCGCCGCTATCTGGCCCACCTCGAAGTAGGGACGCAGGAAAGTGCCGTCGGGCGCCATGAGCCAGGTCCCGAGCACCACCAGCACAACCAGCCATAGCCAATGTGCGTCGAGCAGCCGGTCGCGAAGCCGCTGCACCTCGAGCCGGCGGCGACCTCGCCGGCGGCCTCCCGTGCCGGGGCTCGACGCAGTCGATTGGCGGAACTTGAACATTCGAGTCGACTCCCTGCTCTCTGCCTCTTCGGGGCACAGGCCCCTCCACGCTCGAGCGGACTAGCCGCGCCGGTCGCCCTCGGGGTCTGCGGGCGGAGTGGCGACCTTCCGCCCAACGACCGGGGACACGGACCCCTCGCCCTCGAGAGCCGCATAGGCTCGGACGATGCGCTGCACGAGCTCGTGGCGCACGACGTCGGCCTGCCCGAACTCGACGAACGCTACTCCCTCGACGTCTTCCAGCACGTGCACCGCCTCGCGAAGGCCGGAGACCCGGCCCGCGGGCAGGTCGACCTGCGTCACGTCGCCGTTGACCACCGCCTTCGAGCCGAAGCCGATGCGGGTCAGGAACATCTTCATCTGTTCCGGCGTGGTGTTCTGCGCTTCGTCGAGGATGATGAAGCTCTCGTTGAGCGTGCGGCCCCGCATGAACGCCAGCGGCGCGACCTCGATGATCTCGCGCTCGAGCATGCGGCTCACCTGCTCGAAGCCGAGGATGTCGTACAGCGCGTCGTAGAGCGGACGGAGATAGGGGTTCACCTTGGCTGCGAGGTCTCCCGGCAGGAAGCCCAGCTTCTCCCCCGCCTCCACCGCCGGTCGGGCGAGCACGATCCGTCGCACCTTCTTCTCCACCAGCGCCGCAGCCGCCATCGCCACCGCGAGGTAGGTCTTGCCGGTGCCTGCCGGCCCGACGGAGATCACCAGATCGTGGTCCTGCATCGCCCGCAGGTATCGCTGCTGGTTGAGCGAGCGCGGAGCCACCATCCGCCTCGCCGTAGCGACCAGCCCCTCGCCCAGGAAGAAGTCGACGAGCGACGCCTGCGGCGATTCCTGGATCACCCGGATCGCGGTCTGCAGGTCGCGGGCCCGGAGGTCGTACCCACGGTCCAGCAAGGCAACGAGCTCGGCTACCAGGTGCGCCGCGCGCTCCGCGCCGGGCTCGGCGCCCCGCACGTGTAGCTCACCCCCACGCGCGCCGACCTCGACCCCGAACGTGCGCTCGATGCGCTTGAGGTTCTCGTCGTGCGGACCGCACAGGACCCCGAGCGCCTCGTCCGGCACGACGACGCGCCGATCCGAGATCACTGCAGCTGGGTCAGGCAATCCAGGGGATCCCGTCAAGTGGGTTCCTCCTCGGTCGATCGAGGCGCCGGCCGTAGCAGCCACGCCGCACCGGGAGACGGACGCAGTCTAGCGCGACTGATCGCCGTCCCGGCCTGGGGTCGCGGACCGCTTCTCGAGGGGGAGCGCATCGCCACAGGCGCTACTTCGAGTACTCGAAGAACCCCCGCCCTGACTTCCTTCCAAGGCGGCCCGCCTGCACCATCTGGCGAAGCAGCGGTGGCGGCGCGAAGCGCGTCTCACGATACTCGTGGAACATGATCTCCGCGATCGACAGCGTGGTGTCCAGACCGACGAAGTCGAGCAACGTGAACGGCCCCATCGGGTGCCCGCAACCGAGCTTCATCGCCGTATCTATGTCCTCGAGCGAGCCGGCACCGTTCTCGTGGGCGCGGATCGCATCCAGGAGGTAGGGCACCAGCAGGCGGTTCACCAGGAACCCGGACCGATCGTGGCACTCGACCGCCACCTTGCCGAGCGAGGCCACGAGCTCCTTGCCAGCCGTCACAGTCTCATCGGACGTGGTCAGCGCGCGCACCACCTCGACCAGCTTCATGGCCGGAACCGGGTTGAAGAAGTGCAGCCCGAGGAAGCGGTCGGGGCGCGAGGTGGCAACGGCGAGCGGGGTCACGGTGAGCGACGAGGTATTGGTGGCGAGCAGCGCATGCGGCCCGAGCAGACGGTCGAGGTCGCGGAACAGAGCGACCTTGGCGTCCAAGCTCTCGACGATGGCCTCGATCACCAGATCGCACGAGGCAAGCGCCTGCACGTCGAGAGTGCCTTCGATGCGAGCGCCCTCCCGCGCGGCAGGTTCGATACGACCCTTCTCCACTCCGCGGTCGATCGAAGCCCGGATCGCCTCCAAGCCTCGATCGAGCAGCTCCTGACCGACCTCGCGCACCACCGTGCGGTAGCCCGCCAGCGCACACACCTCCGCGATCCCGCGGCCCATCAGGCCGCAGCCCACGACACCGATCGTTCGTATCTGCATCTGCATGACGGATCAGCACCCCAATTCGGTTCGTTCGTTCGACTTACCCTGAGCCAGCCAACTCCTCGACCTCCCGCTCCTCCCCTGCTCGCTTCCGCAACGACAGTCTCACAGCGCCCGGGACCTGGAACGGCAGCCGCTCGGCCCACTCGACAACCTTGACCGCGTGCTCGGCCAGCAACTCTTCGAGCCCCAGCGCCGCCACCTCACTCCGGTCGAGCCGGAAGAGGTCTACATGGATCATGGAACCGGCGTCACCGCGGTGCTCGTGCACGAGGCTGAAAGTGGGTGACTGCACCAATCGCGGGTCGAGTCCCAGCCCCTCCGCCACGCCCTGTGCAAGGACGGTCTTGCCAGCGCCCATCTCGCCATAGAGCAGCAGGACGCCGTCCGGCGCCAGAGTCGCCGCCAGACGGCGGCCATGAGCGCGAGTGTCGGCCTCACCGTGCAACGTGACCACGGCGCGGCGATGCTCCCTCACCGAGCTCACGTCGCGCCGTCCTCCACGGCCCGGAACCCCGCAGGCAGACTCTCGGCCACGTCGGAGGCCGAGAGCGAGCGCTCGCCCAGGTCGGCGGCGACCAGGTCGCCAGCCAGCCCGTGCACGAACACTCCGAGTCGAGCGGCGGTGGCCGGATCGAGCCCCTGCGCGAGGAGGGCCCCTACTACCCCCGTGAGCACGTCGCCGGTGCCGCCAGTCGCGAGGCCTGGATTGCCCGTGTGGTTGATCGCCACCTCGCCGTCGGGCTCGGCGACGAGCGACTGGTGGCCCTTGAGCACGACTACCGCCCTCGATCGTGCCGCCGCCTCGCGAGCAGCAGCCAGCCGATCGCCCTGCACCTCACCCGTCGTGACGCCCAGGAGACGCGCCAGCTCGCCGGGATGCGGAGTGAGGACCAGGTCTCCTTCGCGAGCCGCCAGCTCCTCCAGGCGGCCGGCGAAGGGATGGAGCCCGTCGGCGTCCAACACCGTCGGCACACGGGCGCCAAGGACCAGGTCGCGCACCAGCACGGTGATCTCCTCGTCGGTGCCGAGCCCGGGCCCGATCGCGAGCGCGCTGCGTCGTGACGCTGCGACGAGCAGCGCTTCGAGCCTCGAGCCGTCGAGTGGCGCGGCGAGTCCATTCGCGACCGACAGCGTCATCGCCTCGAGGCAGCCGAGATGACACTCCGCGCGAATCGTTTCCGGCACCGCCATCGTGACCAGACCGGCGCCAGCGCGAACCGCGGCGCGAGCCGCGAGCACCGCGGCACCCGACATACCGGGCGAGCCGGCCACCAGGAGCAAGTGGCCGTAGTCGCCCTTGTGGCTCTGCGGGCGTCGTGCCGGCAACCACCCGCGCAGCGACTCGGCCTGCAGCAGCCAGCACCCAGCTCCATTGCCCTCGAGGTCGACCCACGGCACGCCGAGGTCTGCGACGACCACTTCTCCCACCGCGCGAGCGGCCGGGTCGAGCACGTGTGCCAGCTTCGGCCGCGCGAAGGTGACCGTGACGTCGGCGCGAACGTGCGGGCCGATCGGCGCGCCGCTGCTGGCGTCGAGCCCGCTCGGCAGGTCGACCGCCACCACCGGCGCCTCGTGAGCCGAGATGGTGTCGACCAGCGTGCCGTAGCCACCCTCCAGGGGGCGCGAGAGGCCGGTGCCGAAGAGCGCGTCGACCACCACCTCGGCCTGCGGCAGGGTCACGAAATCAGCCTCCGCCATCTCGTGCACCGGGACACCCAACCGCCGCAGGAACCCGAGCTGGGCCGCGGCGTCGCCTACGAGTTGTCGCGCCTCGACAGCGAGCCAGACGCGGCACCGATAGCCACGGCCGTGGAGGTGCCGAGCCAATGCCAGACCGTCGCCGCCGTTGTTGCCCGGACCGCAGAGCAGGAGCACTTCCTCGGCTTCCGGAAAGCGCTCGCCGATGGCATCAGCGACACCCAGCGCAGCGTTCTCCATGAGCACCAGGCTCGGGATGCCGATCTCGGAGATCGCCCACCGATCGAAGCGTCGCATCTGCTCGGCGGTGAGAACCCTCACAGCCGACCCCACTCGCGCAGCACCGCCGCGGTGCGCGGGCACTGCTCCGGATGCCGGCGCAGCCGGCGAGCGAGCGCCTCGAGGTCGGCGGGCGTGTCGACGTCGGCTGCCGGCTCCAGCAAGCGCCAAGACAGGCCTCGCTCGGTGCAGCGCGCAATCGTCTGCTCGAGCACTGAGTCGGTGCTCCAAGCGATGTCCTCGAAGAGACGAGGGTGGAGCAGGCGAGCGCGCAGGGCGATCAGATAGTAGCCACCGTCGAGCGCGGGGCCGATCACCACCGGGTACCTGTCGAGCGCACGGAACGCTTCCTCGACGCGAGCCGCACGGAGCTCCGGATGATCGCTCCCGACGGCCGCGACCCGCTCGTGCCCGAACTCGACCAGCGTGGCTAGCGCGCGATGGAGCCGCGCGCCCAGGTCGGCTCCGTGCTGCACCAGCGCCGTGGACGGCAGAGGCGGCTCGAACGGAGGCTGCTCCTCGTCTCCATCGAGCGCCCAGGCGAGGCGTAGCTCGAAGGACCCCCCGGCGAGCTCCCCGGTGAGATCGAGCAGGAAGGCGCGATAGATCTCCGCAGCACGATCTGCCGTGACCTCGCCGATGAGCCGGGTCTTCACCCGTCCTGACCGAGGCGGCTTCGCGAACAGCACGCAACCATCACGAGCGACAGGCGTGCCACCAACCAGAATCCCGGCATCGGCACCGAATGGAGGAAGCTCGGACACCGTCAGGGAGAATAGCGCCGGACCCGCTGGCGGCCTCTTCCTTCTGGCCCCGTCGTCGCCGGCGGCGCGAGCCGCCGGCGGCGATCGTCGGCTGTCAGCGGAAGCGGTAGAACACGCCGAGGTTGAAGGTGAGCGGGTCGATGCTCACGTCGAAGTCGTCCGCCTCACCCTCCAGATCCAGCCAGAGGCTGCCGACGTGGAGACCGAAGCGCCCGTCGCGCCGGAACGGCACGTCCAACCCGAGCTGCGCACCGAAGGAGAACTGGTCGTCGAAATCCTCGCGCACCGTGAGCGAGGGCATCACGTATTCGACGCTGCCGATGTCGGTGTAGTGCAACACCGGGCCGACGAAGAAGTCGACACGACTGTCGCGGCGCAGCGGGTGGAACATCGGGCCGACGAAGAAGGTCTTCGTCGCCATGTCGTCGAAGTCCATCTCCCACAGCGTGAGGTAGTCCCACATCAGCTCGGTGGTGAAGTCAGCGAACAGCGCTCCCACGGCGATGCCGAGGCGGTCATTCATTCGATACTCGGCCTGGACGCCGAATCCCTCGCCCGACTCCCAGAGGTAGTTGTAGAACTCCGGAGCCGCTTCGCCCGGCCGGGTGAGACGAGTGACATCGTCGTCGAAGCGGACCCCCGCGAGGAACGGCCGGATGGTCCAGCCGCGCTGCGATCGCACGCGAATGACCAACGACGCGTCCGCGGTCTGCCCCTCGTCGTCGGTCACGCGACCCACCACCGTGTACTCACCCGGAGCGGCCCAGGAGAGGTTGCGGGCGTAGGGTGCGGCCACCTCGACACCGTCGATCGTCACCCTGCGCAGCTCCGCGCACTCATGCACCCGCGGATCCGCCTGCACCTGGACTTCCTCGCCGACCATGATGTTGTCGGCCGAGCTAGTGAGCCCGATCGAAGGCGGACCTTCGACAGGGCAGCAGTCGCGTTCGATGGTTACGGTGTCGGTGCACTGCGGCGCGCCTTCGGTGCGCCCAGTGAGGGTGAAGCGGAAGGTTCCCTCTTTCTCCGGGTTGCTGTAGCGCCAACGTAGCGGTGCCGCGGCGTCCGAAGCGCCCAGGGTGCGTTGCTCGGGCCCCGCGATAGCGATCGAGATGTCCTGGGCGGTGGTGCCGGTGGCGTCGATGTCGAACTGCAAGGTGTCACAGGAGTCGGTCACCTCGAGCGCGCAAAGCGGCAGCGCGGACGCTGCTAGTCTTGCGACCGGCTCCTGTCCGAGCAGCGCCAGGTTGCCGCACACCTTCGGCACCGCAATGCGGTACCGAGTGCCCGGAGCGCTGGTGGTGGCCGCCGGAGATTCGAACTCGATCACGTAGGCATCGAACGACTCGTTCGCGGCCCAGCAGATGTCGGTCATGGCCGTGGCCTGAGCGCGCCGCCGGAAGAACATCCAGCCCATGCGCGTGCCTCGGGCCACGCTCATCTCTTCGATCGAGTCACCGGCGCTCACTGCCGCGAACAGGTCCTGGGCGTTCCCCCCGAACCCGACCTGGCGGAGCAGCGTCTCGATGTCAGAGCGGCGCTCCCGGAACAGAGCCTGCAGCTCGGCCGTGCTGTGGATCGGCCCGTGGAACATCGTGCTGCTGCCTCCTAGGCGGAGCAGCCGTTTGGATCCTGCGCACGGGTCCTGGGCCGCGGCCATGCCGCCGCCCAGCAGAACGAAGGAGATCAGACACAGAGCTATCGGAGGCCAGCGGCTGGCCAGGGGCTTCGACTCCACCAACATCACACACCCTCCTCACGTATCTCCGGACCCACCTTCGGGCTGCCCTCGCTGTGCAGACCCCTACCGAATTATAACCCCAGCAACGAACGTACCAAGAGCTAGCAACGAACGTACCAAGGGCTGCCTGCCCAAGAGGTTGGCTCCCAGACGCCCAGCAGCCCGTGGTGGAACCCCCGTGGGCTGCGTTGGGAGCGCCGTGGGGCCGGATGCTCATGCGGTGCGCGGGGAAGGTCCTTCGCCTGCAGCGGCTCTACCGGCGGCTCGGCG
>DATLFI010000078.1:0-2431 GCA_035524895.1 Thermoanaerobaculia bacterium | reverse complement strand
CCTGCTCACCGTGCTCGGGGGTCTCGCGCTCGTGCTTGGCGCAGTGGGCACGTACGGGGTGGTGAATCATTGGGTAAACAGAAGGTCGCGGACATGGGGAATCCTACTGGCACTCGGTGTCCCGCCCGGCCGTGTGGTCGCACGAGTGCTACGACATGGAGGCGGGCTCGCCCTGGCGGGCGGACTGCTCGGAGTCGGCGGAAGCCTTCTCGGAGCACGCGCGCTTCAAAGCTTCCTCTTCGAGATCAGCCCCACTCAACCCGAAGTGCTCGTGGTGGCCGCGCTCACGCTAGTCGGGAGCGCGCTCCTGGCTGCGTGGCTACCGGCCCGCCGCGCCGCCAGCACCGATCCTTTGACCGTGCTGAGCGAGCAGTGATGATGACTCAAGAAGGCTTGCTGGGCTCGCTGGAAGAGCTGGTCCTCCTGGCGCTTGCTCGGGCGGGCGATGAAGCCTATGGCATGGTCGTCCGCCGGGAGCTCGCGGATGCGACCGGTCGCGACGTGAGCATTGGAGCCGTCTATTCGACGCTCGACCGCATGGAGCAGAAGGGCTGGGTCGGCTCCCATGAGCCCGAGGACGACGCCCGCCGGTCACGCGGGCGCAGGTACTTCCGTTTGACCGCCGAAGGGATTCGCCAGCTCGAGGTTGCTCGGGAGCGCCGGCGGAAGCTCGCCGATGGCGTGGACCTGGAAGGGTTGAAGGCGCGGCCCTCATTCCGTCCGTAGGGATGTCATCGGATCCACCGCAGTGGCGCGCCGCGCGGGCAGGTAGCAGGCGAGCAGCGCGACGCCAGCCAGAAGCGCCACCACCGCGATGAGCGTCGCCGGATCGGTGGGCCCGATGCCATAGAGCATGGATGAAAGCGCGCGGGCCGCGAGCAGCGTCAAGGCCAGGCCCGCCGCGATGCCGAGGCCAATCACGACCAAGCCGTGGCGGAGCATCAGGACGAGTACGTCGACCGAGCCTGCCCCGAGCGCCATGCGGATCCCGATCTCCTGTGTCCGGCGCCGAGCGACCTGTGCGGTGACTCCGTAGACACCGACGGTGGCCAGAAGTAGTGCCGCAGCGCCGAAGGTGCCGAGGAGCACCAACACGAAGCGCTCGTTGCTCAGCGAGCCGCTCCATACGTCCCGGAGAGGTCGTACGTCGACGATGGGGATCTCCGAATCCAACTCCCGAAGCGCGTCTCTCACGCCGGCGACCGCGTCCATCGGCTCGATGCTGGTCTTCAGGACCAGCCATCCCTCCCGTAACCAGTCCTGATTGCGGCTCTCGAACACCTCGGCCCTCGCGGGCGCCCCGGGGCTTTCCTGCCTCTGGTCGCCCACGATCCCGATGATCTCGCGCCAGGTCGACTCCGGCGTGGCTGCCCTGTCGTAGGCGATCCGCTGCCCTACCGGGTCCTCGTCGGGGAAGTGCTCGCGTGCGAAGGTTTCGTTGACCACCACCACGTAGGGATCGTCCGGCCCGTCGTTCGGCCCGAACAGCCGTCCTCGGATGAGCGGGATGTCGAGCGCCTCGAAGTAGCCCGCATCGGCGGCGCGGTGCAGGATCTCGAACCCGACCCGGTCGGGCGGCCAGCCCTCGGCCTGGAACTGGCTGGACCAGCTCGCGCCGTCGAGCGGGAGGCGTGCGACGATGCCCGCTCGCTCGATCCCCGGACGAGCCTCGAGCGCCTCGGTCATCCGGTCCCAGAAGCCGAGTACTTGATCACGGTTGGGATACCGGACGGAGGGTACCGAGAGCTCTACGGCGAGCGCGCCCTCGACGCTGAAGCCCGGGTCGACCTCGCGGAGGAGCCAGAAGCTGCGGATCATCAGACCGGCGCCCACCACCAGGAGCAGCGCGAGCGCGACCTCGGCCGAGACCAGGAGCCCCGCCACGCGAGCGCCATGCTTGCCGGTCGACTGACTGCGGCCACCTTCGATGAGGCCCGCATACACGTCGTCCGTGGTGCTCCGAATGGCCGGCGCGATTCCGAACAGCACGCCGCTGAGGACGGCGACCGCCACCGAGAAGCCGACCACCCGCGCGTCCAGCGAGATGTCGGTGGCTCCTTCGATCCCGAGGCGGGTGAGGGCCGACATGCCGCGCACGCCGAGCCAACCACGGCCGAGGCCGAGTACGCCGCCGACCAATGCCAGGACCATGCTCTCGGTGAGCATTTGACGAACGACACGTGCCCGGCCGGCGCCGAGCGCGTGCCGGAGCGCCATCTCCCGCGTTCGATCGTTGGCGCGCACGAGCATCAGGTTGGCCACGTTCGCGCATGCGAGCAGCAGGAGCACCGCGACGGCGCCGAGCAATACGATGACCCGCTCCTTCACGTTCCGCACGAGAAAGTCCCTCACGGGCATGAAGGCGGCGCCCATGACACGATTGGTCTCCGGGTAGTCCTCCTGCAGGCGTCCGACGACCACCTGCAGCTGG